>CAZBDA010000051.1:0-33777 GCA_964490445.1 uncultured Rickettsiales bacterium | reverse complement strand
CAGCGGTGCCGGCGTCGGCACTACAGACACCTGCACCATCTCGCGAAGCTGGAGCCGAGTCGGGCCCTGCCTGCCACGACTCAAGGCCTGGTCCCGAGCACTGCCTGGGCTGAGGCCGAGATCAGCGGCGCCAGGCCGCTGACCACCCCCCACGGCGGCAGCGCCACGGCCCAGGGCGAACCAGTCCTCGGGGTCATCCCCTGCCAGCAGCGCCGCGTGCCAACCGTCTGCGAGGAGATCCTCGCCCGCCAGCAGCCAGGCCACCAGCGCAGAGCCTATGCCCTCGAGAACCTGGTCACGGCGGCTCCGATCCAGCGCCGCCAGGAACTCCACTTCCAGGTCGTCGATGCGTCCATCCGACAACATCCCCACACCGAAGCCGTAGAGGAAGTATGGAGCCTCGGTTGGTTGTCGTTGGGGCTCGGGCCATACCAGCCAACTCTCCGCCTCACGAAACACGAAGTGGGGATTCTCGTCGGGCGATCGACCCGAAGACGTCCAGACAGCCAATGCGCCCACCATGGTGCGCCGCTCACGGCTGTAGCGGGTGCCTGCATCGAGGCCGTAGCCGAACGCAAACCACGGCTGGTAGCGCTCGGCCACCTGCCGCCGTAACAACTTGAACTTGGCATGCGGGTCTTCGCTGTAGCGATACATGGCATTGCCCGCCAACTCGAGATAGCTGTGAGAGGGCTGCTGGTAGGGCATCGGCAGGCCCTGGGGAGCCCACATCAACAAGCCCAGAGCCAGGGCCACGGCGCTGGGGCGGGTCCCGGCCGCAGCGATGAGCGCCAGGGAGCAGACCAGCAGTGGCACGTAGTAGCGCAACACATCGGGGGGATCAGCCAGGGCGTGACCGACGCTGAGACCAGGCAATAGCACCAGCCAAAGGGCAACAAGCCAGCGGCCCCTGCCGCCGGCACGCCAGACCACCCAGCCGCTCCACAAGCTCAGCAACGACAGGCCGGCGGCCGACGCTCCGGGAAGCACACCACGAGCAAGGTGCTGGCCCATCCAGGCCTGCGGAAAGTTCCACGCGATGAGGTCCAGGCGAACCAGCACGAGGTTGTCCAGGGTGGCAAGCAGCGACGTCCCGCCACGCACCGTCAGGGCTTCCCCGACATGCGGAACGGCGAGCCACAGCCAGGCGCCGAAGCCGAGGACAGCGCAGATGGAAACCAGGAGGGTCTCGAGGGCGACCCGGACAGGCCGACCCAGGGGACGGTCGAGAACCTGCAGAGCGACGAACAATAAAGCCGTCACCATGTGCAGGTAGGACACGACCACCGCTGCTGCCAGCAGCAACCCGAGCAGCACGGTGCCGACCAGCGGGCGACCACGCCGCAACCAGGAGCCATAGGCAAAGGCGGCGATGGGAAACACGACCAAAGCCTCGCCAATGCTTCCCCAGGCGCGGTAGGAGTAGTGCAGAAACTCCGGCGCGCAGAGCGCCAGCAGGGGCCCCAGCGACAGGCCTGCAGCGGGCCGCACGGTGCGGGCCAACCACCAGGAACCGAGCGCCACCGTAGCCAGCGAGAGCAAGCCCGCCGTCCAGCACGTAGCGGCACTACCGTAGGCACCAAGCCGGAGCAGCCAGGACACCGGCCAGGCGACCAGCCAGGAGCCGCCCTCGTAACGGGAAACCGAGCCGATAAAGAACGGCAACTGCTCGCCAGCCACCAGGACTCTCGCGATCAGAAGCGTATGCAGTTCGTCGAGAGTAAGGGCTGACCGATGCGCGATCTGCCAGGCCATCATC
This sequence comes from uncultured Rickettsiales bacterium, assembly GCA_964490445.1. Classification (GTDB taxonomy): domain Bacteria; phylum Myxococcota_A; class UBA796; order UBA9615; family UBA9615; genus UBA6601. The sequence continues at coordinate 32,018 of CAZBDA010000051.1, read as the reverse complement.
ACGGCGAACAGCGCGGTGGACAGCACTACGACCGTAGGCGGTCGCGCGAACAGGGCTCGAATCCTGCTGGGAGAAGTGGCGGCTGCCTCCGTCATGGGCTGCGCGGAACCGGCTTCAGGAGTCACCCACGTCCGACGACGGACGGCCACCCCAACGAGGCATCTTGTCGTGGTGAGGCACTTCCCAGTTCAACCGCCAGAGGCTACCGCCGCCGTCGACCCTCATGGTCTCGCCGGTTACGAAGGCCGCAGCTGGCGACAGCAGGAAAATGACCGCAGCGGAGACCTCTTCCTCGGTGCCCAGGCGCTGTGCGGGGATGTTGTCCGCCATGGCGTGAAAGACCTGCTGAAAAGCAGGCTCGTAGGTGTCGATCCCCGAGCTGTGAATGGTGCCAGGGGCCACCGCGTTTATGCGGATCCCGAGGTGCGCCCACTCCACTGCCAGGGTCTTGGTGATGTTGTCGACGCCGGCCCTCGCCGCCCCCGTGTGGACCATCCCCGGGAAGCCGCGAAACATGTCGGCGACGATGTTGACGATGACCCCGCCGTGCTCCTCCATCCACAGGCCAAAGACTTCGCGACAGCACAAGAAGGTGCCGGTCAGGTTGGTCTCGATGACGGCGTTCCAGCCCTTGGTGCGAACCAGGCCCGCCGGGCTCGGAAACTGGCCGCCAGCATTGTTGACCAGGAAGTCGATGGCACCGAAACGCTCCAAGGTGAACTCGAGCAGGGCCCGCACCTGCTCCTCGTCGCGGATATTGCACACCTGGTGGACGACACGGTCCTCGTTGCCGAGTTCGCGCGCTGCTGCCTGCAGCCGCTCCTCGTTGCGAGCGGCGATGACAACCCGCGCGCCGAGCTCCAGCAACTCAGCCGCAATCGCCTTGCCGATGCCGCTACCACCACCGGTAACTACGGCCACCTTGCCTTCGAACAAATCGGGTCGGAACACAGAAGTGGGAGCCATGGTCGAAAATCCTAGCTTGAATTCGGCACGAGTGCGGCGACGACGGAAGGAGCTGCTGCGCCGCACGGACTTTAACTCCATCGCAGTCCTATGGCATCCTTTCTCGCGAACCTCGGAGACGTCGCTGTGGTCGAGTTCCTCAAGAAGATCTCCCTCTCCCCCCTGTTCAACAACTTCATCATCGGCGTGATCCTGGCCGCGGGCGTGCTCGTGGGGATCCAAACCGACCCCGAGATGAGGTCCAATTCGACCCTCCATTCCCTGGACTCACTCATCCTGTGGATTTTCGTCGCCGAGATCGCCATCAAGATGGGCGCCGAGGGAAACAGGCCTTGGCGCTACTTCCTCGACCCCTGGAACGTGTTCGATTTTCTGATCGTCGCCATCTGCTTCCTGCCCGGCGAGACCTCGTTTGCAGCAGTGCTACGCCTGGCGAGATTGCTGCGAGTGCTCAAACTGGTGCGCGCCCTGCCTCGCCTGCAGGTACTGGTCTCAGCCCTGCTCAAGAGCATCCCCTCGATGTTCTACATCTCGATCCTGCTGGCGCTGTTGTTCTACCTGTACGGCGTGCTCGGCACCTTCCTTTACCAGGACAACGATCCCGTGCACTTCGAGAACCTCGAGACTGGCCTGTTGACCATGTACCGGGTGTCCACCCTCGAAGACTGGACCGACGTCATGTACATCAACATGTTCGGTTGCCACGAGTACGGCTATGACGAGAGTGCCCGGATTCCATGCGACAAGACAAAAGCCCTCGCCCTGGTCGGCGCGAACGGCGTCAACTGGTCCGCCGCCATCTTCTTCTCGTCGTTCACGCTGCTGGCGACGATGATCATCCTGAACCTGTTCATCGGCGTGATCATGACGGGCATGGAAGAGGCGGAAAAGGAGCTGGTTTCGGTGAAAGTAGAAACCGACACCAGCACTCTGGGCAAGGTGGTAAGGCTCTCCCAGCAGTTGGAGGCCCTGCAGCAGGACATACAAGCACTCAGGACCGAGCTCGAAGGCAATGGAGGGCGCGAGCCCTAGCCGCCCGAGGCGCTACATTCGTCACGGTGCCACTGCAATCGCCGCTGCAGTGCCGGAGTGTCCTCGCTGTAGCGCCGCCCGAGCATCTCAAGACAGGCTAAGTGCAGTTCCGCCCAGCAGCCCACGTCGCGGCAGGACTGTTCGAGGCAATCACGCAGGCGCTCGTGGACCAGTTCCCATCCCAGGTCCGTGGCACGAGCCAGGCCGCTTTTCAGCAACGAGTCCAACAGGGGCAGCCGAGCCACGAGGCCGCGCTGGGAGCACACGTCGTTCCACTCCAGCAGGTTGACGTCGCTGCCCAGGGCGGCAGCGACCTGGAGGCTCTCAAAAGCCCCTTCGCCATGCTCGGAAGCGACTCTTTGGATGCGGCCAAGGCACACCTCCGCAAGGCTGTCCGGAATTGCCAGATCGGCACCCGAGGGAAGACTGAACCCCTCGGGTCCTGAGTGCAGGCGAGCCTCCTGCACCCAGCCACGAACCAACTGGATGAAGAACATCGGACTGCCCCCTGCACGCTCCTGCACAGCAGTCGCCAGCTGCTCCTCCAGCCCCAACACGTCCCGAGCGAGTCGTCGGCAGTGGCTCTCTTCCAGGGCGGCAACCGGCACGGAGACCGAGTTGTTGCTGGGGTTCTCGATCAGGACCCGCAAGCGCTCCAGCGCGGCCGGGCGCCGGGCGAGCGTCTCGTCGTGCACCGTCGCGACCAGGAAGACCGGCCCGACCTCCCCTGCCCCCTCGCCCAGGACATGCTCGAGCAGCGCGAGACTCTGTTCACTCCAGTGCGGCTCGTCGAGCCAGAGGATCAGCGGCCGGTGGGCTGAGCGTTGACGCAGGAACTGGACCAACAACTCCAGGTCCTCTGGCCGGTCGTCGTCCGATTCAAGGTACATGGCCAGGCGCTCGGCCTCGAGAACCACGTCGTCTGCTCCCCACTCGGCGAACAGACCCCGCAGACGCTCGCGAAGCCCAAGACCGACCAGGCCACTGCAGCCCAGATTCCGGGCAAACGCTGCACTCAGACCCGCATGATTGCGAGCGCTGGGGTCGTGACGCACGTGCAGAGACGTCGCACCACCCAGTTCGCTGGCTCGCTCGCAGAGCCACTCCACCAGGCGACTCTTGCCGTAGCCGGCGGGCCCGTGCAGGACGGCGACTCGGGGCTGAGCGTGGGTCCAGACGTCGACCAGGCCCTTCCAGATCTCGGACAACTCCACCTCACGGCCGAGCAGCGGCAGGCTCCTCAAGCTGAACAGCCCGAGACCGGCACCCACGTAGCCGAAGGGGGGCTGTTCCACCTCTTGAGACGGTTTCCAATCAAAGGGCAACGGAGGCAAGCCCCAGACCCGTTCTTCCTCCAGCGAGTTCAAGACAAAGGCGGCATCTGCAGCTCCCTCGAAGCGGTCCTTCGGCCGCTTGGCGAGCAGCTTGCGAACCCAGTCCTCGAAACGGGCGGGAAGTTGGATACGAGGCTCCAGGCTGGGCATCTCGTTGTGCAGGTGACCCCATACCGCCGCATAGACCGTGTCCGCCGGAAAGGGACGGGTGCCAGAGGCCAACTCGTAGGCGATGCAACCCAGGGCATAGAGGTCGGTCCAGGGCCCGAAGTCACGATTCTCGCCGAAGTGCTGCTCGGGGGACATGTAGTGAGGAGTGCCCCAGCACACCTCCTCCTCATCTCCTGAGCCGATTGCATGGGCAATTCCGAAGTCCGTAAGTCGCAGGCCGGGCACTGGCCGATCCGCCGCTGCGAAGAGGATGTTGCTGGGCTTCAAGTCACGATGAATCACGCCGCGGGCATGGGCATGAGCTAGCGCATCCAGGAGAGCCGCGAGCACGGACTGGAGGTCCTCCCAGGGTCGCGAGTAGCGGAAGGGATCGAGGACGCCAGCCTCGAGCAGTTCCATGACGAGGTAAGGGCAGCCTGCCACCAGCCTTCCGTCCGAGGCATCTGCCGCCTCAGCGGTCACCGTGTCGAAGTCGTAGACCTGGGCAATGCGCGGATGATCGAGGCGGGCCATGGCACGCACCTCGTTCGAGAACGCAGCCTGTGAGCCCGGGTCGAGAGCGTCCTCGGCGGTGATCAGCTTGATGGCGACCGGCAAAGAGGTGCTGACGTGCGCACCGCACCACACCTCACCCATGCCACCGGCAGCCAGGCGCTGGTGCAGGTGAAACGAGCCGAGTTGAATGAAGGAGGTGCTATCTTCGTCCACCCCTAGAGAACAGCATCGGATGCAAGTCCCTGTCCACCCACCCGACCCTTCACAACAAGGGCCCGACCCGGTATCAAGCCGTTATGCGCCAACTCCTGATCCTACTCGTTGCCCTCGCCATCGCCTGCCCGCTGGCTTCCAGCACGCCCCGCAGCGCCCTGGCTCACAACGTCACTGGCAAGCCGAAGCTGCCAACACTGACCGCCAAAGAAGAACAACGAATCAAGAAGGGCAAGCTGGTACTGCGCACCGACCGCGGCAGAGCGGAAGGATCGGGGCTCATCACGGGAATCATCGAGATCGACGCCGACATCGACGAGGTCTGGAAGCTGCTGGTGAAGTTCGAACTCGTACCCCGAGCCAGCAAGGCGGTGAAAGAGGCCGACCGCTACCTCGACAAGGCAGGCGCGGGCAGTTCGCGCACGGTCGGAATTCGCTATCTCGTCAAGGTCGCCTGGGTGGACATCACCTACCACATCCACCACGACATCTTTGCCGATGAGCACTACCTGCACTGGACCCTCGACAAGGAAAAAAAGAACGAGATCGAGAAGACCGACGGCTCGTACTCTCTGTGGCCCGGCTCGAGCCCCGGCAAGGTGCGCTTCCTCTACATCACCGAGGTCAAGACGGGCCGAAACATCCCCGAGTGGGTCGAAGAAGAGCTCACCGAGTCCTCGCTGAAGCGCTTCCTGATGTTCGTAAAGAAGCGGGCTGAGCGCTAGCTGCCCGCCGCCACGAACAGCGCAGTTCAGTTCGCGAGCGAGTCGACCTCTGCAAGCGAGTTCACGGCGTGGAAGCGACCCCGATCATCGCGGCCGATGCCCGAGACCGACGTCGCATGGTCGTGGGTGTAGAACAGTCGCCCGCCGCGCTGCAGCAGATCCTCCAACAGGCAACGTTTCTCGTCGATGAGCAGTTCCGGGTAGCGATCGTAGCCCATGGTGATCGGCAGGTGCAGCCAGGGTGTGCCCGGCACCAGGTCACCCGCAAACACAACCGGCCCGGCGGGCATCGCCACCTCGGCAAGCATCATTCCGGGGCTATGACCGTCAGAGATGTGGAACCGGTAGTCATCTCCGAGCACCGCGCTGCGATCACCGACAACTCGTTCCAGGCGACCGCTGCTCTCGAGCAAATCGGTGAGCCCCGGAACAAAGGACGCTCGGTCGCGGGAGTGGGGCGCAATGGCTCGTTGCCACGCGACCTCTCCCACGACGTACCGGGCCTTCGGGAACAGCAGGGCGGGCGGCGCACCTTCCTGCCAGGCGCTCAGCAGTCCACCGGCATGGTCAAAATGCAGGTGAGACAGCACGACGACATCGATGTCCTCGTGGCCCAGGCCATGAGCAGCCAGGGACCGGAGCAGCACATGCTCCTCTTCTTCGACACCGAAACGGTCTCGCAGTTTCGGCTCGAAAAAGGCGCCGATGCCCGTTTCAAGCAGGATGCGGCGGCCGTCTTCCTGCTCAACCAACAGGGTGCGGCAACACAGGGGGACCCGGTTTCTCTCGTCAGGGGGCAGCCAGCGCGACCACAGAGCTCGCGGGGCATTCCCGAACATCGCTCCACCGTCGAGCCGCTGGCGATTGCCGTGAATTGACGTCAGGCGACGCTCCATGGGAGGACAATACACCGCAGCAGCGCTCAGTGTGTCGGTCGGACACAGGGGCTCGGGTCGAGCAGCGGCTCGCCGACCAGGGAGCCGTCGGCCAGGCCGGCAGCTGACAGCAGGGCGAGCGACTCGCGTGGAGAATCAGCAGCCAGGGGGGCCCCGGCACTGGCCGCACAGACGGCGAGGCCCAGGCCCATCGCTACCTCCGGCGAGTCCGCCCGCACCGCCAGCGACTCCGTTCCACGCCACAAGGTCGTGGCATCTACGACGCCGGCGTGAGCAGCTACGCCATCGATCCAGGAACCGGGACCCTCGAAGTAGAACAATATGGGGCCCTGCAGCCACTGGCTCCGCGTGCCGGCGAGAATCACCTTCGAGCTCGGCTGAAGGACACGGTTCAATGCCAAGGGCAGGGTGCGCGCGTAGGTTTGCTCGGGGGGCACACCATAGGCAACCAGGGTCCAAGGCTCTGCCTCGCCAGCGGACTGAAGCAGCCCCGAGATCCTCTCCACCTGGCTCAACTGCAGCAGAGACTCCCGGGCTCCCTCGGCGGGCTCGATGTAGGCATCGGTTCCGAGGCGGAAGCTGTGGCTCATCAGCCCCAACAACAGGCCCAGACCGAGCAGCCCAGCCGCGAAGGCACGAACTCGAGACTGCTGCCAATCGCGACCGCCAGGTTCCAAGCTGGCTCCCAACCAGGCCAGCACCATCCCCAGAGACGCGGTGACGAATGGCAGCAACATGCGCCAGTGCCAGTTGTGGACCTGCCGGGAGATCAAGCCGAGAAGCAGCAGCCCTGCAAACACCGCAGCAGTGCTCCCTATCAGCGGACTCATGACCCGCCGCATCTCGGCCGTCATCGGCAACAGGCGGCTCAGGGGCCGATGGGCCAGCCCCAGCACTAGCGCAACCGAGAACACCACTGCTTCCTGGCCGGCAATGTTCGAGAACAAGCCCGAAAGCAACTGCCAGGGCCAGGCAGAACCCGCAGACGGGGACGTAGAGATCGACTCCAACAAGTCGCCAGACAGGTTGCTACCCGGAGACAGCAACAGGTACGCCAGGTGGGGAAGCACTGCAAGAGCGGCAACTGCCAGGGCAAACAGCGCGGCCCGAGCGCGGCCAGGATCCGAACCCCGACGCGCTGACCACCAGGCCACCGCCAGCACCGTCACTGCCGCGATGGCATAGGGATGATTCATTGCGCACATCGCCAGGGAGAGCCCCGACAGTCCGGCCCAAAGGTACACACGCTCGCCGACCAACAGGCCGGCAAAGCCCAACAACAGGAGCGATGCCCACTCCGGACCGAGGTACCCATCGTGGCCCCAGATCAGGTTTTGCAGCAGGTCCTGGTTCACCACCATCAGCAACGCTGCGAACAACGGCCCCAGCAGCAGCGAGGGGCGAAACTCCTGCCGGGATAGCAGCACACGCATCGACAGGTAGGTGACCGGTGCGACCAGCGCCTGAACCAGCGCGCGGCGCGTGGCCACCGTACTCAATCCGTCCTCGCTACCGAGGACCAGGGGCACGTAGGACAGGGCGCGGCCATACCCGAAGCGAGGAGAATCCGTCAGGAAGGGGTTCCACGACCAGATGATGCGCAGCGCACCGACAATGGGGTCCGTGGCATCAGACGAGACATCCAGCAGCGGCACCAACGGCAGCCGCAACGCCGCCCCCAGGACGAAAAGCAGCAGTACAGACAGACCATCGACCAGGAAGACGCGCTTCATGTGGGCCGCACAGTCTCCTGCAGCCAGCTTCGAAGCTCCTCCCAGTAGCGCTCTCCGGCGTTCTGCCAGGTGCTGTTGTGCTCACCCCCTTGCACCGCCAGGAAGGTCACCGGCACATCGCGGTCACGCAGCGCATCGCGCAACCTTTCCCCCATCGAGAAGGGCACCAACGTGTCGGCGGTGCCATGCACCAGGAACACCGGCACGGTGACCCTCTCGAGGCAGGCCAACGAGTCGAACTCATAGGCGACCAGCCGACCGGCAAACGGGATGCCAGTGAGCATTGCCATTTCCCGAACCCTGGTGAAGGTGGACTCAGCGATGAGCCCGTCGATGTTCTCTTCGGCGGCCAAGGCAATGGCTACGGCTCCACCCAACGAGCGCCCGTGCACCAACAGCGGGCCGTCCGTCGCACCGGCGAGACGCCGCGCCTCGCCGAGCGCGGCGCGAGCATCGAGAGCACAGGCCTGCTCCGAGGGCTTGCCCTCGCTGTCGCCATAGCCGCGATACTCGGTAGCCAGCACCGACGCACCTTCCGCAACCATGCACTGCAGCCAGTCGAGCCGATCAGCCATCGTGCCGCCATTGCCGTGAAAGGTAACCACGGTGCAGCCACTGAAGGCTCCCTCGATGGCAGAGGGCATCCACCATGCCTGGGTGCGCACGCCATCCTCCGCCACGATCCAGAGCTCAGAGAAATCAATGCCCAGTTGGCTGGGTTCGGTGTGTTGCCCGCGGGTCGGGTGAAACACGAACAGGTTGGTAAGGGCCTCCAGGAACCGCTGCTTCAACGAGGGTGTCATGGGCGAGACCACAGTCCAGGATCAGCGCAGGTAGAGGTAGAGGTCGGAAACATTGGTCCCGGTACGGCCCGTCACGAGTTGCGTTCCCGTCTGCACGAAAAACGAGTGGGAATCATTATGGTCGAGGTAGCGGGCGGGCGTGAAGTCCCCGGCGCACTGCTGGCAAACCGAAGCGTCCGCCAGCGCACCTGCGGCGTCGCTGGAGCCGTCCACACCGTCGCTTCCCATGGCAGCGACCAGGCCGTCCTGCAACTCCGCAACGGCGGCCAACACGAACTCCTGGGCACGACCGCCGCGTCCAGCGCCACGCAGCGTAACTGTGCACTCACCACCAGCAACCAGGCCATCCGCACCCCGCGCAAGAGCCTGGCCGACAAAGACGCCACCCGATCGACGAGCCTCGCCGGCAACCACTTCCTCCGCTCGGACAAGGTGCAGTCCACGACGACTCGCCTCGGCAACCACGGCAGCAACAGCGGTGCCATTGTCTCCGGCCACGGTGCTTTCCAGCCGCATGCCCTCGGGAGGCTGCCAACTCGAGACTGGAGCCTCCCGCAGACGCTCGACCACGGCGGCGGGCAGTCGCTCCCACAATCCATAGCGCTGCGCCACGTCCTGCCCAGTGAGCCCGCTGTGGGGCGGTAGGGTCGGCCCCGAGGAGACGACCTCGGGAGGCTGCCCCGGCACGTCCGAAAGCAGCACGTTGAAGACTGCTGCCGGGTGCAACGCCGCCAACAGCCCGCCGCCTTTCAGCCTCGACAGGCAGCGGCGAACGGCGTTGACCTCTGCTATGTCGGCGCCGCACGCCAACAGCACGGACCCTGTCCTGCGCAGGTCGTCCAGTTCCAGTCCTGCAGCGGGCAGCTCGAGCATCGCCGACGCCCCCCCGGAGACCAACACAACCACAGTGTCTTCCGCGCCCAGCGAGAGGGCAAAGTCGAGCATGCGTCGCCCCTGCTGGGTAGCCTCTGCGATGGGCAGAGGGTGCCCGCAGCGCTCGAGCACCAGGGGCCCTAGTCGACCTTCCTCGAAGCAGTGCACGATGCCCCGCTCGACCTCGCAAAGTTGCAGGGCCTGCTCCGCCATAGCCAGCGACGCCTTGCCCATTGCCAGCAGGCACACGGGCCGACTCAGGTCGAGGCCGTGGTCCTGCAACGTGGCGAGCCCACGACGGGTGCACAGGGCAGGATCCACTGCCCTTACCCCTGCCTCCAGCAGATCCAGGGCCAGGGCACGGCGCTGCCGAAGCCGCTCGGGCAGATGCTCGGCCAACAGTTGCTCGCGGTTGTGAAACATCGCCGCTCCTGTGCCAACCATGCCATAGCCAGGCTTTGACCCCCGTGGGGCAAGCTGAGAGGATCGGCCTGTGGTCACCGGCACCTTACGGCTGAGTATCCGCCTGCATGGCTGCCGCTCTCTCAAAGAGAAGCGGCGCCCACGACAGATGCTGCGCGATCGGATCCGCAACCGCTTCAAGGTGGCGGTGGCGGAGGTCGCCGACCAGGACACCTGGGACCTGCTGACGCTCGCAGTCGCCACCGTCGGCCCGGACCGTGGCCCGGTCGAGAGAGTGTTGCAGCAGGTGGCACAGATGGTCGAACAAGAGGCCGTGGGCGAGTTGATCGAAGACTCGATCGTGATCCACCGGGCCTAGCCCGCTTCTCTCTCCAGGAGGATGGTGAAGGGGCCGTCGTTGCACAGGTCGACCTCCATCATCGCAGCGAAGACACCAGCGGCAGTGCTCACTCCATGCTCCTCGAGGGCGAGCCGATATTCCTCGATGAGTTGCTCGGCCTGGTCGGGCGCCCCTGCCTTCACGAACGATGGCCGGTTGCCCTTGCGGGTGTCGGCATACAGCGTGAACTGCGAGACCACGAGCACCTCGCCGCCGACATCGAGCACAGAGCGCCCGGTGTGGTTCTCGCCATCGGGAAATACGCGCAGGTTGGCAGTCTTACGGGCCAGCTGGCGGGCGACATCGACATCGTCGCCATGGGTCGTCCCAACCAACGCAACAAAGCCGTGACCGATCTCGCCGACGACTTCGCCGGCCACCCGGACACAACCTCGGCTGCAGCGCTGCAAGAGGACTCTCATGGGGTGGGGTGCTTAACTGCCGCTGAACTGGACGTCTTCGAACACCAGGGTGGGAACCTTGAAGCTGGACCAGGGGACCGGATCGTTGCCGACCATCACGAGCCGAGAAAAGAGGTCCAGCAGGTTGCCGCTGACGTTCATCTCCTCGACCGGTGCAGCGAGCTTGCCGGCCTCGATAAGGTGTCCTCGGACACCGAACGAGAAGTCGCCGGTCGTGCTGTTGGCGTTACCGCCCAGCCAGGAAGTGACGTAAATCCCCTCCCCCACCTCGTCGAGCAGCGCATCACAATCCTTGTCGCCGAGACCGACGAGTATGTTCGAGGACGAACCGGTGGTGGGGGCCATGCCCAGCTTCCGCCCGTAGTAGGTGTCCACGTAGTACGACTTGAGCACACCGTCCTCGATGATCTGCATGGGCCGAGCAGCAATGCCTTCACCGTCGAATAGCCGCGAACTACTGCCGCGGGGGCGCAGCGGATCGTCGCGAACACTGAGGACACTGGAAGAGATGGCCTCTCCCAGCTTGTCGGCAAGAAACGACCGCTTCTGCTGGATTGCTCCGGCAGTGAGAGCAGACAGAACCCGCCCGACCAGCGAGCTGCCGTTCTCCCGGTCGACCACCATCACCGTGCGTTTGCTCGGACCGCGGCTGGAACCGAGGCGAGCCAGCCCGCGGCGCAGAGCCTCCCGACCCACCTCTTCGGGCTCTGGCAAGCCTTCGCGGTGATTACCTCCGACCCACCACCAGGCTTCCGGACGGCGGTTCTCGCCTTCGCGAAGGGTGACTTCGGAGCCCCAGGCCACTGAGGTCCCTTCGTGCAGACCCTCGAAGCCATTGGACATACAGATCGCACTCAACCCATAGGAGTCGGCGAAGCCCGTGGTCGCCGAGACGACGTCCGCGTGGTCGCGAGACGCAACTTCCATGTCACGGCACCACTGGATGCGCTGCTCCCGGCTCACCTCGGCCAGCGTCGAATCGACAAGATCGAGGTCCACCTGTGCCTGGCCCTCGTACAGTTCCGGAGGCGTCATCTGTCGGTACTCGTCCGGCTCGAGTGCGCGGGTCAACTGAACCGCATCGCTGACAAAGTGCTGTAGCCGTGCGGGGTCCAGATCGTTGGTGCTGTGGGCCGAGAATCGACCGTCGACGTACAACGCGATTCCCAGCGAGCGGGTGGTGTCCTCCTGGACCTTCTCGAGCTTCTCGTCACGCCACTTGAACTCCAGCGCTCGACCGCTGGAAACACTGGCAGAAGCATCGTCCGCACCGGCGTCCAGCGCCGCCTTCACCGCGTCTCGGGCCTGCTGCAGTAATTGCTCACGCATCCTCACCCCCAACGGTCATCTGCGAGACGAGCACTGTCGGCATTCCCTGGGAAACCGGCACACGCTGGCCTTCCTTGCCACAGGTCCAACCGCCACTGTCCAGTTGCATGTCATTGGCGACCATCGTGATGTTGCGAATCGCCTCAGGACCGTTGCCGATGATGTTCACATCCTTGATCGGAGCCGTGATCCGTCCGTCCTCAATGAGCCAGCCATTCTTGATGTAGAAGGTGAAGTCTCCAGCCCCGATCTGGACCTGGCCGTTGGTGAAAGTCTCCGCCACGATGCCATTTTTGACCTGAGCTATGATCTCCTCGCGGCTGCTCTCGCCGGACTCCATGTAGGTGCAGCGCATGCGAGGCATCGGCGGACAACGGAACGACTCGCGCCGCCCCGAACCAGTGGCCTTGACCCCGTAGTGTTTCGCGCTGATGCGATCATGCAGGTAGGAGCGCATCACGCCGTTCTCCACCAACACCGTGCGCTCGGTCGAGTTGCCCTCGTCGTCGACATTGAGGGCGCCGCGCTCGTGGGGATGCATGGCACTGTCGACGATCGTGACGCTCTCGGGCGCGACCTTCTCGTTCATCATGTTCGAGTAGATGGACGTGCCCTTGCGGTTGAAGTCAGCCTCCATGCCGTGGCCGACAGCCTCGTGCAAGAGAATCCCCGAAGCACCGGCCGCGAGGACCACCGGCATCTGTCCGGCAGGCGGACGGCGAGCCTCGAACAGCAACATGGTGCGGTCGACAGCGTCCCGGCACATGTCGGCGACTCGATCTTCGGTGAACCAGTCCAGGCCCCTACGGCCGGCGATGTTGGCGCTATTGGCCTGCCTGTCGCCGCCCTTGCTGGCCACGATGGAGCAGAACATCCGCGCCATGGGACGACGATCCACGGACAGGGTCCCATCACTGGTGCAGATCAAGACTCGAGAGTCCCCGTCGGCCCAGGCAACAGTCACCTTCTCGACGCTGGAGTCGAGACTACGGGCCAGGCTCTCAGCCTGCCTCAGCAACGGCAGCTTGGAGTCTACGGACACCTCGTCCCAGCCTTCGGCAAGGGGATACAGGCCCGGCGACTCGGTAGCCTGGAAGCCCTGTGGCGGCGCCTTGCCGCCGGCCGCGGCGATCGACGCTGCGGTACGTGCGGCCTCAATCATCGGTCCGGCTTCGAGAGCTTCGCTGTACGCATAGCCGGTCTGGTCACCCACCACGCCCCGGATCCCGACCCCCCGGTCCACGTGTGAAGTAGCCCGGCTGATGATGCCGTCTTCGAGCAGCACCGAATTGCCGCGAGTGTGTTGGAAGTACAGGTCGGCATAGTCGGCGCCACGGTCCATGGCAGCCGCCATGACGCGGCCACACAGAGCGTCATCGACGCCAAACCAGGAGTAGTAGCTCTGCGGGTCTTGGTCGCTCACAGGTCCTCCTGTTGCCCGGGTCTCAGTTGTCCTGGGCGCCGTCGGCGATCCAACTACGCACCGCAGCTTTGTATTGTTGACTCAAGCCGGCACTGTTGCCGACTCGCGGCGGCATCTGACCGACAGTTGCGATGTCGTCGAGCAACACCTGATACAGCAAGCTGCCCTCGGGGTCACCCGGCACCACCAGCGTGTAGCCGGGCTCTTGCGCTGGGACATCGACCAGGGCTGCGTAGCTGACCCCCACGCTGAGGTCCAGGTCGCGGGCCGGCAGGAAGGTGCTGTGACAGCCTTCGAGGGCGCAACTGGGTGTCAGGATGTCTTCCTGCAGCTCGCTCAACGTGGCCGGTTCGCAGCCGCTGCCGAGCAGGACGAACAGAATGATGAGCGCCGAGGATCGCAAGAGCACCATCCTTTCCAGCCGGGAGAGCGTGTTCTGCGCGGCCCTGAAGAGTAGCCGGAATCGATGCCGGATGCAGCGGCCGGTTGCAAGTCGTTATAGTTGCCGGCAGCACCCCGGAGCCCGGCTCAGCCTGTGTCACAACGCCTGGACATTGTCATCCCAGTATTCAACGAGGCGCAGGTCCTGCCGGACAGCGTCCCGAGGCTGTTGGAGTTTGCCCGACGCAACCTGTGCGGACTCCAGTGGCGGCTCATCATTGCCGACAACGGCTCTACCGACGGCAGCACCGAGGTAGCGTGCGAGCTCGCGGCGCGCCACCCCGAAACCGAGGTCCTGTCCTTACCCCAGGCGGGACGCGGGGGAGCCCTACGCGCTGCGTGGCAGAACAGTGATGCCGGCATCCTGTGCTACATGGACGCAGACCTGAGCACGGATCTCGAGGCGCTGCCGGCCCTGGTGTCGCACGTCGCGCAAGGCTGGGACCTCGCCATCGGCTCCCGGCATCTGCTGGGCTCCCGGGTGGAGCGAAGCCTGCATAGAACCATTCTCTCCCAGAGCTACAATTTCACCGTGCGCCGAGTCCTCGGGACACCATTCTCGGACACGCAGTGCGGCCTCAAGGCGATCTCGGCTTCGGCCGCGCGGCGTCTTCTGCCGCTGGTACGCAATGACCACTGGTTCTTCGACACCGAGTTGCTGGTCGTTGCCGAAGCCCTCGGCTACCGGATTGCCGAAATCGCCGTGCGCTGGACGGAAGACCCGGACAGCAGAGTCCGCCTCCTGCCGACGGTACTGGAAGACCTGCGCGGCCTCGGCCGCATGCGCTGGCGGGACCTGCCGGCCCTCCGCGAGCAGGCGAGACGATGAACCGGATCCGCCGCTGCGGTGCACTCGCGCAGAATTCAGGCTAGCCTCACGCCGTGGACACTCCCGAACCGGCACCCCACGAGGGCTCTCGAGTCCAGGAGCCGAGGCACTGGTTGGCCATCGCTGGCACTTCGCTGGTGCTCGGCACGCTGATCTACGCCGGACTGTTGTTCCCCTTTGCCGTCACCGACGGACTGCTGGGCCTCAACTGCCACGGCTGGGTGAAGGGTCCCCGCGGGGCAGCCAGCCTGCTCTTCATCCTGGGCTGGGGCTGCGCGGTGGCGGTCATGGCCGGCCGTGTCTACGGCCGCACCGAGACCCTGGGAGAGCTACTGCAGATCAAGGAGCGGATCCTGGGACGCAACGGTTCGAAGGCAGACAAGCTGGAAGCCGGCGACGACGACCCGCGGCCTGGCGCCTCGGAGCCTGAGCATGAAGACGAGGACTCGAACGCCCCGTGAGCACAGAACGACGCCTGTCTACCGGCCGCAAGATCCTGTTCGCCGTGCTGGTCACAGCACTGGCGCTGCTCGTGGTGAACGGGGTCATCGAGTGGGCCGAACAGCGGGACTTGATCGACACGCACCGCGCTGATGATGGTGTTCAATTCGTCGAAGCACCGCTGTTCAAGAAGGACGAGGGGGTCTACAGCACGACGCGCTACGCCGAGAACTCGTTGGTTGCCAGCACCTTTGTCGCCGACAAGGGCGAGGGCTGGCGAATGTTCGTCCTGGGCGGCTCGTTCATCATGGGTTCGCCCTACGTCGATCTCGCCGATGTCACGTCGATGCCGGTGGCAAGGCCCAACGAGGAGACCGGCATTCCGGGCTGGCTTCAGTCGCAGCTCGCAAGCCGCTTCCCGGACACACGCATCGAGGTCGTCAACGCCGCGGCGGGAGGGCAGAACTCAGGCCGGGTGAAGGACATTGCCAGCGAGGTACTCGCCCTCGACCCAGACGTGCTGCTCGTGTGTTCCGGAAACAACGAAGGCAGCATCGCGCCCACCCGGGTGCGCGAACAGCTTCACCGCCTGGGGGGCTACCGGCTACTCCAGAAGGTGCTGCTGGACGAGCAACCCAGCGAACGCCCGTACTTCACTCCCCAGGACCCGGACAGTACCGCCATTCGTGAGCAGTTCGAACGCAATCTCCGCGCCATCGTCGCCAGCACGGCGGGTGCCGACATCCCGGTTCTGCTGTGCACCCTTCCCATCAACCTCTCGTACATTGGTCTCGAGCCGGGGCACATACTCAGTGGACGCGACTGGCCGCACCTGACCGGCCCCTGCTACGAGGGCATCGCCCTGTTCGACAGCGGCCGCTACGAGCAGGCCCTCGAGCCACTGCAGATCTGCTCTCGTCAGCCAGAGAGCACACAGCCGCCGCCGCTGCCCGCGCTGTTGGCAATGGTCGAACTGGAGCTGGGGCGGGTCGACGAGGACACCTTGCTGACCCTGGAAGAGGCACGAGGTGCATGCATCACCGAGGGGATCCGGCACTTCTACGACGACCAGTTCAAGCGCGCCTCCGAGCACCTGAAGACCTGCGACGAAGTAGACGAAGCCCTCCTCTGGATTGGACTGGCAGAGCAGAGGCTGGGCAACCAGGCAGAGGCTCGCAAGCTGCTCCGGCAGCACGTGGAGTTGATTCCACGCAACCGCTGCCGCCCGTCCTACAACGCCGTCATTCGTGAAATCGCCGCTGCCCACGAACACGTGCACCTGGTCGACCTCGAAGCTGCAGCTGATCGTCGCAGTCCGGGCTCGATCCCAGGCCGCAACCTGTTCCTGGACTACTGCCACATGCACTGGAAGGGCTACGCTGCCATGGCGAGCGAGTTCCTGGACATGCTGATGGAACAGGGGCTCGGACCGGGCGGGCGCTGAGCATCTGCGGGAAGGACCCGCGGACAATCTATTTCAGGGGCAGCAGCACCCAGATGTCGTCGTCGGTGTTCGCCGACGTATCGGGCCCCTTCGAGAACAACTCGTAGCTATCTCGGTGCTTCTTAATCTCATAGAGCTCGTCCCAGGGGTCCAGAGCCGAATCTCCACCCGCAGCAGCGATGAACTCTTGGCGGATGAAGGTCGAAAAGTTGCCGCTCTGGTGAAGATCCAACCCGATCCTATCGGTAGCAACCCCCTGAATCACGGCCTTGCGAATGTTGTTGAGTTCAGATTTCGCCGCCACCTGCCGGGTCAGGTCCAGTGACTGATCCATGAGTTTCTGGATGTCCTCACCGTTGGTTGCCACAAAGCCAGCAGAGATCGCGAGCGGAACCAGGCGGGCCAGGGCACTCATTGCTGCAGCTCCTGGCGCGATGAAGCCAACGACTCAAGGGCCAGCCCCACGTGGAACGAGCGCTTGAGCACTTCCTCGAACACGTCCCTCGGCACCCGAATCAGGTGCGATTCGACGACGCTGGAGACGGTAGCCGTTCGCGGCCGCTTGTAGAGTAATCCCATCTCCCCAAAGGTAGCGCCCTCTCCGAGTTCCGCCAACTCCAATTGCTCACCGCCGTCGACTTCTCGCACCACCTTCACCCGACCGCTGCGTACCAGGTACAGAGCATCTGACTCATCTCCCTGGCGAACCAGCTCCTCGCCGGCGGCAACCTTCCAGTCGCTGGCACGGCCCGCAAGGTCGAGGCGGCCGGCCGGACCCAGCGCCGCCAATTCAGGCACGGTGGCCAGGAAACTGACTCGGTCGAGCAGCTCCCGCAGGCCAGCCGCTTCCTCGCCGCCCGCGCTGACCACTGCGTGCAGAGAGGCTGTATCGAGGGTCAGAACCGTGGTTTCCTCACTGGCTCGCACGTCGTACTCGCTGGTGCCATCACCCGACAGACCCGCGCCAAAGCTCTCGCCCGGAGCCAGGCTCGCGACAAGAGCCGCTTCCCCTTCAGGGAGCGGCCGCAGCAATTCGACTCGCCCGGCAAGCACCCAGTAGTACCTCGGCGCAGCGGTTCCCGCCCGCAGGATCCAGGACCCCGATGCGAATTGATCCTGCTGTACGCCGGACAGCACGTCGTCGAGAGTGCTCGCGGGAATTGAATCCCCGGTAGACAGTTGCCGAATGGATGCCAGCAGCCGTTGACGTTCGTCCTCGGACAGCGCTGTGACGCCCTGTGTGCCGTCGGGAGCATCAGTATCGCGACGCCGGAAGACCTGGAAGAGCAGGCGGACCAGGACGCCGACCATCGCGACGACCACGACAAGGACCAGGGCCAGGATGTAGGCGAGCAGCAGGCCGCAAACGACAGCGACCAGCAGCGAATCCGTACGCATGACCACCGACTGCAGGACAGTCAGGTGATCAAAGACCAGCAGAACGATCAGCTTGACGAAGCCGAAGAACCACAGGAACCACAGGGTGGCCACCACCGAGAAACGCTTGCTGGCGCTACTCTCGGGCCCCGGACGCACCAGTCCGCGAACCAACTCCTTGCTGATGTAGCTTCG
Source organism: uncultured Rickettsiales bacterium (assembly GCA_964490445.1). Lineage (GTDB taxonomy): Bacteria > Myxococcota_A > UBA796 > UBA9615 > UBA9615 > UBA6601. The sequence goes on along the minus strand of CAZBDA010000051.1, from coordinate 14,074 downwards.
CACCCGGAAGCGTTGCCTCGACAGACCCGAGAACTGCTCCACCAGGCGGGCGCCATCCGTCGCAAAAAACGGGCAGAGGTTGGCGAAGCCGAGAACCAGTGCCACGGCTGCCAGGTTCTGTGCCCACTCCGCAAGCCCCGTCAATCCCGTAGCGACCAGGAAGCCGGCTACCGACGTAATCGATAGCAGGCCCGCCAGGGAAAAACGGACCTGCAGGCCTGGTTCCAGGTGGTAGGCCTCGCGATCATCGACATCGAAGTGAATGATTCCGATGACCTGCCGGAGCCCCAGCTGCCGCAGCCCGCTTCCTTCTGAGGCGAGAATCGAGGCCCGAACCAGCCCACGCAGAGAGAGCAATGCCACCAGGAACAGGTAAAAGAGGACTGAACCCGTGAGCAGCTCGTAGCCTGCCTGGTCGGGTCTGACCCACTCATTGTTCAACCGGAAGATGTTGTTCGGCCACGGGGCGTACCCGGTGGCAATACACACCAACGCAGCCCCTGTCAGGAGCGCCTGCAGGACAAGGGTCTTGGTCCCGGTCAGCAGGTTGCTCAGAGGCGTGCCCATCAACGATGCGCTGAGTATGCCGCGCAAGCCGCGCCACTTTACAGCCCGATCCAGGGTCCGCACGTGGTGATGCGGGAACAGCGCAGTTCGCACTTCCTCGTCATTTTCGAGAAGCCCGCGGTCCCACATCTGGAACAACAGCAGAGTCAGATCTCGATAGGCCAGGGTGCCGGGGTTTGCCAACAGGATGGCTTCCAGTTCCTCGAGGCTGTGCTCGCCGTCCATGGCCCGCACCACCTGTTCCTGGTGCTGCGAAAGAGGAAGCTGGGTACGCAGACGCTGGTGCTGGGCTAAGAGACCATCGGCACCGGCACCGGCGCCACGCAACTCCACCTCGGAAGATAGTCTCGGACACACCGTTGCGGTCATCGCCTGCAACCCCTCCGTCGGGCGCAGGCTGAATGGACGCTGCTCCCCGAGCGAAGATCGCACGAAGCCTACCCCCTCGGCAAGCAGCGCAGTGAAGGCGCTGCACAGCCGCCGGGCTTGACCTCGCCTCCACAAGTACGCAAGGTGCCCGGTGAACCACGTGGTTTAGGCACCATGGACCCCACTTCCGAAGCAGCACGGCGACGCACCTACGCGATCATCTCGCACCCCGACGCCGGCAAGACGACGATCACCGAGAAGCTGTTGCTCTACTCGGGGGCGATCCACCTGGCTGGATCCGTGCGGGCGCGCAAAGCATCTCGTCATGCGGTCTCTGACTGGATGAAGATGGAGCAGGAGCGCGGCATTTCCATCACCTCTTCCGTGCTGCAGTTTGAGTATCTCGGCAGCGCCTTGAACCTGGTGGACACCCCGGGCCACGCCGATTTCTCGGAGGACACCTACCGGACCCTCGCCGCCGTCGACTCCGCGGTGATGCTGATGGACCACACCAAGGGTGTCGAGAGCCGGACACGCAAGCTGTTCGAGGTGTGCAGGATGCGCGAACTGCCCGTGGTCACCTTCATGAACAAGCTCGACCGGCCCGGCAGGGACCCACTGGAGCTACTCGACGAGGTGTCCAGCACGCTGAATCTTCGGGTGGTGCCGCTGAACTGGCCCATCGGCATGGGCACGGACTTCCGTGGCGTCGTCGACCTGCTGACCAGCGAGGTACTCGTCTACGGGGGGGCGACGAGCCACGGCCAGCAGGTGGCCGAAGTGCAACGGGTTCCCCTGGCCGAGGCCGAGGGAGTTGTCGACGCGGCGCTACTCGACCAGGTTCGCGAAGAGCTCGAGCTCCTCGAGGGGGCCGGCGATCCCTGGTCCCAGGAGGAATACCTGGCGGGACAGTTGAGCCCGATGTTCTGGGGATCGGCTATGTCCAACTTCGGAGTCCATCCCCTGCTCGACTTTATCGCCCTCAACGCGGCCGCTCCGGGACCCAGGCAGGCTCTCGGCGAAGGCGACACGCAGAGACTCATCTCGCCCACCGACCCCGACTTCAGCGCCTTTGTCTTCAAGATCCAGGCAAACATGAATCCCCGCCACCGCGACCGGGTGGCATTCCTTCGCGTGGTCAGCGGCCGCTTTCAACGCGGCATGGACGCCATCGTCGGACGATCCGGAGCAAAGCTGCGACTGACTGAACCCCACACCTTCATGGCCGACGAACGCGCCATCGTGTCCGAGGCCTGGGCCGGCGACATCGTCGGCATGTACGACCCCGGCAAGCTGCGCATCGGCGACACCCTGTCGACCGGCGATGCGCTGCGCTTCGAGGGGATCCCCCGCTTCGCGCCCGAGCACTTCGCCCGCGCTGTGCTCGAGGACCCGATGAAGCGCAAGCAACTCGACGCGGGCCTCGACCAGCTCAGTCACGAGGGCGTGATCCAGTTGTTCTACAAGCCCGGCGCCGGCAAGCAGGACCCGTGGCTGGGGGCTGTCGGGCTGCTGCAGTTCGAAGTTCTCAAGGAGCGCCTGAAGGCCGAATACAAGGTGCCTGCACGACTCGAGAGCGCGCCCTACAAGCTGGCCCGCTGGGTCTCAGGCCCGCCGGACGCGCTCGCCAGCCTCGCCCAGAGCAACAACCTGAGCAGTGACCGCAACGGCAACCCCGTCCTACTGGCAGAGAGCACCTGGGCAGTCGATTACGCCAGCCGGTCGATCGACGGCCTGGAGTTCTTCGAGGTGGAGCCCCTCTAGCTGACCACTCAGCCGGCCTGGATGGCCGATTGCCGATTCCCGTGGCGTTGCGTTCAAGCGGGGCTTCGGCGTAGCCTGAGCAGGCAGAAAGCGGCACCAGATCACGGTGCAGCAGCGGAGAGAGTGAGTATGTCTCGCACAACGATCGCAGGCTTGCTGGTAGGAATCGCCCTGTTTGTCGGCGCCATCTTGTTGGCCACCGACAACTACCTGATGTTCGTCAGCGGCACGAGCCTGCTGCTGGTGGTAGGCGGCACCCTTGCCAACGCCTTCATCAGTTACCAGGGCCGCTACGTAATTGCTGCACTCAAGGAGGTGCCCCGCATTTATGGACACGCGGTACTCAACGAGGGCATGACCTACGAGCAGAGCCGCAAGGTCATCGACTGGGCCAGGATCGTGCAAACCAAAGGCGCACTGGCCCTGGAACGCCAGATCCAGCAGCACGACCCCGACGATCACTTCATGCACTACGGCATCCACCTGGTAGTCGATGGCTTCAAGCCGATGGTGGTTCGTGAGCTACTGACCAACAGCTACCACTCTGCCTATGACCGAGCCATGCGCCAGGTCGACGTGCTGCGCAACATGGCCGGAAGTGCCCCGGCATTCGGAATGATCGGCACGCTCATCGGCCTGGTGATCATGCTCGACGGCCTGGGCGACAGCGAAGGGGCAGACGCCGCAGCCAACCTGGGCAAAGGCCTCTCTGTCGCCCTGCTGACAACCCTGTATGGAGTCGTCCTGGCGCGCTTCATCTTCCAGCCGAGCGCCGACAAGACCCAGCAACGCCAGGAGCTCATCAAGTTCCGCAACTTCCTGATGATGGAGGGCTTCGTCATGCTCTCCGAGGGCCGTCCGGTCGGCTACGTCAAGGAGCGGATCAACAGCTTCCTCGACCCGAGCGTAGTTGCCGCAATGGACGGCACGTCCGCTGGCAAGGCCCGCAAAGGCGGCGGTGGCGGCAAACCGCCCGGCCAGGGTGGTGGCAGGCCCGGAGGTCCCGGCGGCGGTGGCGGCAGGCCCGGGGGGCAAGGCGGTGGTGGCGGCAGGCCCGGGGGGCCAGGTGGTGGCGGCGGCAGACCTCCCTCGGGAGGTAGTCCAGGGTGAATGACTCGGGACACAGCCTCCGCCCGGAAAAGAACAGCTCCAGTGACAGCGGTTCCTGGCTGGAGACCTACGCGGACACGATCACGCTGCTGATGGCCTTCTTCGTGATGATGTTCTCCATGTCGAAACTCGACGCAGGAAAGTTCGAAGTGCTCAAGGAAGCAATCTCCTCGGAGATCAGCAAGCGCCCGCCCGCAAACAAGGGCCCAAACAAGCAAAGCTCGTTCCTACCCGAAGTGAACGTACTGCAAGACGTGGTGCAGCCGACCAGGGTGGCACCGGAAGAGCGGGCCTCGGCCAGCCAGAAGTCTGCCGACGACCTGAAAGCCCAACCAGCGATTGCAGAGCTCGACAAGAAGGGACTTATTGACCTCGAGTACAGCCCCGAAGGCTTGAAGGTGGAGTTCGCGTCGAAAGCGCTCTTTCCTTCGGGCAACGCCGACGTCAAGGAGTCGATGGGCGAGGTACTCAAAGAAGTGGCCCGGGTCCTGGCTGAAGGCAAGTTCAGCAACATCGACATCGAGGGACACACCGACGACGTGCCCATCAAAACCGAGCGCTTTCCATCCAACTGGGAGTTGTCCGCCTCTCGGGCGACCTCGGTCGCTCGCGCCCTGATCGAACTGCAGGTCCTGGATCCGCAGATCCTCCGGCCTTCGGGTTTCGCAGACACCCGCCCAGCAGTCCCCCTGGACAGCGAGGAGGCGGAAAGCCTGGACACCACGGAAGTCCGCGCCCGCAACCGCCGGGTGGTCATTCACGCAAAGTACTGAGGCCCCATGGTTCTTCCCCGGATTCGCTCTGCGCAGTTGTTTGCTCTGGACATCCCGTTCCGGCTGGAAGTGGCTCACGCGCGCCACACCCGTTCATCCTGCGACTCGGTGATCCTGCGCCTGGAGACCAGCGATGGGGTGGTCGGCTTCGGCGAGGCCGTCCCTCGGCCTTACGTCACCGGCGAGACCGTTGCTGGCGTGCTCGATGGGCTGGCGCGTCACTTCGAACAGACTCTGCACGGTGCCGAGATCCCAGCGTGGACCGGCGAGACCGCAACGGCTCTCGAAGCGGTCGAAGAGTTGCTCCCCTGCCCTACTCCGGAAGCTGGCATCGTCGCCCACAACTCAGCCCGCGCCGCCCTTGAGGTTGCCCTGCTCGACTGCATGATGCGGGCCGCCGGACTGTCTATCACGGCACTCCTACCCAGCTGCCACGAAAGCGTCATCTACAGCGGGCTGTTGCCTACCGTAGGGCCCGGACCCACCGTGGCGCTGGCAAAGCGCCAGCTCGAGTACGGAATCACACGACTCAAAGTGAAGGTCGGCGATCCCGGAGAGGTCGAGCGGGTCAAGATTCTGCGTGAATTGCTGGGTCCTGAGTTCGAGTTGTACGTCGACGCCAACTGCTCGTGGAGTCCCGACGAGGCACTGGCAAGAATCGAGAAGCTGGCCGAGTTCAACATCTCCCTGGTGGAGCAACCCGTGCCCCGCGGGCCGGCAGAACAGCTCGCTGAACTGCGCAATCGCTCCCCGGTGCCAATCATGGTGGACGAGTCCCTGGTCACTCTCGAAGATGCCCGGCAGCTGGTCGAGGCGGGTGCCTGTGATCTCTTCAACGTCCGGATCTCCAAGTGCGGAGGCCTGGGCAACTGCCTGGAGTTGGTTCGAATTGCCGAACGAGCGGGGCTCGACTACCAGCTGGGCGCACATGTCGGCGAGACCGCCATCCTCTCGGCAGCAGGCAGGCACCTGGCACTGTCCTTGGGGACGCCCCGCTTCGTCGAGGGTTCAGTCGGGGGTTTCCTCTTGACCGAAGACCTGACGACCAAGCCGGTACAGTTCGAACACGGCGGAACCGGCACTGCCCTGTTCGGGACCGGACTCGGCATCGAAATCGAAGACCAACGGCTACGCTCTCTGTCGGTACAGCACCGCGCGTTGGGGGCCAGCTCATGAGTCTGCCGCTACGCCTGATCTTCGCGCTGCGCGGACTGACCACTGGCCGGGCCTTTGACCGGTCGCTCGCCGATCCCGAGAAGACCCAGTTGGATTTCCTGCAGCGGCAACTGAAACGGGAAGCCGAAACGGAATTCGGACGGGAGCACGGCTTTTCCGAAATCAAGACCGCCGCCGACTACCGGAAGCACGTACCAATCCGCGACTACGAGAGTTTTCGGCCCTGGGTCGAGCGGCTCACCAACGGCGAGCAGGCGGTCTTGACCATGCAACAGCCATGGATGTTCGCCACCACCTCAGGGACTACAGATCAGCCGAAGCTGATTCCGGTAAACGATGCCTGGAAAAACGCTACGACCAGCCTCATGGCCTTGTGGCTGGCGCGCGCCCAGCGGGACCATCCCGGAATCCTTCGTCACAAGATCCTGACGATGGTGAGCCCGGCGATCGAGGGCTACGCCCCTTGCGGCCTGCCCATCGGGTCGGTCTCCGGCGTCACTCGGCGCAAGATGCCGTGGCTGCTACGACGGAGCTACTGCAGCCCCTATAGCGTGATGGAGATTCGAGACTACGACGCGCGCTACAAGGTGGCGATCCGCATGGGCTATGCCAACCAGGTGTCGATGATGGCGACGCCCAATCCGAGCACGCTGCTGCGCCTTGCCGAGACCGGAGCTGGCCATGCGGAGCAGATCATCCGCGCCATCCACGACGGCACGGTGGGCTTCGAGTTGTCCGACGAAGACAGCGCTTACTACGAGGAGCAGCAGGCCCTGAGCGAGGGCCTGGCAGCCCGCCTCTCGCCCCGTCCGCGGCGAGCAAAGCAACTCGAGCAGCTTCTCGAAGAACATGGCGTCCTCCGCCCCCGCGACGTCTGGTCCAAACTTTCCCTGCTCGGTTGCTGGCTCGGAGGCAGCGCCGGGCTGCAGTCTGCCAAGCTGCGAGAGTGGTACGGCGACACGCCCATGCGAGACATCGGCTTCCGCGCCACCGAGGGTACGATGACGCTGCCGGTCGAGGACAACAACGCGGCTGGCCCGCCCTGCCTGACCAGTGGCTTCTACGAGTTCATCCCCGAAGAGGAAATCGAGCAGGAGTGCCCAACCACTCTGCTCGCCCACGAGCTGGAGCAGGGCAAGCGCTACTACATCCTGCTGACCACTGCGGGTGGGCTGTATCGCTATGACATCAACGACATCGTCGAAGTCCAGGGGGAGTACCTGGGCTGTCCGACCTTCGCCTTTGCACGCAAGGGTCGGGACATGGCCAACATCACCGGCGAGAAGATCCACGTGAACCAGGTGCTGATCGCAGCGGAGCGCGCCGTGGCGACCAGTGGACTCGGATGGACCCAGGTGCAGATGATCCCAGACGTTGATGGCTCTCGCTACGACCTGTTGGTGGAGCCCACCACCGCAGAGCCCGGGGACGAGGCCCTGGCAAGCTTCTCCGCCGCCCTGGACCGGGAACTGAGTCTCTGCAACGACGAATACCGACAGAAGCGAAAGTCGCGCCGTCTGCACCAGCCGAGAATCTTCGAGATGAAGTCGGGCTGGTACCAGCGCCGCTGGCGAACCGATGTCGTCAGTCGAGGCAAACGGGACTACCAGTACAAGTGGCCGGTGATCGGCCTGGAATGGGACGAGGAGACCCGTGCCGAAGTTGCCAGCGCGGTGGACATCCCCACCCTGCCAGAGGAGGACCTCACCGACTTGATGGCTTCGCCTGAACAGGTGCCGCAGGGCTCGGTAACGGAGAGCATCCGGCCAGCTCCTCCTGCAGAGGACCCCGACGAAGAACCAACTGAGGTCTCGGTGAGTCGGCCAACCGACAGCCTCGACGAGTCCCCCTCGGATGGAGCTGACCGAACCCAGGACTCGGACTAGCGGTCTAGCTGGCGCGCTGGGAGTACTCGGCGATCATCGCAGCGAGCCGCTCAAGACCCAACTCGACCGATTCGATGGACGGTCCGTAGCTCAGGCGGACGAAGTGCTTCAGTCGCGATGGCAGGTGCCGGCGTCGCTGTCCTGGATTGACGTCGAAGAACTCCCCGGGAACCACGATCACCTTGCGTTCCAGCGCTGCACGGAAGAACTCCATGCCGTCGTCGAGGCCCGCCGGCAGCTCCCTTAGATCGGCAAACACGTAAAAGGCGCCGCCAGGCCGGATGGGCAGACCAATCCCCATACCCTGCAGCCGATCCATGACCAGTTCACGCTTCACGCGAAAGTGCTCTTGAATTGCCGTCGCCTCCTGGTCCGCAACCGAGCGATCAATGAGTGGCAGTGCCGCCGCCTGGATCGGGTGACTCGGACCCCCATCGAGGAATGACCCTGCCGAGGTCAGCCGCTCGATAATGCTCTTTGGCCCGAGGGTCCAGGACAACCTCAGGCCGGGATATCGCCAGTTCTTGGTCAGGCCATCCACGACCACCACCGGATCCCGGTCGACATCCTCAACGAAGCGGCAGGCGCTTGCCAGGGGCGGACTCGCGTCCGTTCCAGTAGCGGCAACGTCGTAGACAAAGTGGGAGTAGAACTCGTCGACCACCAGCGCACACGACAGATCGACGCACAACTCCACCCATCTCGACAGCCGATCACCAGTTACCACCTGGCCGGTGGGATTGCAGGGATTCGAGAGCAGCAGGGCTGCAAGGCCCTTGCCGACGACCTCACGACGCAACTCTTCGGTGCTGATCGTGAAGCCGGAGTCGGGATCCAGCAGGATGGGGATGGGTACGAAGCCGCGGAAGGTCTCCAGCAACTCCTCGTAGGCCGTGTAGTCCGGCAGGAAGTGACCGAGATGAATGTGGCCCAGAGACGCGGCAATGCGGGTCAGCCCTGCTCGACCGCCGCTGGAGATGGCGACATTCTCCGCGCTGTACTGGCTCGCCATGCCGCGTCGATAGCGCTGGTTATAGAGTTCAGCGACGGCATCGCGAAGAGCACCGAGCCCCCCTACGGGCGTGTACTCGAACATCGGGTCCGCGAGTTGAAGTTGCGTCAACCGCTCGGGCGCACCGGGCAGCGGCCCGACTTCAGGAGCTCCCTGGCCGAGATTGGCCCAGTTCGAATCGCCATAGGCGAAGCCGCGTGCGGCGGCCTCTGCCATTACGAAGATGACGCCGGTGCGAGGCACCGACCGGAAGGCAGGCGAGAAGTCTTGCGAGTTGCTCTCCGCGTTACTCATGCTGGGGAATTATCTGCTTGTCCCGGGCCTGTCAATGAAGGCCTCCCCGAGACAGGTGCGAGAATCGGCTCCTCACCAAAAATCCGAGCCACCCTGCGAGCCCAGCGCCGCTGCGCCTCCTGCCCCTCCGGGTAACGGGCGTACAGTGCCAGGACCCGTGCCATACGGACGAACACCGGCACCAGCGAGGCTGCGGTTCGGGGAGAGCGTGCCAAGCCGCGCAGCTTGCGCGCGAGCGAGGCGGGATCGGGCGAAGGCAGCCTCTGTTCCATCGCCGCCTGCACCGACTCGTGGTCGAGCAGGCCCGACTGGATCATCACGCCCAGTTCGTGCTCATCCATCCCCTGCGAGTAGCGACGAAACAGGTCATAGGCCGCCATCAATCCACCGTGGCGGCGTTGCCAGCGGTGATTGTAGCCTTCGACGCCAGAGCCATCGGCCAGCGACTCCGCCAGTACTGATGCCGCGACGAGGCCGGCGCCGATGCCCGAACCATGGGCTGGAAACACCTGCCGGCCGGCATCGCCGAGGGCGGCGAACCTCCCAGAACAGAGGCGAGTCAGCGGCCGGCGCAGGGGGATCATTCGGCCGCCGCCGAAAATCGTCTCACCGATCCAGGAGTGCTCGGCGGCAAAGTCCTCCAGCAGTTCGCGACCCGGGCAGTGACCATCGGCAGGGATGCTGCCGGTAAGCAGACCTACCTGCTCGTCACTGCACCAGACATTGAGCACCGAGAAGCCGCCCGCGACGCCGGCAAAGGAGAGAGTCGCACCGACCTCGACGCCGTAGCTGGCGAAAAACTCAGCTGCTGCTACGGGGTCCTCCAGTTGCCGAACCTGCTGAGCTGCAGCGCACAGATCCGAACCCGCGACCGGTTCCTGCCTGAGCAGCTTTGCTCCCTCCAGGCCCGAGGCATCCACCACCCAACGAGCGTACAGTTCCCCGCGTTCCGTGGACAGACCGACCCGGGCAGGCTGCTCGTCCACACCCTGCAGCGTGCAGCCGCCCCACAGCTCTGCGCCAGCGTCGCGCGCCATGTCTTGGAGGCGTGCAACCAGCCTGCGCATGTCCAACTCCGGCACGCCGCCCCGGGCCACGGCAAGCTTCGGCCCCTGCCAACCGGCCACCAGGTAGAAGTCGTGCCCCGCACCGGCCAGTTCTGCACCCACCGGCCTCGGGATCCCGGCAACGTCAAAGGCGGACAGCGGCACTCCGTTGAGCCAACGGGCACCCGCACCGGCCAGTGGCTTGGAGTCCAGGCAGACCACCGACATGCCCCGCTGGGCGCACAGAGCAGCGGCCGCAGCACCCGCGGTTCCCGCTCCCACAATTGCGACGTCGATCTGCACCAGGCCTCGCCCCCCCATGCCACACACAACTCGTTGCACGTGGACGAGCAGAGTGCCACAGCCATTGCGACCATGCAGTGGGGCTTGGGCAGCCCCTGCTATCCTGGCAGCGTACGGACGGCACCCCCGACCGGCCCGTACCCCCGGAGTCCATCCTGTTCAGAGGTCTCGCCGATGACAGCAGCGCCCTGGTCGTGTTGTCGGGAGCCGGGCTCTCGGCCGCCTCCGGCGTGCCGACCTTCCGCGACCGGGACGGCCTCTGGGAAGGCCACGAGGTCAGCCAGGTAGCGACTCCCCAGGCCTGGTTCGCAGACCGCGAATTGGTGAGGCGATTCTACAACGAACGCAGGGCCGCCTGCGGCCAGGTGGAACCCAACCCCGGCCACTACGCACTGGCCGGTTTGCAGGAACAACTCGGCACAGATCGGGTCGTGCTGGTCACCCAGAACATCGATGGTCTTTTGCAGAAAGCGGGCTGCAGCGAAGTCATAGAAATGCACGGCTCCCTGTGGCGACTGCGCTGCGAACACAATCCGCGCCACGATGCGATCCCGTTCACGACTGCCCAGGACGGCTCAGAGACCTGCGAGCAATGCGGCGCTGCCATGCGTCCGGACGTGGTCTGGTTCGGCGAGATGCCTTACTTCATGGAGCGCATAGGACATGCGCTGAGCCGTTGTGACAGCTTCCTGTCGGTGGGCACATCGGGACTCGTCTACCCCGCCGCCGGCTTCGTCGCCGAAGCCTGTCGAAGAGGCGCGCACTGCATCGAAGTCAACCCGCGCCCTGCGGGGGGGCCCTTTCATGAGGTCATTGCGGAGGGCTCGGAGACGGCTCTGGGCAAGCTCTTCGAGCAGTGGCTCAGTCCGCACCCTGGGTGAGTGCCGACGACGACTCCTCAGTCCTGAAAGCCCTCGACGCCGAGGCGGCCGAGGGGTCCCCAGCGACTCGAATAGAAACGGCCATCATCGCCGATCATCTCATCGTCGACGTGCCATCCCAGCACCTCGCCGATGACCAGCGTCGTGGGCGGATCGCCAAACGAGAACTCCTCGAGCAACCGACACTCCATCGCCAGCGGCAATGCGGCAATACGCGGCACGGAGGTCCAGGTGCCGGGCGTCGTCTCGAAGCCTAGCAGCGATATCTCATCGACCTCGGGAGGGTGATTCTCGGCACTTTGCAGCACGCTGTCGCGCAGTGCCCCGAGCGCGGAGTGGACGATGAACTCGCCGCCTGCACGCAGGTTTGCGAGGGTATCCTTGGGCCGCGCCTGGCGGCCTCCGTCGTCCGACCGTGACACTCGCGAAGCGATGGACAGCACCAGGGTCGGGGGCTTCGCAGACAGACCGGTGAAAAACGAAAACGGGGCCAGGTTCGGTACGCCGTCTTCGCTGATTGTCGTCACCCAGGCGATGGGCCTGGGAACGATTGAGTCGATGAGCATGAAGTAGGCCTCGCGGCGGCTCAGATCACCGGCGGCCGACTGCATCAGCGCACCTGCACCTGGTGCGGATTGCTGCCGCTTCCGGAGTAGGCTGGGGAGCTTGCATCGGAGTGGCTCGCTACTACCCAGTACTCGAGCACTCCGCCGGACGGGACGTTGAAGTTCAGCCAGCCCTCCCAGCGGCCGACGCCGCGCCGCTTCAGCCTGGTGCTCTTGAAGGGTCCCCCCTGTGGGCCTGCGTAGACCTGCACCTGGGTATCCGCAGGGCCCGTCACCGTGACCGTGATCAAGTCGCTGGCGCCGCTGGTTCCTGTACTGCGCGGCCGATGGCGGATCGCCAATTCCTCGGCACTTCCCGTCGCCACACCCGGCTCGCGAGAGGAACGTGGAGCTTCACGCCGCACCTCTTCGTCTCTCGCAGCATCGCGCCGAGATGAGCGCCTCTCCTCCTCGTCCTCGCTGACATCGGCAGGCTCGGTAGCGGCCACCGGCTGCTTCGAGGCCCCCATCTTCGGATCGACTGCAGCGCTCTCCGGCGACCTCTGCCTTTCAGCTCGCTCGTCCAACACCTGAACTTGACCTGCCACCGCAGACGGAACGGTTTTGTCCCCTGAAGGATCCTGGGCGTCGTCGTCCATCTGCACCCACACCAGGGCCCCGAGCACTGCGAGGGTGGCGAACACCACGATGACCATGAGTAGCAGGATAGGAACCAGCGACGTGCCCTGCTTCTTGCGCGACGGACGACGCGCCATGGGCCGACCAGGGCCATCCGTTGGTTGCTGCGACGGCGCCGGCTCTCTGGGCAGAGACGCCGGCACGCCTGCGGCCGGACCAATGGGCAGCGGCTGCGGCATCGGCGCTGCCTTCGACGCACCACTGGCCTGCTGATAGTGCAGGGAAGACATCCGGTCGGTTGGCGCGAACTCCGGGTTTGGGATTGGCTGCGCTGTGGGCTGGACCATCATCGGCGCGTCGTCGGTGTCGGCATCTTCCTGGTCGACTTCGGTTGCCCAGGATGGCGGCGGCCGGGTCAGGGTCAACGGACGACTCGGATCGATGGTCCGCGGCACCTTAGCCACGCTGCCGTCGGGCCGAGTGGCCGGAGGCATATCCGGCAGCGACGGGCTGGCTTCCTGCGAGGCTCTGCCCGGCCCCGGCGCTGCCGATCCTCCCAAGCCCGAATAGTCAGACGCCTGGACGCTGGGCGGCCCTTGATGGCCGAGGGTCGATTGCGCCGCCGAATCCGCCAGTTCGCCCGCGCTGCCGTCGTCCGTAACGGCGCCATCGAGCAGACCTTTCAGTTCCTCGACAACCGCTGCTAGGGATTCCGGTCGGCCCGCAGGATCCAGGGCCATCATTCGCTGGCAAAGGGCGCCGAGCCCGGGAGTGAGAGACTCAAGCTTCACTGACAGTTGCCCGTCAGCAAGGCGCCGCACAATGCTGGCAAGGTACTGGGCCTTCTGAGCGCCCACAGGCACCACGAACGGTGGACTGCCCAGGACAGAGTAGGCCAACAGTCCACCCAGCGAGAACAGGTCGCTGCGTGCGGTCACCGACTGTCCCGCGAGGACCTCGGGCGATGAGAATGCCAGGGCCGAAGCGGGCCCAGCTGCAGCGGGTGCGTGAGCATCGACGATGTCCGCAAGTCCGAAACCGGACAGCTTGACCCTGCCACTTGCTCCGACAATCACCGAGGCGGGGCTGAGATGACGATGGAGCAACGGTGTGAGGCGGCCGGCATCGAGCAGTTCGTGAGCATGGGAGAGCGCCAGCCCCACCTGGGCAATGATCGCAACCGCTGACTGCAGGGGGACAGGGCCAGACTCGGAAACCAATTCCTCGAGTGTCGGCCCCTCGACCTGCTCGCTGACTACGAAAACCACGCCATCCTGAACCCCGCAAGCATAGGTCTGGGCCACCGCAGGATGGCGGAGATTGCGGGATCTCTGCACGTCGACCAGCAACGCGGTCATCGAGACACTGCTCGCACGCTGCGTGGGTGGACGCAGAGCAAGGACTCGGACCTGTGGTGGCAGCCCTCCCTGCTGCGGAGACTCGGCAAGGAACAGGCGGCGCCCTGGTCCCTCATCGAGCAGTCGCACCAACTGCAACTGACCAAAGGCAATCGGAAGTTGATCGGCAGAGAGGGAGTCGAGGCTCATGGCGCCCGCGAGGATAGCAAAGTCCGCGACCGAGCCCGGGTGGTTCCAGGCCTCCGGCAGATCCCAGAACGAAATCAGCCGGTGGTCCGAAAACCACCGGCTGATTGGTGAACGTTGATGTTCTCGACTCTCGGAACCGAAGCCCCGGGCCACTCAGGACGA
>CAZBDA010000050.1:0-33824 GCA_964490445.1 uncultured Rickettsiales bacterium | reverse complement strand
GCCAAGCTCAAGGCCAAGGCCCGCTTCGGCCGCTTCCAGGGCGTGCTCGACATGGACTTCGTGCTCATCGGCAAGCACGACCAACCCACCGGGCTGGAGACACTGAGCGACCGCGAGGCGCTGCACCCCTATCGCATCGAGGCTCACTCGGCCTACGTCCAGGTGCGCGACCTGTTCGCTGCCGGACTCGACCTGCGCATCGGGCAGCAGTTGGTGATGTGGGGAGTGGGTGACCAGTTCAACCCCACCAACAATCTCAACGCCGACGACATCGAAGATCCGCTGCTGTTCGGCGAGCAGCAAGGCAACCTGATGCTGCGGCTGGACTACACCATCAAGGACATCTGGACCATCAGCGGCGTACTGGTACCACTCTTCAAGCCCGCCCTGCTTCCTGCGAGTGGCGCGCTGAGCACCGCGTCGGTCGATCGCCTGCCGTTCACCGACCCGAACCTGCGCTACCGGATCCACTCCGAGTCCGAACTGTCCAAGCAGTTTCTCGGCTTCCCGACCGTCCTGGACAAGTCGATCCCCGTCCTTCCCGACTTCGGAGCCGACAACATGCAGTTCGCTCTGCGCGTCGCCGGCGTGCTGGGGGGACAGGACCTGGCGCTGAGCTATTACCGCGGTCGCTTCGATTTCCCGCAACCCTTCCTCAATGCCAGCACCCTGGACGAGACGCCCATGTGTGAGGGCGACCCATTGCCACCGTTCACCCGCACCGAGGAGATCGGAGAAGACGAGGAATGCATCTCCGGCCTCATCCGCACCGAGACCTACCTGGGCTATCCGCGCATCCACGTACTGGGCTTCAACTGGGCAGGTGAGTTCCCAGTCATCGGTCTGGGCTATCGCTTCGAGGTAGGGGTGTACTTCCCCGACGAGCAGCGACTGACCATCCTCAAGCCCGAGGTGCCTCTGGATCCAGGCCCCCCCGGCGAATACGACTATGACCTCGATGGCGTCGCCGGCGGTGAGCCCCCCGAGGTGGTCTCCGGCAAGCCCTTTGCCAAGTGGACGCTCGGTCTCGACTACAGCATCGGACCGGTAATGATCAACGCTCAGTGGGTACACGGAATGGTCGACGAGTTCGGCAACGGCGATTTCATCACCCCGGGCTACGTAGTGCGAAAGGGCGACGCCGACGCGCCCATCCTGGCCTCCGAAAGCGGCGCGCCGAGCCTGTACGAGTGTGGCACCAGCGGCAACGGGGAACGCTGCGCACGGGAGATCCTGAGACCACGCATAGCCGACTACCTGGTGCTCGGCGTCGACGTGAACTTCGCGCGCAATGCGGCTCTGTTCCGACTATTCACACTATGGGATCTGGGGGGCTACCAGAGCACCTACTGGGACGACAGCCTCGGCGCACGGGTCACCGAAGACAAGCACGCCTTTACGCCTGAGGGATTCTCGGCGGTGATCTACCCGGAGTTTCAGTACAACTTCGGCGGTGGCTTCGAGCTCCACGTCGGCGCGCTGCTTCAGTTCGGACGGGAATACACCAAGTTCGGCGACGCGGCGGCCGGGGGCCACCAGTTCTTCGTGCGTGCTCGCTACAGCTTCTAAACAGCACACTCAAGCCCGTTAGTAGCTTTTGCTATCAGCTACACGGACGCGGGTTCGGGGGGCTTGCGCAGAGGCTTCCAGATCATCCCCGCAGCCACCGTCTGGTCATTCCGCTCATCGATAACGATGAACGATCCTGTCGCTCGATTCTGCCGGTACTCGTCACAATAGAGCGGCTTCTGCACCTTGATGATGACTCGGCCGATCTCGTTCAGTCCAAGACTGTCCACCTGCTCGTCACGATGTAGAGATTCGACATCGATGGCATAGCGAAGCTCCTTGATCACGCCACGCACCAGCCGGGTCGTGTGCTTGATTAGGTACTTGCGGCCGACCTCCATCGCCTCGTCCTGCATCCAGCACAGGGCGGCCTCGAATTCCGACTCCATGCGCGGCATGTTCTTGGGGCGAACCAGCATGTCCCCCCGGGAGATGTCGATGTCGTCTTCGAGCACCGCAGTCACAGACATCGGCGTATGCGCTGCCTGCATCGTGCCATCGAAAGACAGCAACTGCGCCACCCGGGACTTCACTCCAGAGGGCAATACGACCACCTCGTCACCGATACCGACCGAGCCCGACTCGATGCGCCCCTGATAGCCGCGAAAGTCATGCAGAGCCTCCGTCTGCGGACGGCAGACCAGCTGCACTGGAAAGCGAAAGTCCTGCAGGTTTCGGTCACTGCCGATCTCGAGATTCTCGAGCATGCTCAGCATCGTGTACCCCGTGTACCAGGGCATGTTCGGGCCACGATCGACCACCATGTCGCCGTGCAATGCCGAGAGCGGAATAAAGCGGATATCACGCACATCGAGCTTTGCTGCCCAGTCCCGAACCTCGGCCCGTACTGCCTCGTAGGCGTCCTCCGAGTAATCCACCAGGTCCATCTTGTTGATGGCGACAATCAAGTGCGGAATGCCGAGCAATGACGCAATGAAAGCGTGCCGCTTGCTCTGCGGCATCACGCCTTTGCGCGCGTCGACCAGGATGATCGCAGCATTCGCTGTGCTCGCTCCGGTGACCATGTTGCGCGTGTACTGCACGTGGCCCGGCGTGTCCGCGATGATGAAGGCACGACGACGGGTCGTGAAGTAGCGATAGGCCACGTCGATGGTGATGCCCTGCTCGCGCTCGGCCCGTAGACCGTCAGTGATCAACGCAAGATCAGTGCCCTCCTGGCCGCGGCGCCGGGTGGTCCGTTCAGCTTCCGCCAGCTGATCCTCGAAGACCTGCTTGGTGTCTACCAGGAGACGACCGATGAGGGTCGACTTGCCGTCGTCGACGCTACCGGCCGTGGTAAAGCGGAGCAGTTGCATGCGCCTGCCGAGCAGAGCGCGCGCCTCGCGCAGAGAGCCATCGTCCGTCCTAGAAGTATCCGTCACGCTTCTTGTCTTCCATGGTGTCGGCGCCCTGGTCGACGATGCGATTCTGGCGCTCACTATGCGTGGCAGCCAGCGCCTCGGCGACGATCTCCTCGACGCTGGTCGCTGTCGACTCGACCGCTCCGGTGCACGGCATGCATCCCAGGGTGCGATAGCGACAGGAGAGCCGCTCGATCTGCTCGCCCTCGACCAGCAGGCGGCGGTCTGCCACGGCCACCAGGACATCACCGCGCCGCACGACCTCACGTTCACAGGCGAAGTACAGGGGGACGATCTCGATTTCTTCACTCTGGATGTAGCGCCAGATGTCGGCTTCGGTCCAGTTGGACAACGGAAACACGCGGATGCTCTCACCCTGTTGGATGCGGGTGTTGTAGAGGTTCCACAGTTCAGGACGCTGGTTCTTCGGATCCCACTGACCAAAGTCATCTCGGAATGAAAACACCCGCTCCTTGGCTCGCGACCGCTCTTCTTCGCGTCGCGCTCCTCCAATTGCGGCGTCGAAACCGTGCTTCTCGATCGCTGCCAGCAGGCCCTCGGTCTTGAGATGCCGAGAGCAATAATCGCAGTAGCGCTGAGCTCGACTCAGATCCGGTAAGCCGGCCATAGCGCTTTCGTTTCGCTCTACCAGCAGGCGGAAGCCCTCCTGCTCGGCGATGCGCTGCCGGAACTCGTACATCTCCGGAAACTTGCTGCCGGTGTCGACATGCATCAGCGGAAAGGGAATCGGGCCTGGGTGGAAGGCCTTTTTCGCGAGCCGAAGAAGGACTGAACTGTCCTTGCCCATAGACCAGAGCATGACCGGGTTCTCGAACTCAGCAACCACCTCACGGAAGATGTGGATCGACTCGCTCTCGAGAGCCTGCAGGTGGCTGAGACCGTAGCCCATGGGTACCCTCCGAACCGGCTGCTGTGGCGGCTCGTAGCGACGGAGGATAGCGGGGAACCGGTGCGCGGTCGAGCGGCAGGCGGAGCCTGGTGAATGGCGCTGCCCTTGCGGCTGTTCGCCTGTGCGCCCATGATCTCCGACAAGCATGCTCTCCCGCCAACTCATCCGCAGCACACTGCTAACACTGGCAATCCTCTGCTACAGCCTTCCGCAGGCCGGTGCTGCACCCTACGACGGGCCTAGGGTTGCCCACTCCTACGCCGGTGATGTGCTGCCCCTGCATCCAGTGCCAGGCGCTTTTTCCGTGACCTGGGCACCCGGCGTGCAGGAGCACTGGCGCGACCAGAGACCAGCACAGCGAGGACCGGAAGAGTTGCTGGCAGGTGCCTACCGGTTGCGGCGCGGCAAGCTTCGCGGTCCGCCTCGCTACCACACCGAGGAGTATCACCTGATCGCTTCTAGCACCGGCGGCAAACCCAAGGCGGCAGCGGTCGCTCGCGAGTTGATGCAGCTTCCCGGCGTGCTTGTCGCTGGCCCACTGTACCGCCGCACCGAGACGGACAGAGCCCCAACCCGAGCCATGACACCGCGACTCCTGCTGCAACTCCAGTCCAACGATGACGAGAGCACGATGCGAAGGCTGGCCCGGGAACTGGGACTCGAAGTCCGAGGGCGTCGCGGCCTCGCCCCGAACCAATGGCTGCTCACCGTTCCCAGGTTGGCTCGTGTCGATCCGATCGAGGCAGCAACGGCACTGCAGGAGTCTCCAGCAACGCGCTGGGCGCAGGTTGATTGGCTGCGGCAGAGGGCGAACCGATACATCCCCAGCGACCCCGAGTTCCCCTCTCAATGGCACCTGGAAAACACCGGCCAGGCAGGGGGAATCCCCGGCCACGACCTGAACGCAACAGGCGCCTGGGACTACAGCCTCGGCAGCTCGGACGTGATCATCGCCGTCCTCGATAGCGGCATCCAGCCCGACCACCCGGACCTGGTCGACGACCTTGTTGCCGGCTACGACTTCATCGACGGCGACGACAACCCCAGCAGTTCTGACTCCCACGGCACCAAGTGCGCCGGCGCGGCGGCGGCCCCAGACCAGGGCATTGGCGTCGTGGGTACCTGCCCCGGCTGCCGAATCATGCCGATTCGCATGCTGGGCGTCGGCGACGCGGGCGAGGCCGACGCCCATGACTTCGCCGTCAGCAATGGCGCCTGGGTGATCAGCAACTCCTGGGGCCCCCTGGACGGCACCGGAGCGCCGGCAGAGATCCCGGCGGTGGTCGCAGCCGCCATCGACTACGCAACCAGCGAAGGACGCGGAGGGCGCGGCGTCGCAATCTTCTGGGCCTCGGGCAACGGCCACCCGGTCGATACCTGCAGTGATGACGGCTACGTGTCCTACCCGTCCACCATTGCCATCGGCGCCAGCACCAATGAAGGACAGAGAGCGGGCTACAGCGAAAGTTGCCCGGAATTGAACCTCAGTGCTCCATCCAATGGCGGCACCGCAGCCATCACGACCACCACCACCGGCAGTGACTACAGCAGTTCCTTCGGCGGTACCTCGGCGGCGGCACCGGTGGCAGCAGGGGTCGGCGGACTGATCCTCTCTTCGATTCCCGAACTGAGTTGGGACAGCCTGCGCGACCTGTTGCAGGGAACGGCCACCAAGATCGACCCGGGCGATGCCAACTACGACAGCGAGGGCCACTCGGAACTTTACGGCTATGGAAGGATCGACGCGCAAGCAGCCGTCGAGGCCGAAATCGTGCTTCTGTCGCTCCCCGTGACCACGGTCGGCTGTGAAGACCAGGTGCCGGTCTCGGTGCTGATGCCCAACAACCCGGGGCTGACGGGAGTCTCGGTGCTGGCAGCCTCTGCCCGTGAGCCGGAAGGCGAATTGTTCGTCGTCGAGGAAGGCAGTCCGGGCAACTACGACGGCACCGTCGACCTGGGCTCGCAGGACCCCTCGGCCGGCGATGGCCTGCTGTCCGTTAGCCACGGCGACCTCGTGACCGTTGCCTCTGCCGACGCAGAGGTCAGCAAGAGCTTCGATGTCGACTGCGAGGGGCCCGAGATCCTGGTCCCCCTGGTCTTCGACCTGACCGCCTGGACCGCGACCATCACCTGGCAGACCAGCGAGCCTTCCGACGCCACGGTCACCTGGGCCAGCGAAGACGCGCCCGCGTTGACGGAAACGCAGTACGACGAGACCATCGACTACTACCACGAGCTGCAGTTGACGGAGCTGTCGGGCTGCATCGACTACCAGGCGACCCTGCTGTCAGTAGATCCCCTCGGCAACGAGGGCGTCGAAGCCCTGCTGCAGTGGACCAGCCCCGGGGATCCCACGCTGCTTCCCGAAGACGCGATCCCCGGCGCGGACCCATGCGACCCGTCCACCTGGCACCTGCCCGGAGACGATGATGACGACGACGACCCTCCGCTGACCGGTCGCGGTGGCTGCGAGGGCCAGGCCTGCAGCTACAGCACGGGCCCAGATACGAGCATGCCTGCTGCCTGTTTGATCCTGGCGCTGCTGGCGACCGCCCAGCGCCGCCGTACACGGCGGCACAGAGCCCCAACGGAGCTCTAGACCCGCACCACCTTGACCATGTTGGCGACGCCCTTGAGCTCGGTGAAGCCGGCCACCACAACCACTTCGTCGCCGGCGTTGAGCAGGCCCATCTCGACCAACAGGCGCTCACCCTCCAGCAGCATGTGGTCGGAGTTGGCAGGGAACGGCATCAGCACCGGTTCGACACCCCGGTACAGCGCCATGGCTCGGTAGGTGTCCTTGTTGGGGGTCATCGCAATGATGCGGCTCTGCGGATAAAAGCCGCCCAGCAGCCGTGCCGTGCGCCCCGACAAGGTGAACACCATCAGCGCCGGACACTGACTGATGGTCGCCACCTGGGCGGCCGCCTGAACCACGGCCATCGTGATCGCTTCGTCGCGATCTGCATCCTCGCGCAGCTGAGGCTGGGCGGTCTCGCCCATCCATGGCTCGACCTCGCGAGCGATGCGGTCCATCACGGCGACCGCCTCGACCGGGTACTTGCCGGTCGCAGTCTCGCCCGACAGCATCAGCGCATCGCAGCCATCCAGCACCGCGTTGGCGACATCCGATGCCTCGGCTCGGGTGGGGCGCGGGTTGTGGGTCATCGACTCGAGCATCTGGGTAGCGACGATGTCCAGGGTGCCGCACAGGTTGGACTTGCGCAGGATCTCTTTCTGCATCACCGGCACCCGGTGGTTGCCGACCTCGACCGCCAGGTCGCCGCGGGCCACCATGATCCCGTCCACCTCGGCGAGGATCTCGTCGAGATGTTCCACTGCCTGCGGCTTTTCGATCTTGGCAATGATCGGCGCCCGTCCGCGCAGCCCCGTCATCGCCTCTTTCAAGATCCGCACGTCCTCAGCGCCCTGCACAAAAGACAGGGCCACGTAGTCGACACCCAGATCCAGCCCAACCTTCAGGTCCTCGCGATCCTTCTCGGTCAGTGCCGGTAGGGACACCACGTTGTCAGGGAGGTTCATCCCCTTGCGCTCTTTGAGGATGCCGCCCGTGACCACCTCGGTCACGACTTCCTCGCCAACGGACAGCACCTTGAGTTCCATCAGGCCATCATCGAGCAGGATTCGATCCCCCTCGCTGACATCGCCGGCAAGACCCTCGTGGTTGCAGGTGATCCAGTCCTCAGTGCCCGGCTCAGTGCCGGGAAGGATGCGCAACTTCGCTCCCACCACCAACTCCATGCTCTCGCCAACCAGGGCACCGCTCCGAACCTTCGGTCCCGACAGGTCGAGCAGGATGGCAACAGACTTCTTGCTCAGACGCGCGACGCGACGGATGTTCTCGACCTGGATGGCCAGATCGCCGTGGCTGGCGTGGGAACAGTTGAGCCGAGCAACGTCCATGCCCGCCTTCATCAATCGACCGAGCATCTCCGGTGTAGAGGAGGCGGGGCCCAGGGTCGCAATGATCTTCGTGTTGCGCACTGCTTGTAAGGATACGCCTGTCGGGGTCGCCCCGTTAAGAGATGACCTAGAATCCGCGTATGGAACCGCGCAGCGACGACCCATGCCGAAGGATCGACGAAGACACAGTCCACGAGGCCCTGAAAGTCACTCTGGGAGGAGACGGAGCGCAGAATCTGCTGTCCTGCATGGCCGCAGCTGAGCCGCCAGTGGCCCTGGTCGGAGGCTGGCTGCGCGACCTGTTGCTCGGTCAGGCCTCGGCAGACGTAGACCTTGTCGCAGCCTGTCCGGACGACCTCGCCGAAGCCCTCGTGGCCGGCGGCGCCCGAAAAAAGGTCCTGCTGGACTCGGAGAGGCGCACCTGGAGGATCGTGTTTGCGGACAAGCAATATGTAGACATCAGCGCACTCCAGGGGGCTCTGGCTGGCTCCCTGCTCGCCGATCTGCAGCGCCGAGACCTGCGGGTGAACGCGATCGCCTGGACCCCAAACGAGGGCCTGCTCGATCCGCTGGGAGGCGTGTCGGATCTCCGCTGCGGCATTCTGCAGGCTGCCGGCGCCACGGCGATGCGCGACGATCCACTGCGCGGCCTGCGGGTCTGGAGACTTGCCCTACAGGTGGGACTGCAACCGAGCAGCGAACTCCTATCGGACCTGGACGGACTACGTCTGGACGAGATCTCGCCGGAACGTATCTGCTCGGAACTGCGACAGATCCTGCTTCATCCAGAAGCTCCGCGCGCCCTCGAAGGGCTCGCATCGACGGGCATTCTCGAGCAGGTCTTGCCCGCCGGAACCCGCACTACCCTGCTGAAAGAATGCATGAGCCGCCAGTGGCAGGGCACTTCACTGCAACGCTGCAGGGACGCCGCCGCCGGGGAGACCGATCAGCTCGCGCTGCGCCTGGGCTGGCTACTCGAAAGCCCGGACCTCAAGAGAGAACTGACAGAACGCCGCTGGCCGAGGCGGGTCTGCAGGCTGGCTGCAGCCGTCTCCCGCGAAGTTGCGCTGGGCTCGTCGCCCAGACTCGGGAAAGAGGCCATTGTCCAGGACCTGAGGCGCTGGCGAGACTACGCGGCGGTCGCGCTGCTGGGACGGGTGGCGCAGATGCCTGATACGGAAGCCGACGCGCTGGTCGAGGGCTACCTGGCGGTAGCGGACGAGGCTACTCGGTAAACTGAACATCCATCTTCCAACGAACAGCACCGTACTCAGAGCCGTTGTCCTTCAGAAGATGGTTGGTGTTGTAGTAGTAGTAGCCCTTGACGTAGTACTCGCGCTCAAAGGTACCCAGCGGATCTGCAGCATCGAACAGGCCCAGTCGCGGGGTCCAGTCGCTCGTACCTATAGGTGACCAGTTGGTCTGCACATAACGCACTGCGGTGCCGTCACCCTCGTCGGTCTCGTGATCATTGAGCCACTCGAAGAAGCTCTCGCTGAAGTCGATGGGGAACTGCTCGATGGGAGCAAAACCGATCCCAAAGCCCCCCGCCAGCCCGAAGTTGCACTCCGACTCGTCCTGGTCGATCTGGTTGGTGTAGTACTCGACCTCTGTCTCGAGAAGGGTGACCGAGTAGATCTCCGTGCATGACGTACAGCCGTCCGTCATCTCGCCGGTCTCCAGCCAACCTTCTACCTGGCTGGTAAGGCGACAGTCTTCGCGGAAACCGTCGTCGGTGTACTCGCCGATCTCGAACCGGTTCTCGCCGTAAAGAACGATGTCCCGGTCGATAATCGAGTCGCCAATCTGGGGGCGATTCTCATCGAGGCCGAGGGGCTGGTAACCGCAGCCAAGCACAAAAATCGGCAGCGTCAGGAGCAAGCAAACAACTGGCAGGAATCTGACCATCCGGGGGAGCCTAGCACACAGAATGGTCGGGTCCGCGGGCCTCTTCATCCCCCGAGGTAGGCCTCTCGAACGGCGTCGGAGCAAAGCAACTCCTCGCTACTGCCGGATATAACGATCCGTCCCTGCTGCAGCACGTAGCCACGCGAAGCGACCTCGAGCGCCATCCGCGCGTTCTGCTCGACCAGGAAGATGGCGGTGCCGTCCTTGTGGATCTCGCTGATGATCTCGAACACCCGATCCACCAGCGCCGGAGCCAGGCCCATCGACGGTTCATCCATCAGAAGCAGGCGAGGACGACTCATCAGTGCGCGACCAATGGCCAGCATCTGCTGCTCGCCGCCGCTGAGGGTTCCACCCAGTTGGGCGCGCCGCTCCGCCAGCCGCGGGAAGCGCTCGAACACCCGCTCTTCGTCGCGCTGCTGAGCTGCCTTGCTATCGCGACGGCCGTAGGCGCCGAGATCGAGATTCTCCTGCACTGTCAACCGGGGAAAGATCCGGCGGCCCTCGGGCACGATCGCGAGCCCACGAGAGACAATCTCCGGAGGTGCCAACCCACTGATCCGCTGACCATCAAAGAAGATGCTGCCTTCCTGCAAGGCCAGCGTTCCAACGATGGTGTTCATGGTGCTTGTCTTGCCCGCCGCGTTGCCACCGAGCAGGCAGACAATCTCGTCGGCAGCCAGGCGGATGTCCAGACCGTGCAGCACGGGCACGGGACCATAGGCAGCCGACACCCCTGCCAACTCGAGCATTGCGGGCGCGGCGCTGCCGTCAGGGCTCACCGCGTGCTCCGCTGCTGTCGACAGCGACGACATCGTCGCCGGCCCGTCCGGCCGCACCGCGGCCCAGGTATGCCTCGATCACCCGCGGCGAGGAGCGCACCTCCTCGAAGCTTCCCTCGGCGATCTTGCGACCGTTCTCCAGGGCAAGAACCCGGTCGGAGATGGTGGCGATGACCACCATGTCGTGCTCGATCAGGAGTACGGTCTTGCCGAACTCCTTGAGGCGAACAATGTCGGCGATCAACTCTTCGGTCTCGGTAGGGTTCATGCCCGCCGCCGGCTCATCGAGGAGCAGCACATCGGCACCGGTGGCCATGGCACGAACGATCTCCAGGCGGCGCTGGTTGGCGTAACTGAGGTTGCGCGCCAGGTCACCAGAGCGTGGACTCAGGTGCTCGCCGAAAAACTCCAGCAGGGACTGGGCCGCTGATGCCGCCTCGCGCTCCTCGATCCGGAAAGCCTGAGTGCGCAACGCCGCAGAGGCCGTGCTCGTCGCGAGCGTGCTGTGCATGCCAACCAGGACATTCTCGAGCACGGTCATCATTGGGAACAGGCGGATGGTCTGGAAGGTACGTGACAGACCCGCCCGGGTGATCTGGTCGGGTCGAAGGCCCAGCAACGATTGCTCCACACCGTCGCGAACCAACAACACCTCGCCCGCAGTCGGCTCGTAGAGCCCTGAGATGCAGTTAAATAAAGTCGTCTTGCCGCTACCGTTGGGACCGATGATCGATAGGATCGAGGCCGACTCCGCTTCGATATCGACGGACTCCAACGCGGTAAGACCGCCGAAGCGCTTGGTCAATCCCTGGATGCGAAGGGAGGTCATCGCCAGACGACAGCTAGCCTTCGATCATCTCCCGGGCGGCACGCAGGAGCTCCAGGCGCTGACGCGCCCCCTGGTCGTCCGGATTGAACTTGAGGATGGCCTGGTACTCTTTGATGGCCTCATCCCAGCTCTTCTGCTTCTCGTAAATACGAGCCAGGTTGTAGCGTACGTCCGTGTCCCGCGGATCGGTCTTGAGGATCTTGCGGTACTCCGCGATGGCGCTGTCGACATCGCCTGTGCGCTGAAACGAGAAGCCCAGGTTGAAGCTCAACTCGAGACTGTCCATCCCAAGTTCTCTTGCCTTCTTGAAGGCCACGAGAGCATCAGACCACTCGCGGTTGTCGAGATAGCCCTCGCCCTTGCTGAACCACTCCTTCTGGTCGCGGTCCCGCTTCGCCTCGGCTTCGGCCTCTGCCTTGAGGCCCTCCTGCTCCTTGACGATCGCCTCAGTCGAGACATCGCTGCGCACAAATGCCGCGTAGCCCACCAGGTTGACGCGCACGTTCTCGGCAACCTGGAAGCGTGGTTCCTCTGTAGTGAGACCTTTGACCGGCGCAAGCTCGGTATAGCTGAGTAGCTTCGCAGCAGAGATGAAGCGCTGGTTGGCCTTGTAGCCATCCCCCGACTCGATGTAGGCATCTGCTGTCCAGGCCTGGACTTCGTACTTGCGTCCGTAGAGCAACCTCGAGGACGCTTTGAGCCGCAGATCCCATACGGTCGCGAAGGTCTCCGTCAACCGCGTGCCCTTGTCTGAAACGTAGCTCCACAGCAAAAGACGGCTGGCACCGTCGCGGAAACCAATGGTTCGGACCTCCCCTTCGGAGGGATAAATGAACTTGCCGCTCCTTCGGTCAGAGGCGATCTGGACGTGGTCGAAGAACTCCCGCATCACCAGCGGGTCCGCGATCCCGAGGCTCTGCCCGAGTAGATCTTTGCAGCCGCCACACTCAACGGTCACCTCGTACCAGTTTCCGGAATTGCCGTAGCGGCGCGGCTCGGGCGGAAGCTGCTTCTTCTTGACCTCTTTCTTGACCTCTTCCTTCTTCTCGACTTCGCCCTCGAAGGACCAGTTGTCGACGTCATCCTCATCCTCGCGAGAGATGTTCGGCCCCTCGTCGCCGCCCTCACTCTCACCCTCTTCCGCGCCCTCTTCCGCGCCCTCTTCCGCGCCCTCTTCCGTGCCCTCTTCTTCGCCCTCTTCTTCGCCATAGGCGGCGGCCACCGGCAGAACCAGCAGCCCGAAGAGCAGGAGTAGTGTGTTGAATCTCAGTGTCATCCTCAGTCCATCAAGAATCACGTCGCTCGGGAACCCCCGTAAGCTCTCCGAAGACACACGTGCGAGCACAGTCTGCATATCTTCGGTTTCGGGTGCAAGCATCCCTGTTGGACACTTAATACCTGCCGCTGGGGTCAACAAGCATCCCGTAGCATCGTCGGATGGCAGCCGCGACGGGTCCATCTGTGGGCCGCATCGCGAGCCGACAGCGTTGACAGGTCTTCGATCGCCTCCATAAACTCACTTGCTTGACTGCAAGCGACATGTGACCTCACAACTTGACCTCTGCCGGAGCGAATCCCCTCCATGCATATTCGCCCTCTCTCACGTCTGTTCGGTGGCAGCCTGCTCGCCCTGCTGGTGATCGCTCTCTCCGCCGGTCTCGGCGTCGCACAGGGAGTTCCGACACTGACCCTGGGTGGCAGCGCGACCATTCACCTGTTGCCACCTGGCGAAATCTCTGCCAACGGCGAGAAAGTAACGCTCACTCTGCTGGTTACCGACGAGAGTGGTGCCCTGGCCCACGGCGCCAAGTTTCGTGGATCGTTCGCCAGCGCCGGACGACTCGACACCGACTGCCCACAGGTCGGAGCCGGCATGTACAACTGCACCTACTCGACCCCCGAACGTCGCCCACGCAGCCAACCCGCGTTGAAAATCCGCGCCCGACTGACATCCGGAAGCACCGTCGAAGCAGGCTTTCCGCTGGACATCCAGGTACCGAAGAAAGCATCGATCCAATTCAGCGCCACTCCGGACAAGCTGATTCTGAGCCAAGACCCAAGTTCCTCTCTGGTCTTCAACATCACCGAGAAGGATGGCAGCCCCGTCGACGGCCTCACCCTCAAGGCCAACGCCAATGTGGGTGAGATCCAGGCGCTCACCCCCGCCGGCGCAGGCCGCTACTCGGCCATCTACATCCCACCCGTTGCTGCGTTCCCGCAGGTCGCGACCATCTCCGTGTGGGATGCCGACGAGCCGAGCCGCACCTTCGGCTTCTTCAGCATTCCCCTGATCGGCAAGGTTCCCTACCCGGTCGACGCACGACAAGCCGGGGTCACCCTGATTTTCCGGGTCGGTGAGACCACCTTCCCGCCCGTAGTCTCTGATGCCTCGGGCAAGGCCAGCATCCCGATTCTCGTACCTCCGGGAATCAAGAGCGGCTCCGTCGAAATGATCCAACCAGACAACACCCGCAGCACGCAGCAGATCGATCTCGGCGTACCCCTATTCAACCGCATCGCCATGGGTGGAATCCCCGACTTCCTGCCCGCGGATGGCACTTTTCAGACACAGGTCCGCACCTACGTGGTCGATGAGTTGGGCAAGCCGGCTGACGGTGAGGACGTGATCTTCAGTGCCACCCAGGGAAGCCTCGACGATGTCACCTTCATGGGCAACGGACTGTACGAGGCCACCTACACAGCACCGCAGACATCGTCATCAAGCCGGGTAACGATCACCGCGTCCATCCTGCGCGAAGAAGCTGCCAGCAGTGACAGCGTCGAGATTGGCCTGGAGCCTGGTGGACCGGCCCGGGTAAAACTGACTGCAGATCCCGAGCGCATCACGCCGAACGTCAAAAAGGTGAAACTGACTGCCGAACTGCTCGATGCCGAAGGGCAACTGAGCACAGCCGGCCACCGCGTCGAGTTCCGTACCGAGAAGGGCCCCATCAGGAACCCGAAGGTCGTCGCACCGGGCGTGTTCTCAGTGGAAGTACCAGTAAAATGGAACGTCAAGACAAGGGTGCAGGCAATCGCCGGCGTGCGCGGCAACCGCCAACGTCCTGTGCAACTGGTCGCGCTGCCGATGGAAGACCAGGTGGTCACCGGCCAGAAAGTACCTGTCACGGTGCTGGCCCTGGACCGCTTTGGAAACCCTGTCGCGAAGGTCGCAATCAACGCCTCGGTGGCGGCCGGTGGCGGCTCAGTGACCCGCTCGGTCGAGACGGATGCGCGCGGAATCGGCACCGTGCTCTACGCAGCAGGGCCTCTGTCGGGATTGGCGACGGTGAGCTTCACAGTCGGCGAGCGAAGCTATGACGCGCCCATCTGGCAGGCGCTGGACCCAATCCCCAACTTCGAGTTCCCGCTCACGGGTGGTCAGAAGCGCGTCGCGATCCTCGGCAAGTGGATGGCGTTGCGCGCCGCCCGCACCCTCAGCGGCAGCCAGAGTCAGGCAGGAGATCAGCCCCCGGTCACATCCGCTGCAAATCCCTGGGGAGGCTCCACCACTGCCGAAACCTCCACCCCCGTCGTCCCGGACAAGGCATCGGTAGGCAAGGCAGATCTCGCCTCCAGCATCGAGGTCGCCGTCGTTCCGTCCTCGGTGCCCAAGACGGGAGGCACCGTCAACCTGCTGGTCCGGATCCTCGACAAGAAAGGCACGTTGGTCCCCGGCGAGACGGTCATCCTGCTCTCAGACGGAGGCATCGTCAGCAACAAGATCGACAACGGCGATGGCACGTTCTCCGCGCTGCTCACCATTCCTCCCGGCATGGACAGGAGCCAGGTGCAGGTGACCGCAACCCGACCGGCAGGTGATGTCGCATCGTTCGCCACGGTCAAGATTGGCGGTCCCGCGGGTGCAGACAAGCGTCGCAAGACCCGCAAGGCCCGCAAACAGCCTCCTGCTGTCCAGGGCAAGAAGCCCGCCGCCACGACGAGTGCGAAACCGAAAGGAGCCCGAATTACCGACCCCAAGGAGGCAGCGCGGCGCCGCAGCATGAGGTCGGGCCGGCTCTCGAAGCGCACCGCCCAACTGACCATTGGCTGGTCGCCAGGCTACTACCACTATGACAGCGAGCCATGCGCCAACGCCGCCGATGAAGGTCCGTGCGCGTCTGCTGGCGACGCAAGCCTGCAGCACTTCGACTTCCTCAAGAGCCAGGTGCGCGCACCACTGCTCGGTTCGGTCGCGATCAATGCCGAGTGGTTCCCTTTCCAGGAGTACGCCGGTGTACGAGCGGGCTTCACGCAACTGAGCTACAGCACCAACTTCGAGGCCGAAGCTCCGGGAGGCACCGGCCACTGCAGCAGCCACTTCTGCGACGGCATGAGCCTGCTGAACGTCGACTTCCAGGGTCGCTTGCCCCTGCTCAAGGACAAGGGCCCCCTCGATGTGCTCGGTAGGGTCGGCTACCAGTACCAGGATCTCGTGGTGTTCCGACGCCTCTGGAATCCAGAGAACAAACCGCCCGAGACCCAGCCCGATGCCTGCCCCGTCGATGACCCGGACAGCGAGGAAAACGAAGCTGTACGCACCGGCTGCACCCCGCCTGTGTTCGAGACCATCGGACTGCACGGGATACGTGTTGGACTGGGCATCCGTTACACCATCATTCCAATGCTGCGACCACACTTCGACTATGACCTGAGCCTCGGCATCGCCGCGACCCTCGGCGAGAACAGCTTCAATGTGCCCGGAGTGACCAATCACCATCTCAACATCGGCATGAGTGTTCTGCCCTGGAATGGGCTGCTGCTCGACGTCAGCTATGACCTTGTCACCCGCTCCCTGGGGCTGTCCTTTTTCAACGAGCAGGACGTCCTTCAGCGGGGGCAGCTCTCGGAGCAGATGCACACCGTTCGAGTCAGCGCCGGCTGGGCCTTCTAGACAGGGGCCTGCCGAAGCTCTCGGTCGGACCCCCTCCGCCGCGGCCTGCTGATGACGAACGCCCCCCTCGATTTCGGCAAGGGCCACTGGTTCGAGCACCTCGACGCCAGCCGCCTGTTCTTATGGGACGCTGCCGACCTGCCCAGGCTGGCCGAGTTGCTTGAGCTTCGTGCCGGCCTGCAGGTCGCCGACTTTGGTTGCGGCTGGGGCTACCTCGGACAACTACTCCTGCCACTCATCGCCCCCGGCGGAAGGGTCGACGGCTTCGAGCTGCAGGAGACCTTGATCCAACGCGGGCGCGAACGCGTCACTGAGGCCGGCTACAAGGGTCGGCTGGTCCTGCACCAGGCCGACATCACTGATCTCACAGAGGTCGAAGACAACCGCTTCGATCTGGCCATCTGCCAGACCGTTCTCATGCACCTGAGCCGCCCGGAGCTTGCGCTGGGCGAGATGAAGCGCGTGGTAAAGCCTGGCGGACTGGTGGCTGCCATCGAGCCCGACCTGCTCGCCGCCACCGCAAGCAGCATCGATAGCTGTGGCCAAGACGACTTCGAGCACCTTCGCCGCACGCTGCTCGTGGGCTCGTACGTCATGGAGGGATGCATCAAGACAGGGGGTGGCGATTACCGGATCGCATCCAAGCTGCCGACCTTGATGGCCGCCCAGGGACTGGAAGATCCCCACTTGTGGGTCAATCCCAAGACGTACCAGTGCACGCCTCCTTATGACAAGGCCGCCCAGCTGTACCGGAGCTTCCTGCTGAAAACACATAGCCCCGAGGCCGCCGCCGCGGAATGGGCTCGTTGGGCCATGTTGTTCGAGGCCGGCGGTGGGCCACAGGAGCTCTGGGATGCATTTCAGCAAGCAGAGGAAATACTCCGAGAGCAACGCATGAAACAGCTCCGCGAAGGGCGTTACTCTACCGCCGGTAGCAACATGCTCGGCCTATGCACGGCCCGCGTGCCGCGCTGACTGCTATATTCGCGCCGCTCAATCCTCAGCCTGGAGACTTCTGCCGTGCGCCCATCCATCCTCGCTTCCCTGCTGATCCTGCTCCTGGCCAGCGGCTGCACCGCCGCCCTCAAGGAGGAAAACAACCACTTACAGAGCAAGGTCACAGCCCTCGAGAGCAAGATCGCTCGCCTCAGCGAGGACAACGCTGCTCTGAAGCTCAAGATCTCCGACATGGAGAACACCCGACTGAAGGAGACAATGGCCGCGCAGACCGGCCTCGAAGAGGAGATGTGGGCACGCTTCGACACATCCATGGGAACCATCGACTGCAAGCTGGAGTCCACCCGCGCACCGAAGACTGTCGCCAACTTCGTCGGGCTCGCCGAGGGCACCAAAGAGTGGACCGATCCCCGCGGAGGGAAGAAGAAAATGGAGCCGCTATACAACGGCACTGTATTTCATCGCATCATCAAGGGCTTCATGCTGCAAGGCGGCGACCCTCTCGGCCGCGGTACCGGGGGCCCTGGCTACAAGTTCGCCGACGAATTCCACCCCGGGCTGAAGCACAAAGCAGGCACCCTGTCGATGGCCAACTCGGGCCCCAACACCAACGGCAGCCAGTTCTTCATCACCGAAGTCCCGACTCCCCACCTCAACGGACGCCACTCGGTGTTCGGCTACTGCGAGCCCATGTCGA
The DNA here is from genome assembly GCA_964490445.1 of uncultured Rickettsiales bacterium. Taxonomy (GTDB): domain Bacteria; phylum Myxococcota_A; class UBA796; order UBA9615; family UBA9615; genus UBA6601. Next base: position 15,993 of record CAZBDA010000050.1, on the reverse strand, counting down.
CGGTCGAAAAAATTGCTGGGGTGCCGAAGCAGAGCAGCGATCCCCGCTCTACAAAAGGCTCGGTGCCGGTCACTCCCGTCGTGCTCAAGACGGTCACCATTCACCGTAACGGGAGACCCTGATGAAGGTCCGCGCACTGCTCAAGACTCCGCTGTACCGACAGCGTGCAACAGACGGCGAGACTCCGTACGTCGATGGCAACGTCACCGAGGTTCGAGGCAAGGCCGAGGTGCGTGATGGCGGCCTCGACATCAAGGTCAGCGCCCTGATAGGGGCCAAGGGCGAAGCGGTCGACTCGACCGTCAAGCGCTTATTCCTGCCGCTGGCGAAGATCGACTACTACATCGTCGAGGACAAGTAGCTCCATCACCGCAGGTCACATTGTGCCGGACCACCAGGCCGCTGCGATCAGGACCGAAAGCAGTGCCAGTAGCACCCCACAGATCGTCTCGCCGGCAGCACGGAGTACCGGACTACCGCGACGACGGGCGCGGGCGGGCGTGCAGCGCAGACCTCTCCACGAGCCGAACATGACCCCGAACGGCCAGGCCACCAGCCAGGCAAGACGACGCAGCAACTCGCCCCGGTCGACGCCACTGCGCGAACCCGGCGGAGCCTGCTGGCCAAGCCGACGCAACAGTTCACGGGTCGACAACTCCGAGGGTGGTACCTGCCAGTTGCTCAAGTCTGGCCGCGACCAGCCATCGTCGCTCGGCCACAGGACAGCAGCGCGGTCCACCGGCGCCGCCCCGTCCCAGACACTGCTGGAACCGACGGTCGTTGCCTCCGCTGTGGAAGCAAAACCACCACCGGCATCGAATCCGGCGACCAGCAGCGCCACAAGAACGAGTGGCCGGAGCAACGAAGCAGGCGAGTAGCCAAGCAGGGACCAACTATCCCAGACCCCCGCGACCCGGCAGGACCCGACCACGACCGCAGCAGCAGCAGCAGCACACAGCGGTGCCAGCAGGTGGGCCAGCTCGGCAGCGGCCGCCGCCGGGGAAGACCCACCATCGAGGACATCCAGCAGCAGCACCAGTGGTACCAGGGCGATCAGGTAGAGAAAAAAGTGCCCGGCAGTCGTCCGGGCAAGCCTCCACCCGGGATTCATCGCGGCACCTTGCCGGCCCGCACGGACAGGAGAACGCTGGCAAGCAGAAACGGCAACACAGGGAGCCAAGCCCCGAGTACTCCTGGCAACAGCCCTGCGGCAACCACCTTCTCGCCAGACTTGAGCAACGCGTACAAAGACACAGCAAGCAGCGCGACGACAAGATGACGACGGCCATCCCGGCGTCCCTCACGCAACGGGCTCCAGGCAAGCAGCCAGCCGAGCAAGGCCAGTGTTGGTACGAGCGACGCGAGAGCAAAGCGACGATGCAATACAAGGCCCGCACGATTGCGAACAGCAGGCCTCGCGTCCGCGGAGTGGGCCGCAGCGATCAAGCGCTCCGTAGGGAGGGACCAGGGGCTCCGGGGTTGCTCTCGGGAACGGGCGAGCGACTCGACATCGGCACGAAGGCGCAGATCCCGAGCCGACCACAAACTGCCATCGGCATGCTGAAACTTCGCATCTGCCACCCTCCAGCCCCAATCCCGATCCCCTACCAGCGCGACGACAGATCCCGCCGAGCCACGCCATCCTCCATCGCCACTGGCGAAACGCATCGCACCGTCGCGAGCAACCAGGGCGCCCCCCTTCGGCAAAACCCGGACCTCACCCGCCTGCAGTCGATTCCAACTGACCGCAGCCACCTCAGACGCTCCCCGAAGCTGGTGCACGACGCGCCATGCGGGAGCCTCGATTGCAAAAGCAATGGCCAACGTAGCCGCGGTCAGGACCAACCACAGCGGCCACAGGGCACGCCACGCCGGCACCGGAGCGACTCCCATCGAGCCGAGGGCCATGGCCTCACCACGATCGGAGAGCCGAGTCGAGACAACAAATCCCGACGCCAGCGCGACCAGGGGAACGGTGCCAGCAGCGACCGTTCCGAGGAAGGCGCCCACACCCCACAGTACGCGCTCACTGCCCGCCGAGAAGGCCTCCGGCCGTAGACAGACCGCAGCTGCAGATACCAGGAAAAGGGCCCCGATCACCAGCCCAACGAAAGTGGCACTGGTGGCAAAACCCAGGCGACAAAGCGCCCTCGCAACCGCTGGGGGGGGAGACCTATGCTGGGTCGTTGGTCGATGCAAGCGACTGGCGCTACGAAGACGTCGTCTGGATCCACACAGCGTTGTTCCTCACGGCTGGCTGAAAAAGGGGGCCTGTGCTATCATCCCGCGCCCGGCTAGCCAGGCTCTGTGGGGCAGAGCACACAACGCCGCGCAACAACACGAGGGTACCTGATGGCATTCAAAATGGGCGATATGGCTGTCTATCCCGGTCACGGAGTGGGCGTGATCGAGGGCGTCGAAACGAGAGAGTTCGCCGGCACGAGCCAGATGTTCTACGTCCTCAAGATCCTTGAGAGCGGCATGACCGTCATGGTTCCCACCAAGAACGCGGATGCCATCGGCATGCGCGAGGTGGTCGACCCCGGCGAGGTCGAGCAGATCTATCACGTGCTCGCCGAACGCGACGTCGAACTCGACAAGCAGACCTGGAACCGCCGTTACCGGGAGTACATGGCGAAAATCAAGACGGGCTCCCCCTACGAGGTGGCTCGCGTTCTGCGCGACCTCTATATCCTCAAGGGCGACAAGAACCTGAGCTTTGGTGAGCGCAAGATGTTCGACCAGGCCAAGGGCCTGTTGGTCAAGGAGTTGGCTGTCGCAGAGGCCAAGCCCGAAGGCAAGATCGAGGAACGGCTCGGCGAGATCTTCTCCGACTGAGACCTCCCCCCCGTCAAGCCCGCAACAAGCAAGCAGAATGACCGCTCCGACTCCTCATCCGGTGCGCCTTTACAACTCCGAGGTACGGCGCAAGGAAGAGCTGGAGACGCGGCAGCCGGGCAAAGTGCTCATGTACGTCTGCGGCGTGACTGTGTACGCGCCAACACACGTCGGCCACGTGCGGGCCGCACTGTCCTTTGACATCGTCTACCGGCACCTGCTTCACCGCGGCTATTCGGTCCAATACGTCCGTAACTTCACCGACGTCGACGACAAGATCATAAGAAAGGCCGTCGACGAAGGAGTCGGCTTTCGGGACATCGCCAGTCGCTACGAGGACGACTACCACAGGGCCACCGACGCGCTGTACATGCTGCGGCCTGACCACGAACCACGGGTCAGCGAGTACATGGACGAGATCATCGCAATGGTCGGGGACCTGATCGACAATAAGCATGGCTACGTCGTGGACGGCGACGTGTACTACGACGTCTCGACACGCAGTGATTACGGGCGCCTCAGTGGCCGCCGCATCGAAGACCAGGAAGAAGGCGCCCGCGTCGACATCGACAGCCGCAAGCGCCACTCCTTTGACTTCGCGCTTTGGAAGAGCAGCAAGCCAGGCGAACCGTGCTGGGACTCACCCTGGGGCGCCGGCCGCCCGGGCTGGCACATCGAGTGCTCGGTGATGTCGTCGGAGCTGCTCGGCAAACGCTTCGATATTCACGGCGGTGGTATCGACCTCATCTTCCCCCACCACGAGAATGAGATCGCCCAGACCGAGGGAGCCACTGGTGAAGCCCCGTGCGTACGGCACTGGATGCACAACGGCCACTTGACGATCAACGCAGAGAAGATGAGCAAGTCTCTCGGCAACTTCTTCGGGGTATCCGACATCATCGTCCGCTACCACCCGGAGTCACTGCGCCTGTTCTACCTGTCGGCCCACTATCGTGCGCCGTTGGACTTCAGCGAGCAGGCAGTCCAGGAGGCTGAGACCCGACTGGAACGGCTGTACAGCACCCTTGCCGACCTCGACCGAAGGCTCGGAGACAGTATTCAGGTGCCCGGCCCAGCCGACGATGGAAGCTGGCATCACGAGCAGGTCTACCGATCCGAGATCGATCCACTTGAGCAGGTCCAACCCGAGTCCTTCCAGGGACCAGAGCGCGGCCTCTTCCACCAGTGCGAGAGCCTCATGGAGCGCTTCGGTGCGGCCATGGACGACGACTTCAATACAGCTGGTGCCCTGGGCCAGGTGTTCGATTTCCTGCGCAAGGTGAATCGTTGGTTGGGAGCAAACCCCGACCTCTCCGCACCTGAACTGGCTGCCCTGGCCGCTGGCGCCCGCGATCGCCTGCTCCAGGCAGGCTCTGTACTCGGCATCTTTCACGAGCAGGCAGAGGACTTCTTCACGGGACTCAGGACCCGTCGGCTGTCCTACCTGGGCATCGAGGAGAGCGAGATAGATGCCGCGATTGAGCGACGACTCGAGGCGCGCAACAGCCGCGACTTCGCGGCCGCAGATGCCATCCGCGATGAATTGTCAGAGCGTGGCATCGCCCTCAAAGACGGACCAGACGGCACCAACTGGACGGTGCAGCGCTCGCTGGTAGCTCAAAGCGACGGCGACTGAGCGAGCAGGCAGGCTCGAAGGGACAGCGACCTGGCTATCTCTTCTTCCTCTTCTTCTTCTTGTTCTTCTTAGCTGCTTGCGCTTCGGCCTTCTCTTCGGCAGTCCGCTCGCGCTCGGGCCAGACCACCGTACAGGTATTCCCCAGCAGGGTTCGTCCACCCTCGGGACAGGTCATGTAGCGGTGCATCTCGACAAAGATCCCATCGGCACTGGACTTGTCGAAGGTGTGCTGAGTCTTCCAGGCCAATCTGCCCTTCTTGTCGGGCTCGACCACGACCTTCTGCGCCGTCGGCACTCGGCGGTCCCGCGCCCACATCTCGAAGTCATAGCTGCAGCCTTCTGTGCTGACGACGCCAACCTTTCGCTTCTTCTCCAGGATCTCTGCGGCACTACCCTCGAACAGCTTCTCCGCGTAGTGGAACCACATCGGCTCCTTCGCGAAGATCCCTGACTTCGAATCCAGGGGGGGGTCGCCATTCTTGGGGCCCCAACGCGGATTTTCCATCGCAAACGGATACAGCTGGGCCGGCTCGGCACAGTGCACGAAGCCGAGTTCATCGGTGGCACGCAGGTAGGTACGGATCCCCGTCGGGTTGGAGTCCATGGTCTCCTCGCCCTTGATGTACGTGACGTAGAAGTCCTTCAGGGTCAGAGCACAGCGCATCTTGTCGATGGTCACGTACAGGCGTCCCTCGAACTTGACGTCCAGGCGCCTGTTGTCCTTCTTCAGACGAGCGATACGTTGCCTGCTCTTGCCCTCGAACATGTTGATTGAATAGAGCGCTTCGCCGCTCTCGGACACCGACACCCGATCGTAGTCATACTTGTTGGTCGCGGGGTTCCCCGGAGCCACCTGCCCGGCGGTGTACACGGCAGTCCCCTTGTCACCCTCGGTAGTGAACTTGATGCGCGCAAAGGAGTCGGGCACGTCCTTGCCGCCCCCGCCGCCCTTCAGGCTGATCCAACTACCCGAGAGGTTGTTGATGTCGAGGTCACAATCGGGCGTGCTCACCTCGGAGTCCTGGCCAGAACAAGCAATGAGAGCCAGGGGAAGGAGGGCTGCCAGAATCCAGGAAAGTCGGACTTGAATCACAGTTGGCTCCGGGAAGAGAAGCGAAGCGGGAGCCGTTGACCTCCCGCGTGAATGTGCACGGTCATATCAAGGGGGAGCCCGCCAGTCCACCCGAACGGCTCTGGGAGCGGTGCTCAAGTTACTCATTGAAATGTCCGGATGGACCTCGGAATTGACGGCCGGGAGCATCACGTGATTGGATCGGACTCCATAGAACGTGCCGGGCACCTCCAGCACGGGCGAAAGGACGCCATGAACAAGCCAACATCTCTCGCTCTCAGCGTGCTGCTCGCCGGCGCTTCCTTTTTGTTGCCAAAGGTTGCTGACGCGATCGAGCAGAAAGTGACCATCGCTCAGGTCAGCTTTCACATCTCGCACCCGGCAAAGGAATACGACGCAAAGCTGCTGACAGGCGGCGCAACCGCCACCGCGTATCTTGACGCGACCGACATGAGCAAGACCCGAGTCGAAGCCAACATCAAGGTCGAATACTTCAACTCGTCCAACAACCTGCGCGACAGCCACATGATGGAAGTCCTCGAGGGCATCGTCTTCCCCGAGATCACCTGGAAAGCCAAGGCGAGCGGCGGCGCGTCCGGCCCCCTTCACCGTTGGCACCCACGAGCTCAAGGTCAAGGGACCCATTACCGTGCACGGAGTCACAAAGGAGTTGGAGATCCCCATTCGAATGAAGGTCGAGGAGAATGGCCTGGTAGACGTGACTTCGAAGTTCTCGATCTCGTTGGAAGACTTCGAGATCGAACGACCTTCACTCGTGCTCGTAAAGATCGCCGACGAGGTGCCCATCAAGGTGCGGATGGTGTTTCCCGCCGGACCCAAACTGCTCGCGCCGCCTGCCCCCGCCCCGGCCGAGGCTGCCCCAGCGGAGTCCGAAACTGCCCCGACCGAAGACGGGCAACCCGCTTCAGGCAGTAAGTAAAGCCTTGCCCACCAGGAGTTGCCCCATGTCGCAAACTGCCCGGTTGATTCCCGCCCTCCTGCTGGCAGGCGGCCTGTTGCTCCCCAGTGTCGTGCACGCCGCTGAGCTCCAGTTGCCCACTGCGCGGCCCTACCTCGAGCTCACCGCCGCGGCTGACTTCACGTCTCCCAGTGAGGCCGGCAGTGGACAAAAGTCGAACCACGCCGAACCGGTCAAAGCCAACCTGACCATCGAAGAGCGCAGGAAGATACAAGCTCGACTCAAGCTGCGCCGAAAACTCGTGCCGGTGCACCAGGCCCTGGCATTCATAGCGGCAGGCACCATCGTCGCAGCCGAAGTCTTTGGCCTGGTCAACTCCATTGCCCTCAAGACCGGCCAACCTGGGCGCGATGACCTTGAACCAAACCTCGCGATCCACCGGGTGCTCGCGGGGGTCGGAACCGGTGCCTACCTGGGCGCGGGGATCGTCGCATGGACCATGCCCGATGCCTTGCTCAGTGGGCCCAGGGCCGCGGATACCTCCGTGAAGACGGGGGTTGACTCGGGCAAGCTGCACATTGCCCTCTCGGTGCTCCACGGCGTCGCCATGGGGACCGTCGTCGCTACCGGCATCCTGCAGGCCAACGTCGCCACCGGCGAAGCCTGGGAGGCCCTGGTCGCCACCCACGCCATCGCCGGCTTCACCGCAGCAGGCAGCGTGATCGGCGCTGGCCTCGTGATTGGAACTCTGTGATGCAGACGAATCACAAGCAACTGTCCGCATTCCTATTGGCTCTTGCCCTGCTCAGCCTGAACTCCTGCGACCCTGCCGTGCCCGATGGTGAAGTCGACGGCGAATGCGCCCCGGAAGACCTTCACAAGGGGCAGGAGGACTACTTCAACGAGACCATGGTGCCCGAGATTTTCGAACCCTACTGCTCGTACTGTCACTGGTCGGACAAGACCACCCCCGAAGAGCGCAAGGGAGCGACTCCAGGATTGAACTATGACGATTTCGAATCCGTCGTAGGCAGAAACACAAACATCGCTGGCTTCGGCACCTGGCACGAGATGTCGAACCGCACCATGCCGCCGATGGGACGCGTTCCTTCCACCGAAGAACTACAGATGGTTCTCGACTGGATTAACTGCGAAATCGACGCCCGCACCTCGGGCGATGACGACGACAGTTCCCTGTAGACCCTCAGCACAGGCTCCCTCATGCGACCCGACGGACGAGCAGTCAACGAGTTACGTAGCGTGCGTATCACCCCGGATTTCCTCGAACAGGCACACGGCTCCGCGCTGGTGGAGTTCGGCAAGACCCGGGTTCTCTGCACGGCAATGATCGAGAAGAAAGTACCGCGCTGGAAGATGCACGAAGGCACCGGCTGGGTAACCGCCGAGTACTCGATGCTGCCCGGCTCCACGCCGACCCGAACCAGCCGCGAGGTGAGCCGGGGGCGCCCCGGCGGACGCACCATGGAAATCCAGCGTCTCATCGGCCGGAGCATGCGCGCCGTGGTCGACCTGGAGGCCCTGGGACCACGCACTCTATGGATCGATTGCGACGTCCTGCAAGCCGATGGCGGCACTCGAACCGCCTCCATCACCGGCGGCTTCGTCGCCCTGTCTCTGGCACTTCAGAGAATGGTCGACGAGGGGACCTTGCCCGCGGTGCCCCTGCTGGGTCGAGTGTCCGCGATTTCGGCAGGCGTCGTCGACGGCGAGGCGGTGCTCGACCTGCCCTATGTCGAGGACTCCAAGGCCGAGGTCGACATGAACTTCGTCATCACCGGAGACGGTCTTTTGATCGAGGTACAGGGAACCGCTGAAGGCGCGCCGTTTTCGCGCGAAACCCTCGACCGGCTTACCGAACTGGCGATGGCAGGCTGCAGCAACCTCGACAAGGCGCAGTGCGAGGTTCTCGCGAACCGCGGCCTGGGCAAAATCCGAGACTGAGGACGGCCAATGGGCAAACCCATCGAAGTCCTGCTGGCCACGGGCAACCTCCACAAGCTCCGTGAAATCCGCGAGATGCTCGCCGGCACTCGCTTCGAGATGATCTCCCTGGCCGACCTGGACGGCGCACCTGAGGTGATCGAGGACGGCGATACGTTCCGGGCAAACGCTGACAAGAAGGCTCGCACCCTCGCGCTGCACACCGGCCGGGTGACTGTCGCCGACGATTCAGGAATCGAAGTCGATGCCTTGGATGGAGCTCCTGGAGTCTACTCCGCGCGCTTCGCGGGCGTGTCCGGCAAGGCTGCCGACGACGCCAACAACCGGATGCTGTTGGAGCGATTGGATGGCGTCCCGGATCCCAAGCGAACCGCCCGTTTTCGCTGCGCCCTCGCCGTGGTCCACCCCGATGGCCGCGCCCTGTATAGCGACGGCACAGTAGAGGGCCGTATCGGCCACCACGAGGCAGGAGAGGGGGGATTCGGCTATGACCCCCTGTTCATCCTCGCAAGTGATGCACAGGGCCGCACGACCGCCGAGTTGAGCGCCGAGGAGAAGAACGCGATCAGCCACCGCGGTCGGGCTCTACGAGCGCTGTTGCCGATGCTCGAAGAGCTGGTCGCGCCCTGAGGGGTGTTGCTTGCAGCGACTGCGGCGAGCCTGTATATCTCCAACCCTTCGCGGGTAGATGGTCCCTCGCGCTTGCGAGCAAGAGGGGCCTGAGGCAATGGCCTGCGGGGCGTAGCGCAGCCTGGTAGCGCACCTGCTTTGGGAGCAGGGTGTCGGAGGTTCGAATCCTCTCGCCCCGACCATCGCCAACCGCGATAGTAGGCTTGGTTTGGCGCCAGTAGCTCAGTTGGATAGAGCAACGGCCTTCTAAGCCGTAGGCCGCAGGTTCGAGTCCTGCCTGGCGCGCCAGTTTTGGCGGGGAGTTGCTTGGTTTCTGGTGGGTGTAGCTCAGTCGGTAGAGCACTGGATTGTGATTCCGGGCGCCGGGGGTTCAAGTCCCCTCATCCACCCCAAGCACCCCTCCAACGCCAAAGAGGCCGACCAGCGCCACAACACGTGGCTGCGTTCCAGCTTGCTGTTGACAGGTTTCAAGGCCCTAGCTAGGTTCGCGCACCGAAATCAGGGCGCTCGTAGCTCAGCTGGATAGAGTACCGGGCTTCGAACCCGTTGGTCGCAGGTTCGAATCCTGCCGGGCGCGCCATGCAACACTGGTCATCGTCTCTTCCGAAGAGTCGAAGATCGAAAAGAAAAAGAGGAACCACCCTGGGCCCATAGCTCAACTGGCAGAGCATCGGACTCTTAATCCGCAGGTTGCAGGTTCGATTCCTGCTGGGCTCACCAATTCGAAGCAAACCGCCGGTGGAGTTGACTCTGCCGGCGGTTTGTCAATTATGGCGGCGCTGGCTGATGCCAGGCGCAGCCCGCGAGAATGGCGGAACTGGCAGACGCGCCAGACTTAGGATCTGGTGGGGCAACCCGTGGGGGTTCGAATCCCCCTTCTCGCACCAACGAAACACACGAGGCGATCTCCCATGGAAATCCAGGTCGAAGAGCTGTCCCCCGTCCAGAAGAAGGTCTCTTTTGTCGTCGAGAGCGAGCGGGTCAGCCGCACCCTCGACGATGCCTACCGCAAGCTCGGACGCGAAGTTCGCATCAAGGGCTTCCGGCCCGGCAAGGTGCCGCGCAGCATCCTCGAGAAACGTTTCGCCCACCAGATCGAGGGCGAAGTCGGCGGACAGTTGATCTCCGAGGCCTTCGAAGAAGCCGTCAAGGAGCACAAGCTGATCCCCGTCAGCCAGCCCATCATCGAACGCTCCAGTCTCAGGAAGGGCGAAGATTACAGCTTCTCCGTCACCATCGAGGTACAGCCGAAAGTGGAGCTGACCCAGTGGGAAGGCATCGACGTCGAGTGGGAGCGAGTGGAAGTCGAAGACCAGCAGGTCGACGAGGAACTCGAGCGCATGCGCGGCCAACAAGCGACTCTCGAGATCGCCCCGGAAGGACACCAGGCGGCCTCGGGCGACATGGCCACGGTGAACGCAGTCTTCACTGGCGAAGGCCTCGAGCCCTACAGCCTGGACACGCTACTGGTCTCGGTCGATAGCACCATGGGAATCGCCGTCGCCGACTTCGTGGCTCAGCACCTACTCGACATGAAAAACGGCGACAAGAAGACCGTCGAGGAGCTCACGGTTCCCGAAGGCACCCTTACCGATGACTGGAACGGCAAGACCGCAGTGCTGGAATTGGAGGTCACTGAGTTGAAGGCCAAGACCGCCCCAGAGCTCGATGATGAGTTGGCGATAGACATCGGCTTCGACACCCTCGACGATCTCAAGGTCGACATCCGCTCCAAGCTCGAGGAGCACATGAAGGCTCACGTCAAGGGCCACGCTGCTCAGAGCGCGATCGAAAAGCTGATCGAGTTGAATCCCTTCGAGATTCCCCAAGGCCTCGTCCGTGCCCAGGCCGAGGACAACCTCCAGCGCAACTTCCGACAGCTCAGTCGACAGGGCTTCGACATCCCCGCCGTCCGGCTCGATGAACTGCCTGACGACCGACAGGAAGGGCTGCTGGAAGAGGCTCGCCAGGTGATCCGACGAGCCTTTCTCCTAGACGCTATCGCCGAGGCTGCCGAAATCGAGATCAGCGACGAGCAGGTTGAAGAGCACATCAGTTCCATCGCGGCCGAAGTGGGCCAACAGCCTGCGGCGATCAAGGCAATGCTTGCTCGCCAGGGAGGGCTGAGCAGTCTCAAGGAGCAGCTCCGGGAACAACAGGCGATGGACCTTCTGCTCGAGCGGGCCAATGTCATCGAGACGGAACCAAAGTCCCATGACCACGAGCACGACCACGAGCACGACCACGGCGAGCACGGTGACGATTCCTAAAGAGCTGCAAGAACCAGCCGATACCGCTTGCTACAGAGGTCGTGACACCCTAGAACTGGGTCGCTCGTCCTCCAAGGAAGTGGAGGGTCCGCCTCGACCCGAATTGGGACGAGAAACCGGAACACTCTGAACTGGAAGCACTTTGATGAACATGCTCGAACCTCGCGCCCTTCTTCCCCTACCCCACGTCTACGAGCAGACCCACCGTGGTGAACGCGCTCTCGACGTCTGGTCCCGGCTCCTGCTGGATCGCATCGTGTTCCTCGGCACCGAGGTCACCTCAGAGGTCGCCAACGCGATCATTGCTCAGTTGCTGTTCCTCGAATCCGAAGACCCCGACAAGACGATCCACCTGTACGTAAACAGCCCGGGCGGAGACGTCGCGGCGGGCCTGGCCATCTACGACACCATGCACTACATCAAGGCGCCGGTAGCCACGCTGTGTGCTGGCCGCGCCATGAGCATGGGCGCCATCCTGTTGGCATCAGGCGAGCCGGGGCAGCGGGCTGCACTGCCGCACTCAACGATCTTGATCCACCAGCCGCTCGGCGGCACCAAGGGTCAGGCCAGTGACATCGAGATCCACGCCCGAGAGATCGTGCGCTTGCGCAAGGTCCTCAACAACATCCTGGTCAAGCACACCGGTCAAGATGAAGAGCGCGTCCGGCTCGATTCGGACCGCGACTATTACCTGACCGCAGAGGAAGCCCTTGAATATGGCATCATTGACCGCATAGTTGAGAGACGGGAAGACGAGGAGTAGCGAGAAGTGGCGAAGCGAAGTCAAGACAGCAGCAACCTATGCTGCTCTTTCTGCGGTAAGTCGCAAAAAGAGGTCCGCAAGCTGATTGCCGGGCCGACTGTCTACATCTGCGACGAGTGCATCGAACTATGCAACGACATCATCGCCGATGAGTACGACCGCGAGGACTACTACACGAGCCGCGGCTCCATCCCGAAGCCGAAAGAAATCAAAGGCCATCTCGACGACTACGTCATTGCCCAGGAGGAGGCCAAGCGGGTCCTCTCTGTCGCGGTATACAACCACTACAAGCGCATCGAAGGCCGTCAGGGCGTGCACGACGATGTCGAGCTCCAAAAGAGCAACATCCTGCTGCTCGGCCCCACCGGCACCGGCAAGACACTGCTGGCACAGACCCTGGCGAAGTTCCTGAACGTGCCTTTCACCATCGCCGACGCGACCTCCCTGACCGAAGCCGGCTACGTCGGTGAAGACGTCGAGAACATCATCCTGTCGCTCTTCCAGGCCTCCGATTACAACGTCGAACGATGCCAGAAGGGCATCATTTACATCGACGAAATCGACAAGATCTCCCGCAAGTCGGAGAACCCATCCATCACCCGCGACGTGAGCGGTGAGGGAGTGCAGCAGGCTCTGCTGAAACTCATCGAAGGCACCGTTGCCAACGTACCTCCCAAAGGCGGGCGAAAGCACCCGCAGCAGGACTTCCTGCAGATCGATACCACCAACATCCTGTTCATCTGCGGTGGTGCCTTCGTGGGCCTCGACAAGATCATCGGCCGGCGTGTCGGTCGCAAAGCCTTGGGCTTCGGCAGCAGCAGTTCCGAGGTGGTAAGCGATGACGAAAATCTACTCGAACACGTCGAGTCCGAAGATCTGCTCAAGTTCGGACTGATCCCCGAGTTCGTCGGGCGCGTCCCCGTGGTTGCCACGCTCAGCGAGCTCGACCAGGAGTCGCTGGTCAAGATTCTGACCGAGCCCAAAAATGCGCTCATCAAGCAGTACCAGAAGCTCTTTGAGTACGAGGGCGTGAAGCTCAAGTTCACCGACGGTGCAGTCGAAGAGGTTGCCCGCGAGGCAGTCCAGCGCAAGGCAGGGGCTCGTGGACTGCGGGCAATCCTCGAGAAACTGATGCTGGATGTGATGTACGACGTGCCCAGCGCCACCAACGTCCAGGAGTGCATCGTCTCCGAAGAAGTGGTCGCGAAGAGCAAACAGCCGATCCTCGTCTACCAAAACGAGGCCGAGCTTGCCTGAAGTGCCTGCGCACCCGGCTCGACCATCCCACCGCAACGAAATCCACCGAGGCACTAGATGATCTGGAAGAAGAACGAGTTCGATCCCAACGAGCCTGGCTCGGAGGAACTCACCACGCTTCCCCTGCTGCCCCTACGTGACATCGTTGTCTTTCCCTACATGGTGATTCCGCTGTTCGTCGGCCGCGACAAGTCCATCGCGGCCCTGCAGGAAGCCATGGCAGGCGACAAGGAGATCTTCCTGGTCGCCCAGCGCTCCGCGAAGACCAACGAGCCCGGCGAGGAAGACATCTTCGAGGTCGGCACGGTCTCGCTGGTAATGCAGATGCTGCGCTTGCCCGACGGCACCGTAAAGGTGCTCGCCGAAGGCAAGCGCCGCGCCCGAGTCCGTCGCTACATCGACAACGAGGACTTCTTCCAGGTCGAGGTCGAGCCAGAGCCGGAGCCCGACGGCCAGACCGAGGAGGCCGATGGCCACGAAGCCCTGATGCGGTCGATCAAGGGCACTTTCGAGAACTACGTGAAGCTAGAGAAGCGCGTGCCACCAGAGATGCTGCTGACCATCTCGAACATTGACGACCCGGCCAAGCTCGCCGACGTACTTGCCGCACAACTCAACCTGAAGGTGTCCGACAAGCAGCGCCTGCTGGAAAACGCCACTTCGCAGGAGCGCCTGGAGTCTCTGCTCAAGCACATCCAGTCCGAGATCGAAATCCTGCAGGTACAGAAGCGGATTCGCTCGCGGGTCAAGAAGCAGATGGAGAAGACCCAGCGGGAGTACTACCTGAATGAGCAGATGCAAGCCATTCAGCGAGAACTTGGCGACAAGGATGACGTCAAGTCGGAGTTGCAGGAGCTACAGGCTCGCGCTGAAGAGAAGGCCATGCCCGACGCCGCCCGAGCGCGACTCAAAAAGGAGATGGGCAAGCTCAAGATGATGTCGCCCATGAGTGCCGAGGCGGCAGTGCTGCGGACCTACATCGACTGGCTACTGGACCTTCCCTGGCACGAGTACCGCGACGAGGTTCTCGACATCAACCAGGCGACCCAGGTCCTCGATGAGGACCACTACGGCCTACGCAAGGTCAAGGAACGCATTCTCGAGTACCTTGCGGTCCAGTCGCTGGTAGAGAAGATGCGCGGCCCGATCCTGTGTCTCGTTGGTCCGCCCGGCGTCGGCAAAACCTCCCTGGCAAAATCCATCGCTCGGTCCACCGGCCGTGACTTCGTGCGCCTGTCGCTGGGCGGCGTGCGCGACGAGGCCGAGATCCGCGGCCACCGACGCACCTACATCGGTGCGCTGCCGGGCAAGATCATCCAGCGTCTCAAGAAGTGCGAGTCCAACAATCCAGTCTTCCTGCTCGACGAAATCGACAAGATGTCCGCCGACTTCCGCGGCGACCCGGCATCGGCCTTGCTCGAGGTCCTCGACCCCGAGCAGAACGACGCTTTCAACGACCACTACATCGACCTCGACTACGACCTGAGTCGGGTGTTCTTCATCACCACGGCGAACACGCTGCAGGGCATCCCCGTGCCGCTCCAGGACCGCCTGGAGATCATCCGCCTGTCGGGCTACACCGAACTCGAAAAGATGGCCATCGCCCGCAAGTTCCTGGTACCGCGGCAGATGGAGGCTCATGGTCTCCAGGAGCAACACATCGAGGTGCGCAACACCGCAATCCGCGAGGTGATTCAGCGCTACACCCGCGAGGCCGGGGTGCGTAACCTCGAACGCGAAATCAGTTCCCTTGCCCGCAAGGTCGCCAAGAAGCTGGTTGCAGACCGACAGAAGGGTGAAGAGACCCACGAGGTGATCACTCCCGAGCGGGTTCAGCGACTCCTGGGCGTACCGAAGTACCGATTCGGAATTGCCGAAAAGGGCGACGAGATCGGCTTCGTAAACGGCCTGGCCTGGACCCAGGTCGGCGGCGCTCTGGTGCCGGTGGAAGCAGCCATCATGCCCGGTACGGGCAAGCTGATTCTCACCGGACAGCTCGGCGACGTGATGCAGGAGAGTGGCCGGGCCGCGCTGTCGTACATTCGCTCCCGATCCAGCGTGTTCGGCCTGAAGAATGACTTCTACCAGGACGTCGACATCCACCTGCACGTGCCCGAGATCGGTCCCGTGGATGGTCCCTCTGCGGGAATCACCATGTGCACGGCGATCACCTCGGCGCTACTGCGGATCCCAGTTCGGCGCAACGTCGCGATGACCGGCGAGATCACGCTTCGCGGCAACGTCCGGCCCATCGGTGGCCTCAAAGAAAAGACCCTGGCAGCCCACCGTGGTGAGATCGAAAAGGTGATTGTCCCGCAGGACAATGCCAAGGACATCCCGGACATCCCGGCAAAGGTTCGCCAGGAAATAGAGATCGTTCCCGTCGAACACATGGACCAGGTGCTCAAGGAAGCCCTGCTGCTCGACGAGCCCGACCTCCTATTCGCTGGACTCGACCCTCGGCAGAGTGCCAGCCGTCAGCTGCAGGCACCCGAACTTCCTTCCAGCAGCTGAGCTAGGACCACGCGCCGCGCAAATTCAGAAGCCGGCTCCACTCCACAAGCCCTCAGGATTCCAGTAGGCTTGCGCTTCCGGGCGGGTAGCTCAGTTGGTAGAGCAGTGCCCTTACAAGGCACGGGTCGCAGG
>CAZBDA010000049.1:0-34140 GCA_964490445.1 uncultured Rickettsiales bacterium | reverse complement strand
CAGCTCGCCTGTTGGCCTCTTCTCGCTGGGCAGCCCGACGCCTTGCCTCTTCTCGCTGGGCAGCTCGCCTGTTGGCCTCTTCTCGCTGGGCAGCCCGACGCCTTGCCTCTTCTCGCTGGGCAGCTCGCCTGTTGGCCTCTTCTCGCTGGGCAGCCCGACGCCTTGCCTCTTCTCGTTGGGCAGCCCGCCTGTTGGCCTCTTCTCGCTGGGCCGCCCGACGTCTTGCCTCTTTTCGCTGGGCGGCCTTTTGCCTTGCCTCTTCTCGCTGGGCGGCCTTTTGCCTTGCCTCTTCGCGTTGGGCGGCCTTTTGCCTTGCCTCTTCGCGCTCGGCCGCTTTTCGGCGCAGCTCCTCGTGGGCGCGTTGTCGACGTTCCCTGTCTCCACGGGTCTCGGAGTTGCTTGCCTGTTGCCGCTGGGACGCCTTGGACCTGGGACCAGAGGTGCGCGCGTCACCCCGCCGCGACGCCTTGCCGCGGGTGTTCGACTTGTGTGTGGTTTGCCCGCTCGCCGTACCCGCCATGGCTTCGGGTGTGGCACTGAAGGCGAACAGTAGGGCTACGGCAATGGCGGCAACTGCCAGGGTCCGTCGGGTGCTTGCGGCTTTGGGAGAATGACTGCGTTCCATGGTCCTCGCTCCAATCGGGTAGCAGCGGCTCGCTGCCTGGTGTTTCCCATTGGACGCGGGGGCTTCGTCGACATTCAGTCAGACGGAAGAAAAAATCGTGGGCAGTAGCCCAGGGCCTCAACGGCCGGGGTGAAAAAACTGCTGCATCGGTGTGCCGTCGATGGGGTGAAAGCTCGACCCAAAGGGCCAGGAGTTGCCGGCCCGGCTGCGGTTGTCCCGGGAGAACTGGGTGGTGGACAGCAGCCAGCCGCTGCCAGGCCCACCGCGTCCGAGTCCCGGCAGGTAGAAGCGGCCGGTTCGTGGATCGACACACAGGTCGCGGTTGAGGCTGCCGTCCGCCTGCTTCGTCGAAAGCATAAGCACCTCGCCACTGCGTAGACCGCGAAGATAGGTGAGGTCTGGGTCTTGGGGCCGGAGGTTCGCCGCCAGTTGTTCGAGTAACTCGTCGACCCACTGGCTCGAACAGCCCCCTCGTATCGCTGCCAGTGCGACCTGTGCCACGCTGGTTGCTTCGCTGCTGCGCCTACGCGCGAAGGACAGAGCCATCGCCAACTCCCTGCGGGCGTCGTTTTCCCTTCCGAGTCCCGCCAGAGAGGCCGCCTGGATCGTCGATTGTGTGCGTTTCTCTGACGAGGGCAGCCTCTTCGCCAGGGTCTGAGCGATGAAATAGCGCTCTTCGACCAGGGCTCGCTGCGCCCAGACGCGGCGTTCCTTTTCGATCCAGTGTCCCGAACCCCGGGTCAGCAGCGACGGTAGTTCCAGCCACTCCGCATCCATGCGCCGGTCAATCCAGAGCAACTCCATGCGCAACAGGGTGGCGTGTCCGGCGTCGATGGCATCGACGTAGGCGTGCGCGGCATCCGCCACGACGCTGGGAGGCAGGGTGCGGCCGAGCTCCTGGAAGGTGCGCTTCGCCTCTTCGGGCCTATCGACCAGCAAGGACAACTCTGCGGCTTCCCACAGAAGGGCCGGTGGCGGTGGCGCGGATCCCGAGGTCTGGCCCCGGAACACGCGTTCGACGGCTTCGCGAATCACGGCATGGGCTGTCTTGTAGTCACCGAAATTTCGCTTCAGTCCGGCGAAAGAGCGTTGCCGGCGCACGAACTCCGACAGGCTGCCGTCGGACACTCTCTTGAGCAGTGCGTCCAGCTCGACGAGCAACTCTGAGTCTCCTCCTTCCCGGCCTTGCAGGGCGGCGATTGCGATGCGGGCGTCGGGCCGTCCGCCGTGCCGGTCGAGGACCGTCTGCCAGGAACTGAGAGCACCGTCCAGGTCCCCCTCGTTGAGCTGTGTGCGTGCCTCTTCTGAACTGAGAGCCACCCCGAGTGTGGCGCGGTACACGTAGGTGCCGGCGGTTGCTACCAGCGCTCCGACCAGCAGCAGGATGAAGCCCATTGCTGCGCCGCGTCCCCGCCGTCGCCTCCAGTAGCGTTCCTCGTCGAAATCCTCCTGTCCTGGGATTGTGGCGTAGGTGGGCTGCGACACGCTGGGCTGCCCGCTTGTCGAGGCCCGCGTGGAGAGCTTGTCGGGCTCAAGTCTCTTTGGAGTGGAGTCGCCCCCGGTACGCGCCGCCTGCCGGTAGCGTCCGGCCAGGAAGCGCTTGATGAAGTCCTCAGTGCTGGTCATCTGTCTCGCCTGGCGCGCCATGGCTTCGAGCAGGCGTGCGCCCTCGTGGGCGTCGGACCAGCGTCGCTCAATTCGCCGGTCCAGGCACTCTGCGATGATCTCGCCGACGCCCGGAAGAGCCTGCTCTGCTTCCTCGCAGGCATTGTCCAGGTCGATCCATTGGACCCGACCAATGATCTCGGGGATCGAACCCGCGCCGAACAGCAGCCTGCCTGTAGCCAGTTCGTAAAGGATGACGCCAAAGGAGAAGATGTCGGCTTGGGGCGGGAATGGTTTTACTCCTGCGAGGTGCTCTGGCGACATGTACAGGGGAGTGCCTTTTGCCAGACCCGAGCCGGTGGACTCCATCTCGCTGGTGCGGGTTCGCGCCAGGCCGAAGTCAAGAACCTTGGTGGTACCGCGTCGGGTCACCATGATGTTCGACGGCTTCAGGTCTCGGTGTACTACGGTGTCGTGTTTTCCGTAGCGGTACTCGAAATTGTGGGCGTAGCTGAGTCCCCGGCAGGTCTGTGCGGCAATATCCAGGGCGACGTTGACGGGGATCAGGGTCGAAGTGTCGCGAAACTCCCGCAGAATACGACTCAGAGGTACCCCATCAATGAGCTCCATGGCGATGTAGATGTCGTCCCCGTCCTCGCCGAGTTCGAACACCTCGACGACATTGGGGTGACGCAACTGGCCGCCGATGAGGGCCTCGTTGATGAGGGCACTGGCCTGGAGATTCTCTCCACGGACCACGGAGTCGCGAATCCGCTTGATGGCGACCTCCTTCTCGAAGCCGTGCAGTCCCTCCATCCGGGCCCTGTACACTTGGCCCATGCCGCCTTCGCCGATGCACTCAAGAAGTACGTACTTGCCGAGTTTCTTCTCCACCGGGCTGATTCTAGCAGCGCCGCGTCGCGTCCTGTGATCTCCGGAGAGCCCCTTGTCTAGCGTCCACGGCAATGTTGCGGGTCTGAAGGCATCTGAAGTTCGGCTGCTGTCCAACCTCTATCGGCGACGCCTCTCGCCGCGCGACATCATCTCCCCGGAACTTGCCCGCAACCTGTGTGAGATCTCTTCGGGTATTGGTCGCCAGGTCGGTGTCCTGGTGGACCGCGCCGGGGTCGTCACCCACGTGATCGTCGGCGACGCTCAGAAGCTCGAGATCCCGGAACTTGGTCGCGCCCGCGCCGGCAGCCGTCGTTTCCGTGGCCTTCGGTTACTGCATACCCACGTCCAGGGAGAGCCGTTATCGCGTGACGACCTGACCGACCTGTCCCTGCTTCGCCTCGACCTGGTTGCGGCGATCCAGCTGGGTGTGGCGGGTCTGCCGGGCACGCTGGAGTATGCGACCCTGCTGCCACCGGGCAGCCCCGGGAAAGACGGCTTGCAGGAAGCTGGTGAGAACCAGCGCCCCTGGCGCCGGGAAGGCCCGCTGCGGGTTCACGAACTGGCGGAGTCCTTCGACGAGCTGATCGTTGCCCTGGAGGGGGAGTTTGCGCAGGCCCATCGTGGTGAGGACCGCAGTGACACCCGCACGCGGGCCATCCTGGTCGGGATCGAAGAGCGGAACGACTCCGGGCTTGAGCGGCGCATGGACGAGTTGCACAGGCTGTCGGACACCGCCGGCCTGAATGTCATCGACAACGTGGTCCAGCGGCGTCCGCGGCCGGACCCGCGCACGCTCATAGGTAAGGGCAAGCTGGAAGAGTTGTTGGTGCGCTCGATGTACCTGGAGGCTGAACTGCTGGTCTTCGACCGGGATCTCAATCCCTCGCAGGGGCGCACGATCTCTGAGCGCACCGAGTTGAAGGTCATCGACCGGACTCAGCTTATTCTCGACATCTTCGCCCAACACGCTCACTCGCGGGACGGCCGCCTGCAGGTGGAGCTGGCACAGTTGCGCTACCTGCTGCCCAGGCTGCAGACCATGCAGAAGTCCCTGTCGCGCCTGACGGGCGGCATCGGTGGCCGCGGTCCCGGAGAGACGAAACTTGAAGTGCACAATCGGCGGGCACGGGACCGTATTGTCAGGCTGTCGCGCGAGCTGAAGCAACTGGGCCGGAAGCGGGAGTTGCGGAGAGGCAAGCGTAGTCGGAGAGGCGTGCCGATGGCTGCCATCGTCGGCTACACCAACGCCGGCAAGTCGACCCTGTTGAATGCCCTCACCCGCTCGAAGGTGCGGGCTGAAGATCGCCTGTTTGCGACCCTGGACACGACCACCCGGCGGATGTGCTTCCCCAGCACGAGGGAGGTGGTGCTCACCGACACGGTGGGCTTCATCGAGCACCTACCCCGTGAGTTGCTGCAGGCCTTCAGGGCAACCCTGGAGGAGCTCAATGATGCTGACCTCCTGCTGCATGTCGTGGACGCAGCCGACTCCCATCTCGCTCTTCACATCAAGGTGGTGGAAGAGGTCATCGAAGAACTGGGCCTGGAGCATGTGCCGTCGTTGCTGGTTCTCAACCAGGTCGACCGAATCGGTGATGATGCGGTCCATTCCCTGGTTCGAGACCATGCCGGGCTGCCGGTCTCGGCCCTGCGCCGACAGGGCCTCGACGCATTGTTGGAGTCCATGGAGCGGGAGTTGTGGCGGACCGGTCATGGCGACCTGCGTCCCGACTACCAGAAGCGGGCCGACCACTACCTCGAAGCGCCCGAAATGGAGGACGAAGAGGCGCAGATCGGCGATGCCTAGTACGCTGTAGGCAGGGAGGCACTCCTTGCCTCTGAGTTACGGTCGAATCAACCAGGATGAAGTGAGCCCCAGTGAGTAGTCGACACGACGGCAATGAGGCAGAGCTAGGCGATGACATCGCGATCAACATCGCGAACGTGCGCGCGCAGGCCCAGCGACTTCACGCCATGGCCCAGACCTTTGTCGTCACGGCAGCTTTTGGGCTGGGTGGGACCTCTGGCATTGTTTTCTACCTGTGGCGAGACTGGAAGCTCGGCTACCGGGTTCATCCAGAGTGGTGGGAGCCCTTTGCTGCAGCGCTCGTAGGCGGACTGCTTGGTTTCGGGTTGAGCATGCCCTTCGCCCGGTGGTTCCAAGTCCAAGCTGCTCTCGTCCAGGTGCAGTTGCGCATGGAGGAGAACACCCGCCAGGCCAGCAAGCAGGCTGCCCGGACTGCTCAGAACATCCGCGACCTGGCCACCGCCACGGCCACCGGCGAGTGGAAAGGCATAGACTTCAATCCCGATGTCGCGGATGAATGAGGCGCTCGACGAAGCGTCTAGCGGTCCTTTTTGAAGTTCCTCGATAGCATCTTGTGCATGCGGCCGAGATAGCGCCAGGTCGGGCTCTGCCAGACCTCTTCGAGGCGATCCTGCAATTGCGCCAGTTCCTGCCAATAGTCTTCCAGGAAGTCGATAGGCACGCCTCCGGGCGATCGCTGCGGTGATTGCAGCCACTCCATCAGGGGTGCAGTGGTGGCGGCAATCGAGTGACGCTCGCGAACCTCACGCCACGGGACGCTGCCCTGGCCGATTGTCAGGAGTTCGCCCTGTGCGTGGCGTTGCGCCAACTCCACCAGCATGTCGGCGACCGCCTGCGGATTGCCAGTGGGTAGCTCGTGGAAAAGATCTGTGTTGACCAGTTCGTTGGTCAGATCGCAGCAGTTGGTGGCGGCTACCGGGATGCGTCGTTCCATTGCCTCGAGCACGCGGGTGCGGGCTCCGAACTCGGCCTCGTAGCAGGGCAGGTCGATGAACAGGCACAGCTGGGCGCGACTGAACACCGCGGGGATTGAGGCGCCCGGGATCCAGCCGAGGAAGTGAAAGCGCTGGTTGTGCTTGCTGGACAGCGCTCGCTCGCGGAAGCGCCGATAGCTGGACTCATCGTGGCCACGCAGCGCACCACCGGTCGAGACGTAGTGAATATTCGGGTTGCGCTCCATCGCTCGTAGCAGCCCGTCGATCATGGTCTCGCCGTCGAGCCAGGTGTTGTAGCCGCCGCAGAACAGCACCATGAAGGCGCTGCTGTCGAGGCGTGGGAATTCGGGGGGTAGGGGAGACTGCTCCCGGGATTGACCGAGGTCCCAGTCCAACAGTCCCTGTACGGACCCGGGGATGACCTGGACGAACTCGTGGCCGACGGTCTCGCCGGTCAGGCGACCCGCGAGCCCCATCGCCCCGACCAGTGGGCCGCGCTGCGCGGCCGAGATTACCGAGAAGCGGTCTCCGCGTGCCAGTGCCCAGCCCAGCATCTCGCGGTAGCGGTGGATTGGATTCGAGGAACCAGCCCGGTAGGCACGAGCCTGGGCTTCGCTCATTGGATCGCCAGGTACATCTATCCACAGCGGTTCGTCCCCGGCAGCTCGGGCGCCCGCGGCCATGGGCAGGAAGGGGCCGGCCGTGACCGTTACGTCGGGGGCGATGCGGCCGCGCAGATCGCGCAGCATCAAGAACCGGCCGGGTTCGTCGGGCCGCACCACCGCATAGCGGAAGGTTGCTGTTCCGGTCGAGGTCCGCAGCTCCATCTCGTGGAGACCCGGTTCCTCGACCTTGCTGTCGTGGCGAGCGCTGCTGGTGCGTGGGATCAGGCAGCCGAGGGTGACATCGTGGCCGGCCTCGAGCATGGCCAGTAGGAACTGCCGCGTGCGTAGCGCGGGAAAGCTCATCTCCCGTGGGTTGTCCACGGGCAGGGGGCCACTGCCGATCAAGAAGACGCTCGGGGTGGACACTAGGGCAGGTCCTCCTGCTCGGAGGAGTAGTGGCGGATCAGGCCCCAGTGGTGGGGGAGGTCGATGATGCCGTGGTGTTCCCGCGACGAAACCACGCGGATCTCGTAGAGCTGGTTGTGCCAGACGTGCGGCTTGACGTGATTCTTGTCATACAGTGCGACGCTGAAACGATACACGCCGGAGAGTAGCGGCAACTTGGGGTAGTGCAGGAAGTAGGTGTAGATGCCGTCGTAGGTGCCCTCCATCTGTTGCACCTCGTCGAAGCGGGTGTTCGGACCGAAGACGTAGACATCATCGTTTCGGAACAGGGCCACCCCGAGGATCGGCCGCTCGACGGCGCACAGCGTCTTGAAGGTTACGGCGATGGTGACTGCCTCGCCCGACTTGAACTCGTCCTTTTCGCGACCATCGGCGTCCAGGGTACGGACCGTCAGGATCCGTACTTCACCAGTTCCCGTGACGATCGGTCGTTCGCCGTGGGTGTCCTCGTAGTCCGCGATCTCCTCTTCGTCCTGCCAATGTTGCTGGGCGTCGGGGAAGTGCAGAACCCGCTGCAGCATGCCGCGCAGTTCGGGGTCCTGGGTGGTCGAGAACCAGGGCTCGCTGGGCTCTTGTTCGGGCTCCGGGCTGGGCTCCTCGACAGTTGCCGGCTGCGGTACGGTCTGCACTCCGCCCTCGTCGGCGAGGCGCCGACCCATCGCCCTGGCATGGGCGGACTCTGCGCCGCCGAAGATACGAGCCCGGATCCGTCCTTCGCGGTCGCGTGCCACATCGACATAGGCGTTGATCACCTCGGCGGTAGGGCCGCGATGCACTATGCGCCCCGCGTGCAGCCACATCACCTCGCTGCACAGCCCGCGAATCGCGTGCAGGTCATGGCTCACCAGCACCAGGGTCTTGCCTTCACTGAGCAGCTCTTCGACTTTGCGAATGCACTTGCGTTGGAAGTACTGGTCTCCGACCGCCAGTACCTCGTCGATGAAGATGACGTCGTAGCTCATGTGCGCGGCGATGGCGAAGCCCAGTCGCAGTTGCATACCGGTGGAGTAGGTGCGAACCGGTAAGTCGATGAACTCTTCGAGTTCTGCGAAGTCGATGACTTTTGGGTAGATGGCCGCTGCTCGCTCTTCGGGCAATCCCATAATCGAACAACTCAGACCGATATTCTCACGTCCGGTGAAGTCCTGGTGGAAGGCCATGTCCAGATCGAGCAGCCCCGGTCGTCGAGCGCGGACCTCGAGGGAACCCTCGGTGGGAGTGGAGATGCCCGATAGCAGCCGCAAAAGGGTGGATTTGCCGGCGCCGTTGGAGCCAACGACCCCGAAGGCCTGGCCGCGTGGGATCGAGAAACTGATGTCGCGGAGTGCCCAGAACGCCACGTGGTGCTGGCGATTACCGAAGAACTCCCAGATGCGCCCGCGGTCGGAGCTGTAGATGTCGAAGCGTTTGCCGAGCCCCTTTGCAACCACTGCCTGGTCGCCGGGGTAGGCGTCTCGCTCACCTTCGCTGGACACGTTCTCGCCCTCGGTTGGGGCTTGCTGGCTTGCTGGCAAGTTCATAGGGTCCTGATCACGGACTGTCTGGCAGCCCTCCTAGAGAATAGCGAGGCGATCTCCGGGTTGCCAGCGGACCCCATTGTATGGCGATTCGCCCGTGAGGGCGCGATGCAGGCTCTCTCAGGGCAGCGGGTCGGTGCCCAGCGCGTCGCCCACTCGAACAGCCCACAGCGTCGACAGGAAACATCGGCCATCCAGGGCCCAACCTGCGGCGTTCTTGTCGGGGTTGTGATAGGCGACGAACATGGGAAGCACCGGAGCGGTGTTGTCCCAGGGTGTGGCGATGTTGGCCAGTCCAGCTTTGCCGGCGAGCCAGCCGTGACGCCCGACCATTGCGATCCAGTAGGCCTCGAGGCCGGACTCGAGGTAGCTCTGTTGGATCTCCGCAGCGTTGAGGCCGGAGGTGCTGATTGGCCAATTGCTGTCCACGAGTTGGTCCACGGATACCAGCGCCAGCTCGCGGAAGTCTGCCGAGACCGTGACGTCATTGGCAGTCAGCAGAAACGAGAGGTCTACTTCGGGAGGCAGGCTAGGGCAGAGGTCGGTGTGCTTGTCATCATGGTCGGCCTGTACTGCCATCACGGAGAGTTGCCCGCCGCATCCGTCACAGGGGCTGCTTTGCGCACTGCCGAAGCGGGCTATGGCTTCAAAGTCGAAGTGTTGGCGACAAACAATGGTGGTGGTGTGCAGGTCCGACCAGTAAACGAACTGGAAGCTGCCCGACACCAGCGTAGATTCCGCGCCCGGCTCGGACATTGGTTCGGCGACGCCATCGATCTTGGCCGCGAAGGTCACGTAGCGGATGCCCAGGTTGTCGCCGCCTGCGGCCGAGTCGTCGTCGTCTCCTGCGGCCGAGTCGTCGTCGTCGGCTGCCAGGGAGCTGTCGTCGTCATCGCCGGGGTTTGCCCCTGAGTTGTCCGTGCAGGCCACCATGGCCGGGGCAACGGCAAGCTGCAGCAACAGCAACAGGCGGGTGAGGAGGAGCTTCATGGTGCCCAAGCATATCGAGCGGTATGGGCCGAGCAAGGGTCCACTCAGACCCGTGCTCGGCTGCGAGTGGGCTGGCAGTTCAGACCAGGTCGGGGAACTGGTGGCTATGGCGGTGAAAGGTGAATGCGCCGAGTACAAAGGTCAGTGCGGCGCTGGTGCCGAAGATGATGACTGAACCCCAGGCCGGGAACTGGTGATTGAGGATCAGTTCGCGGTAGATGCCGACCAGGTGAGAGAGCGGATTGAGCATCAATACCGGTGAGAACTTCGGCGGAAACAGTGATTCTGGGTAGAAGATCGGGGTGATGAACATCCAGATCATCAGCACGGGCCCGAGCAGGTGCTGGATGTCTCGGAAGAACACCTGCGTCGTCGCCAGGAGCATGCCCAGGCCCAGCGCGAACAACAGTTGCAGCAGCAGGATCGGGAATACCAGCAGCAGGTGTACCGACAGGCCGTGACTGATGACCAGCGCGGCGACACACAGCAGGCCGAAACGTACCAGCTGGTTGAAGCCTTCCACGAGCACGATGTAGGTACACAGCACCGAGGGAGGGAAGCGGAGCTTCTTCACCAAAGGCGCGTTGTCGCGGAAGGTATTGGTACACCGATTCATGGACTCGGACACGCTCAGCCAGGGCACCATCCCGCAGAATAGGAACAACGCGTTGGTGCCGGTGGTGTAGCCCTCCTGGAAGGACACGCCGATGATGACCGTGAACACGAAGGTGTAGGTCATCAACTCGAGGAGTGGGTGCACTACCGTCCAGAAGAAACCCATCAACGAGCCCGCGTAGCGGACACGCACGTCCTTGAGGAAGAAAGAGCGAACCAGTCCCAGGTAGTTGTTCAGCTGTTCTCGCCACAGTGCGTCGGAGGGAACTCCCCGCACCGTGGTGCTGCCGGCGGTGTCCACAGCCCTTAGTGTCGCATCCCAGGAAGCTTGTCGCCACGTTGGGGGTCTCTACCTGGGCTTCGTGGGAACAGAAGGCCCGAGATTCCTGGGCCGGAGACTTGCTAGAATCAATGGTCTCTGCCAGAAATGCATCGTCTCGCTTCGCCCTGGAGTTGTCTTGCCGAGTCGCACTAAAGGTTGCCTGAGCCGCATTCGCAGCACCTCGCCTTCGCTCGTGGCGGCGTTGCTGATGTCGTTGCTGCTCGCATCTTGCGAGTCGAGCGGCGATCTCCTCTGGACAGTGTGGGGGCCACTCTCGGAGACCGAAGGGTCCAGTAGCGAAGTCACCTATTCCTGGGGCGGTAGCTTCGGAGTGAACGGCTTGGCCCATCGGCAGGAGGTGTTGTCTCCGGACAGCACCAGTAGGGATTTTCTCGAGTTGGTCCTGGTCAGTGGCTCGTCGCCGGTGACCTGCAGCATCTACACGGATTACCTGGCGGAATTGCAGGAGATCCAGCAGTACATCGACGCGGTTCGCGATGACGCGGCGTTGTCTCCGCCTGCATCTGCGGAGTGGTTCGAGTACGTCTGCCAGGAGATCAACGGCGCGGCACTGCGTGCCTTCGGTGGTGACGGCTCGTACCGAGCGGTGCACGCGCTGCTGCTGGTCGACTCGGCCACCACCCCGCCGGCCGTATTCCCACCTCGCAAAACCGTCTCGCCCGTTACCGGCGATCTGACGGAGCGTTTCTTCGGCGCCGAGACCTTCGCGGAGTCTCTGCTAGGCAATGAACCACAGCAGCCGGAGTGGACCTATGTCAGCCGTACCTACGAGCGCAGCAAGCACGGAGCGGGAGTACTGCCCATCTCCGGTGATGAAGGTTGGACAGACGAGGACACCGATCCCGCCGAGGCCTGTACGCAGCAGTTGGCCAAGTTCATCCAGGAGGAAACCGAGCCCTTCCACACCTATCCGGACACAGCGTCCATGGCGCTGCAGGCAGCCACCCATCGCTACTACCACCAGTACACGTCGCAGCAGACCATGCCCCTGGGTGCCAACCGGGGACTGGTTTCCCACGGCCTGGTCCTGCCTCGCTGGCAGGATGCAGCCACCAGTGGCGAGGACCTGGGCATGACGCTGATCGGCCGAGCCAGTCGGGGCCCTGCCAGCATGCCGTATGAGCGGATGGTCCTGACCACCCAGGATGACTCGCTTCCTGCGCTTCCCTGCGAGCAGTTGAGCCCGTACCTGCCAGTGGTCTGGCCCGAGTTGTTCGAGGACCGCTGAGTCGGGTTAGCCACTCCGAGGCCGCTCATCGGCCCGCTCTGCAACACACGCACCCATGGCCGGCAAAGAGATGGGACGGGCCTTCTCTCTGGCCCGAGAAAACAGGTCGAGATGAGCGAGCACGAGCACGAGCAAGACGAGGAAATCATCGTCATTGCCCTCGATGACGAGGGCAACGAGATCGAGGATGACCCCGACGAAGGCCTCGCGGTCGATGCTGACGGAGTTGTCGATCTGACCTTCGGTGAGCGTGACTATCGGCGCATGGAGTACGACTCTTCGGATCGCTTCGCCATCTACAAGCTGATGGCCCACTTCCGCGAGGACGTGGTTCGCTCCGGTCGGATCTTCTGTGCCGGTGCGGGCGCCCTGGGCAACGAGGTGCTCAAGAACTTTGTCTTGCTGGGTGTCGGCGAGCTCTGGTTTGCTGACTTCGACGACATCGATTTCAGCAACCTCGCCAAGTCGGTGCTGTTTCGTCCGACTGATGTCGGCCGTCCGAAAGTCGAAGTCGCCGCGGAGCGACTGCAACTCATGGATCCCGACCTGAAGCTCATGCCGCTCTCTGGCGACATCCGCTACGACATCGGTATGGGCGTGTATCGGCGTATGGACGTGCTGGCGTCGGTGGTGGATTCCGTCGATGCAAGGGTTGGCTTCAATCGCATCGCTGCGGCCCTGGGCAAGCCCTGGCTCGATGCGGGCATCGGTGAACTCTCCTGGCGTGTCGCCTGTTGGGATCCTGCGGATGGACCCTGCTACGAGTGCACGATGGATGATGCGATGCGCTACCAGCAACACCTGCCCTACGCGCCCAGTTGTGCGCCGTTGGCCGAGGCCATCAAGGAGATCCAGCGTCAACCGACCTCGCCGCTTTCCGCGGCGATGAGCGGAGCGATGTTGGCTCAGGAAGCGCTGAAGCTACTTCACCACGCCCGTATGGATGAGCCGCCGGAGCAACTCGAGATGCCCTTCGGTCAGCAGTTCTATTTCGGAGGTGCATCGCCGTATCTCGAGACCCAGCTTCGCAGTCGGGTCGAAGACTGTGCGGGGCACGAACACTGGGGTGAGATCCACGAAGAGCCCGGCTTCACCGCGCAAGGCACCACGCTGCGACAGCTGTTGGAGCGGGCCGCCGAGTTGCTCGAGGTAGACGCCAAGGCGGTGTCCCTGCGACTGGGCTTTGACCTGGTTCACGAACTGTATTGTCACAGTTGCAACTGGCGGGGAGAGTACTTCTATCCGCGTCGTGGGCTCCATTTGAACCTCGCTTGCAGGAAGTGCGACAATGAGGCGCGGCCCGACTACAAGCGTGCCCTGCGGGTCATGGACCGGTTTGCGGACCACAGCCTGGCTGCCCTGGGATTTCCGAAGTTGCATATCTTCCTGCTCTACGGCGGCAAGGGTAGGGTGGCCATTGAGTTGACTGGTGATGAGGCAGAGGTGATGCGTGGCCGGTAGCCCCGACAAGCAGTTCGGTAGCCCCAGCGACTTCCTGCCGTCGTTGTTGGCGCTCGGCCTGTTCGCGACCTTCTGGGGCCTTGTGCACTACCGCGACGGCAGTGTCCTGCTGGGTCTGGTGATCTTGCCACCCCTGGTGTTGGGGATGCTCTCCTCGGCGTCCCTGCAGATGTTGCTCGGCCGAGGGCGCGGCGGCTGTCTGCTGGTTACTGGCGGTGGCAGCGTGGTCTACCTCGGCGCCTTCGCTGTCGCCATGGTGGTAGCTCAGTTGCGCGGCACGGCGAGCGGTGACCCGATTCCCTGGGAGATGCTGCAGGTGGCGCTCAGCTTCGGTTGCGGCTTGTTCGGCTGCCTGCTCGGCTCGCTGGCGTTGAGCCACTACGTGGTCACGGACGAGGAACCCGAGGAGAACTTCGACGAGGAGGAAACGGAAGCCACCAAGATCGATGAGAATATCGACTACACCACAGAGCCCGAGGACCTCGTGTGCCTACTCACCAACCAGGTGATCAACCGGGAGCACGACAAGTACGTCGTCTGCCACAATCGCCTGAACGTGTCGCAGGTATGTCATGCCGTGTACCTGCTCGACTACGTTCACCTGTTGGAGAATCGATGCCGACGTTGCTACCAGGCCCTGCGTGAACGCGACCTGCTGGGGATGCGCACGGGCTGAGCAAGTGCGTGCTCTTGGCGTGCGATATGTTGTATATTCGCGCCGGTTCGACGAGACACTCTGGTGCCTCTCCCCGGGAACCGGGGACCTCGTGACCAGTACCTGGGGAATGCGATGAGTGACAATGTCGTCAAGGTTCGGCTCAAGGAGCCGACGGGTGGAACCAACCGCACCGTCAAGATCAGTGGCAATGTGCCGGCGTCGAAGCTGGCGCCGTTCCTCGCTCGCCAACTCAAGATGAATATGACCGACGAGCAGGGCCAGCCCCGCTCCTTCAAGATCTCTGTTCCAGACCGCCGTTCGGGGGGGCGCAAGCACTACATCTTGCAGCCCACCGAGAGCCTCGCTGATGCGGGTGTCGAAGAGGGGGACGAGATCCGCCTCGTCATGGAGCACATTCCGGCCTGAGCGCCTTGCGGCGCAGGCACTCGGCACGGCGGAGGGTGGAGAGGCGAGACATGGGCAAGAAGAAAAGCAAGCCACAAGGTGACGCGAAGTTCGTGATGGGGCGCTTGCAGGTCGAGTGGGACCGGCTCCAGCACTTCATGGTGAGCCAGCAAGAGGTGATGGTGGAACCTCTCGACTTCACCTGGGGTGAAGAGGCGCTGCCGTACAAGTATCGTTTCACCTTCAAGCGACCGACGCTGGGCCGGCCCACCAGCGGCAAGGTTCGGCTAAAGGACTTTCCCCTCGACCACTTTCCGGTCCGTGAAGAGGTGTCCTTCGACATCTACCTCAGCGAGGCCTATCCGGTGGTGAAGCCGGAGATCTATGCGGCCAGCGATGTCTGGCATCCGAACATCAGTCCCAAAGATGGTTTTGTCTGCTACGTCAACGACAGCACCTACGACCTGACAGTCCATCTCACGGACATTGCGGACATGCTGGTGGGTGTTCTCTCCTGGGCCGACATCCACGAGAACCCGGACGATTTCTATCGGCGCGTCGAGATCGGTGACTACCTCAACCCCGATGCTGCCGGCTGGGCCTACAACCACAACGACGAGATCGACACCTTCCGCAAGTGGTACTACACCGGCGGCGGCATCGAGTTCGACATGGATGAGACGGCCCCCGAGGCCGAGGCCGTCGAGGTCGTCGATACCGACAACTGAGGTTCAGTTCCGGGGCGGCTTCTTGAAGTAGAAGCACAGGTTGGCGTGGGCTCCGACGTAGCGGTAGTCCTTCCAGTGCTTCCAGCCGTAGGGGATGTTGGCGCCGAGGCCGATCTCGATGATCTCGTTGGGCCGGATCTTCACTCCGACACCTGCCTGGTGGAAACCGAGGTAGCGGACCTCCTGGCCTTCGGGTTTGAACAGGCTGTGCTTCTGGCGGCTTTCGATGTAGATGCCGATCTTCTCACTCGGCGTGATCACCAGCATCAGGTCCCAGAGTACGGCGGTGTGTAGCTTGTCGATGCGCAGACTGAACGCGATCGAGGATTGCAGCTGGATGAGGTCGGAGGCGATCCAGCCGAAACCCAGCCACGGCTCGATCCCAAAGCTGACCTGGTCCAGAGCGCTGTAGCCCAGGTTGATGGAGAAGGCCCCCGACAGCAGGACCCCCGTGCGAGTGTCCTTGATCAGTGCGTACTTGGCACCCGCCTGCAGCCCCGCGCCGATGCCCTTGCCGGCGTGGCGGATGGCGCCGAAGGCGCTGAATTGCCTGCGGAAGGCCCACTCAAAGCCGATCTCATAGTTGAAGTAGTCCTGGAAGCCCCAGAGCACGCCGAACTCGGCCTTGCGGCGGGTGTTGGCATTCATGTTGATCAGCATGGGTTCGCGCAGGTCCATCTCGGCGCTCTTGGCGTCGCCCCTTCTGGCCTTGCCGCCGCTGGCCGTGTCATCGCCGCCGCCGTCGAGGCTCTGTTCCTCGAGCAACTCGTCGAAGGCAGCCTCGCCGAGGGCCTCGATGCGGGCTTCGATCTCCAGTCGGAACAGGGACCGGGGATAGGCTTTCAGGTAGCTCTTCCAGGCGTCGGCCTCTTCGATGGGGTCCTCGCCGCGGAGCTCTTCCTTGTAGTCCGAGTAGATGGACTTGTTGTCCATGCCTTCTTCGAGGGGCTCGTCCTCCTCTTCGGGATCGTCCAGGTCGAGGTCTTCGTCTTCGGCCTCGTCGCCGGGTGCATCCTGGTCGCCTTCGTCGCCTTCAGGAGCCTCGTCAGGCGGCGCCTGGTCCGGTTTGTCCTGGGCCAGGGCCGTCGGGACGGCGAGCAGGGCGAGGAAGGACAGTGAGAGCAACAGTGCCGGCAGCAGAGTTCGCGACATGGGGCATTCCCGGGTGGAGAGTCGGTGGGTCTTAGCGTCGGGACCCGGCGCGACTCTATCGCGGGCTCCCAGCCCGGGGCAAGATCGCCACGATGTTGGTGGCCCGCGGCGATGGTGTCGGTTACACTCCGGCCCCCCTGGCAGGCTGCTTGGGCGGGCCGTCTCCGGGCCTGCTGTCCGTGCCATTCCCAGGCCGACGAGGACCCATTGAGCCTGCAACAAGGAACGACGGAGCACCAGGGCCAGGCCGCTAGCGCGCCGCCCGCGGCTGATCTCGGCCTGTATGCGGCGCACGTCCAGGAGCTCGTGCTCTTCCTACGGGACGAGGGGCATGTCCTCTCGTCCATGGATCAGCACATCCTCGAGGGTTGGTGGCGAGCTGGCTACCCGCTCGAGGTAGTCCTGCACACGGTACGGGAACGGGGACTGCGCCTGAAGGCTCGTAAGAACCCGCCTCGTGGCCTGCCGCTCCGCTCTCTTTCTCGGTACGTGCAAAAGGCCGGCGAGTCGGCGTTGGCGAAATCTGTTGGTGGTCACTCTTGCGGCGGTGTGGTGGTCGTCCCGGCGGAGTCCGACAGCCAGCAGCGGCTGTCGGTCATGCTCTCGGGCCTCGAGGCTGATCTCTGTGACGCGATCGCGCTTCGAGATGGGTCGGACTCGAGCCATTCCCTGCTAGCTGAGCTGCTCGGAGAGCTCGAAGAAATACAGTCAAAGGGACATGGAACGGCCGCGCTCTTCAGCACCTTGCTGGCGATGGGCCGACGCTACTACGATGGCTTGTGGCGTGGTGCTTCGGTACAGGAGCAGCGCGACCTGCGGGCCGACGTACTCGCGTCCCTGGGAGAGAGTGCAGGGCCTATGAGCGCAGATGCCCTGGAGGAGACTGTGACTGAACTGTGTCGTCGTGCTCTGCGCCGCCAGGATCCGCTGTTCGATCCGGACCGCTATTGGAGGGGCCTGTAATGGCCAATGGAACGCAAACCCCGTCGGCAAACTCGGCCCCGCCCGGCCCGGCCTTCAAGGAGCCTGAGGTCGTGATCCGCGTCCGCGGCGCTCACTGTGTTGCCGAGGTGGCAGAGGCGGGTTGGAGCTGCCCGTTGTGCTTGGGTCGGGGCGGCTCCATGCAGCGCGACGAGCAAGGCTATGAGCTGTTCCAAGCCTGTGGCTGCCAGCAACTCAAGCGACGCATGTCCCTGTTCAATGCGGCGAATATCGGCGTCCGCTACCAGAATTCCACCCTGGATAGTTTTTCGCCGACTACCCCTGAGCAGCAGATGGCTCGCAATATTGCCCAGGACTTCACCCTCATGTACCCGGCGGTGCGTGGCGGCCTCGTCTTCTGGGGCCCGGTCGGTACCGGCAAGACTCACCTGATGGTGGGGATCTTCCGCGAGTTGACTCTGCGCAAGGGGGTGGGCTGCCTGTTCGTGGACTACGGCAACCTGCTCAACGACCTCAAGCGGTCCTACTCCAGTCACCAGGGCGACGCTGCCGTGATGTTGCCGCTGGTCAACGTCGACCTGCTGGTGATCGATGAGCTCGGCAAGGGCAGGGGTACCGAGTGGGAGGAGACCGTCCTCGACGACCTCATCAGTCGCCGTTACAACGCCAACCGGATCACTCTGTGCACCACCAACTTCGATCCAGGCGTAGCGGTTGAGCAGCACTCTGCGGCGGTGAATCCTGCCTACCAGGGGCGCGCGGAACATTCCGTGCAGTCGGGTCGTCCGATGCTTCGTGACCGCGTCGGTGAACGCATCTTCAGCCGACTCTGTGAGATGTGCGAGTTCGTCGCGGTGGCCGGTTCTGACTACCGCCGCACTGCCCAGGGCACTGCGCGCCGCTAAGCCCTGAGGCAGCAGCTACAGGTTCTTGCGCCAGGCCCAGACCACGCCAGCAGCAAGCAGGAAGGCACCCGGTACCAGCAGTACCGCGGTCAGGATCACCAGCAGCTCCTGCAGGAAGGTGATCGTGAGGGAGCCCGTGGCTGGTCCGCGGGGTGGGATCTCGACCAGTTCGCTGCGGCGGGCGAGGTAGCCGACCACGCGGGTGGCGAAGTCGAGGTTGCCGAATTCGCCAACCAGTCCATCCGAGAGCCAGTCCCGGTCGCCCACCAGCACGACTCGGCCCGGTGGGGTCCCCGCGCCAGCTGTGATCTCCGCTGCGCCCACGAGAGTCACAGGGCCCAGGTGATCCTGCTCGTCGGGTCCGAACCGTTCGGCGTCGAGCTGGGTTTCGCCCCAGGCCGCCGCCGAGGTGATCGCCAGGGAACTCAGAGCGACGCCTTCGGGCTCCGGTTCGATGGTGATGATCGAGCGTGCCGTGCCCAGCACCAGGGGCAGGCGCAACTCGGTGGTGATTTCGTGTATGCCGAACTTCTCCGAGATCGGGAAGGTTGCGTCGCCGAGGGCGCGGCGCATGACCTCGTCGAAGATCAGGTCGTCAGCTGCTTGCAGGCCCCAGGCCAACAGCGCCTCTTCGAGCCCCGTCTGGCCGGCCCCTGGGCGTTCATCACCCGGCAGCCTCGGCTCGCTACAGACGAGCAGGGAGCCTCCGGCTTCGACCCAGAGGCGGATCCGTCCGGCTTCGTCCCCGGTGAGCGGCACGGCCGGCCCGGCGAGGACCAGCAGTCGTGCATCGGGTGGGATGTCGGCGCCCCGTAGCGTGTCGAGTTCGTTGACCCTGAGCCCGAGTTCATCCAGGCGCCTGGCGAGGACGGTCACCCCATCGGCGCCACTGCCGGTGAGCGAGGACTCGCCGTGCCCGGTGATCATGTAGACCGCCGGTCGCTCACCGCTGCTGAGGCGCAGGAGCGCGTTGACCAGGGCTGCCTCGTCGGGGTTCTGCAGGGTCTCGGTGCGCGGCGGGCTGTCCGCAGGACTCGCCGGGGTCAGTGACACCACGACAGTCGCGTTGCTGGTGACGCGGCTCTGCGCGGCGCGTGCAGGGCTGGTTTCGGGGTCGATCAGTTGGACGTCAATGGACGGCCGCACAGCGCGTGCCGCCTCGGTAAGGGCTTGGAAAGCCTGCCGCTGGCTCTCCTGGAAGCGGTCGCCGAGGCTCACGTAGAAGCCAACGATCTCCACGTCCTGGTCGGCAGGGAGCTTCTCGAGCACGGCGCTGCCCTGCTCGGTGAGACTGTGCATTCGCGTCTCGGTGTGGTCCCAGCGCTGAGGCTCACGTTCCGCGGTGAACTGCAGCAGGCCGGCGATCCCGGCGACCAGCACGACGAGGAGCCACGACGACGCCTGGGACTTGCCGCCTTGTGACGAGAAGAAGCCGCGCACCACCGACCAGTCGAGATACAGCCAGCCTGCCAGGCCGACGGCAGCGGCCACGGCGGTCCAGTGCTGTCCTGGAGTGTCCGGTGCAAACCACTGCAGCCCTGCGAACAGCAGCAGAGACAGCAGCCCAGCTGCGCCCAGGAGTCGTCCACAGAGAGTCAGCAGCATGACATCAACTCCACCGGTGACTCTCGACCCGCTGCTGCGCGACGAACAAGCAGAATGCCGTGACGATGACGAAGTAGGAGAGATCGTTGCTGCGGATCAAGGCTCGGCCGAAGCTCTCGTAGTGGAGAATCAAGCCGATGGCTCCGCCCACCTCGCCGATCGCTCCCTCGACACTGTCCAGGAAGCTCAGGATCCAGGATCCCAGCAGGAGCAGCCAGGCCAGCACTGCCGCGACGATCTGGCGGCTACTCAGGGAGGAAGCCATCACCCCCACCGCCGAACCCGCTGCGGCCAGCAGCACGACTCCCAGCAGTGCGCTGAGCTGCGGAGCCAGGGGCGCCTCTCCGAACAGCATCAGCACGGCTGGGACGTAGGCCAGGCCGACCCCCATGAGGAGCAGCAGCAACGCCATTAAGCCGAGCCACTTGCCCAGGACGATCTCCAGGGAGGAGATGGGGGAACTCAGCAGCAACGCCATGGAGCCGGTGCGCTGCTCTTCGGAGAGTACCCGCATGGTCAGGATCGGCAGGAACAGAACCAACAGCAGCCCCAGGGTCGAGCTGAAGGGCTCGATGAGCCCCTGGGTGAGGCTCAGTCCCCCTTGCCCGTACATCGCTCCCTGGCTGCTGAACTGCACGAAGTTGTCGAGGATGAGCGCAAAGAACACGCCGGCGATGAACAGAAACGCTGCGCTCACCAGGTAGGCAAAGGGCGAGCGCAGGTACTGCAGCAATTCTCGGCGGGCGACGTGCAGGATCATCATGATGCGTCCTCGCGCTCCGAGTTCACCTCGGCGTTGGAGACCGCCTGCAGGTAGAGCTCCTCGAGGCCTGCGCCGGGTCGGCTCTCGAGCAGTCCCCAGGGCGCGGCGGCTGCATTGACCTGTTCGCGAAGATCCTCGCTGCCGGTCGACACCAGGTACGTGCCGTCCGGGTTCTGTGTGACATGGTCGACGCCGGGCACTGCGCCCAGGCCTTCTGCAGTGCCTTCATCGGCCCGCGACAGGAGCAGCTGGATGCGATGGGTGGCTCCGAGGGAGCTGCGCAGGTCCTCTTCGGTGCCCGAAGCCACCAGGCGCCCACCAGCAATGATGAGTACGCGGTCACAGGATGCGGCGACCTCACTGAGAATGTGGGTGGACAGCACCACGGTGTGGTGGCCGCGAAGTTCGCCGAGTAGCGTGCGGATCTCGGCGACCTGTGCGGGATCGAGGCCGGAGGTGGGCTCGTCGAGGATCAGGAGGGGAGGGTTGTGAACCAGGGCCTGGGCGATACCGACTCGCTGCTGGAAGCCGCGGCTCAGGTGGCCGATGACCCGGCCACGGACTTCGCCGAGGGCGGTCCGTTCCATGGCTTGCTCGACGGCGGCGGAACGCCTTGCCGCAGGAACCGCTCGCAGGCGTGCGGCGAAGTCCAGGTACGAACGGACAGTCATTGCTGTGTACAGCGGAGGTCGCTCGGGCAGGTAGCCGATGCGCCGGCGAACTTCACGCGAACTGGCGGCGACGTCGAAGCCGGCCACCCGTGCGGTCCCCGAGGTGGCTCCCAGTGAGCCGGCGAGGATACGCATAGTGGTGGTCTTGCCCGCGCCGTTGGGACCGAGGAAACCGAGAACCTCGCCCTCGGCGACCTGGAAGCTGATCCCATGTACGGCAAGGGTGGTTCCGTAGCGTTTCGAGAGGTCCTCTACTTCGATCATCACCA
The DNA here is from genome assembly GCA_964490445.1 of uncultured Rickettsiales bacterium. Taxonomy (GTDB): domain Bacteria; phylum Myxococcota_A; class UBA796; order UBA9615; family UBA9615; genus UBA6601. Next base: position 12,931 of record CAZBDA010000049.1, on the reverse strand, counting down.
ACGTCATTCCGGTGCTGTGTGGCCCCATCATCTCAGCGGAAGTGGTCACGATGTACCGATCTCGGGCCAGAGAATCAAGTCCCGACCCTGGTTTGCATCCAAACCAGGGAGCGCGTTCGGCGCTCTTGTTGGACTCGTGCAAGAATGCCTGCCGTAACTGGATCCAACGAGGCAGTGATGGACGACGAATCTGAGTTCGTGACTACAGGCAATATCCAGGTTGCGCCGGACGACGGCACCGACCACTGCCCCCGCTACGAGGTCGAGTTGGATGTCCTGGTGCGCCACGAGGGGGTGGACAGGCCGCGGGTGGTGGTGAATGTCAGTGGCGAGGGTGTCTTTGCCGAGAGCATCGATCACCTGCCGATCGGTGAGTTGGTGCAACTGGTCGTGACACTACCGGAAGGGAGCCTCCAGGCTCTGGCGACAGTGGAACGCGTCGTACTGGCCGAGGAGGCTGCTTTCGTCGGTGGCATTCCCGGCTTGGGCTTGCGCTTCTTCCTCATGGATAGCGAACTGCGGAAACGGTGGGCCAAGTATCTCGCCGACGTGGGACATTATCGTGCTGCGCTGCCCGAGGATCACTCGGCCCATGAGCACCGCCAGGATGTGGCGCTGATGCTGTCGCGTCGCGACAAGACCCAGCCCCGCCGTCGCGGCCGGTTGGCCCTGCGTGTAAAGAGCCAGGAGAAGCAGCTTGCCTTCTACACGAGCAACGTGTCGCAGACGGGCATGTTCATCCCCACTACCGAGCCGCTGGCCCTGGGCAGCAAGTTCGCGATGTTCGTGTCACACCCGGCGACAGGGCGGGAGTTCTCCCTGGATGCCGAGGTGCGCTGGGTGTGCCAGGAAGGCCCCGACCGAGACCACGGCATGGGGGTGATGCTGCTGGTGCCTGCTGGCGCCAGCGACGAGGAATTCCTGCGCTTCGTCAACGAGGGCTGAGCCCCCGCAGTGCGCTATCTCCTGCAGCCGCGCGCGTCCCGCTTGTCCGCGCCGTGCGGGACGGGTGCTGATCCCGATCTTCTGAGTGTCGAAGTCCTCGGGCCTCATGTCTCCGTCGTAGGGGGTCAATGGGAAGCGAATTCGGTCCATTGAGTGCCTGGTGGCCTTGCAGAGAATGCGCGGCTTGCTTGGCCGGCTGCCTTGTACGAACGCAAGGGAGCATGATATCAAGAAGCAGTCTCACAGAGCATCCACGCAGTGCCGATTACGGCCCACGCCAGTGTCGGATCCCCGCCATAAGCAACCTGCCTTCCGGTAGTTCATGACCAGCACCGACGAGCCGATTTTTCTCGAGACGGATACCGGCTGGGGCACCGGCAACTTCGTGGCGCCGGGCGAGCACTACTACGTGGGTGCGATTGCCGAGTCCGAGATCCCGGCTGACATGCCGGTGGTCTACTTGGACTGGCAGGTGGCAATGACCCTACAGGCCGAGGGGCAGCGCTCCATCGAGACCGACAAGGAAGTGGCCGGCATTCTGCTCGGCACCTCTGCTGGCGACTACGAGAGCATCAAGGTCACCCACATCGCCATCGCCCGCGACGAGGACAGTTCGCCGGTCCACTTCAAGTTCACGTTTTCGGTGTGGGATGACCTCATCGACCAGATGGAGCAGATGAGTCGTGAGGCCGGCGAGGAACTGCTGCTGCTCGGCTGGTACCACACTCACCCGAACATGGCGGTGTTTCTCAGTCGCTATGACCTGCTTACCCATCGTGACTTTCACCGCCCCTACCAGTTTGCCCTCGTACTGGCTCCGCAACTGGGCACCGAGGAGACTTCGGTGGGCTTCTTCTGCAACCGTGGCGCTGGTACGCCTCTGTTGCCTGGCATTCGCCTGTTCGGGCCCATCCCGAGGAGGGAGGTGGCGGGGCGTCTCCCCTGGCGATTTCAAGTCCTAGCGGACGAGGGAGTCGAGGAGGGCGAGTTTGCTACTGCAGCCGCCAGTTCGCGCGGCATTCCGCGCGGGATAGAACGCGAGGTGCACCAGCTAGGCGTGGTCCGGCGCGAGGCCCCCGAGTGGTTGTTGCTGGGCCATGACGTCAACGAGGGTCCGGTCCTGCCCATTCTCGAGCAGCAGGCGGCCAAGGTGGTCGATGAGGGGACCGACCAGCTGGGTGTGCTCCTGGGTACCCAGTCGGCCGAGAACCACGTCAGGGTTACCAGGGTGCGCTTCATGGGCGGGGTTCTAAGCGCAAGCAACGACAAGGAAGAGGCCGAGCTGTTGGTGGCGCTGGGCTTCATGGCGCGGACCTTCCCCGCGCACGGCGAGGAGAAGATCGTCGGCCTGGTGCGCATCGTGGCGCCGCAGCAGTTCGCAGCGGGTGATAGCTACGATCCCCTGTCCCACAACATCCGTCTGCCGGCACTGCTGGCTGAGTTGAAGTACGACCTGGACCAGGTGCCCTTCCAGGTAGGCCTGGTGCTGTATCCCGGGATCGAGGAAGAGACCTTCATGTTCCAGGTCTTTGCCCAGCACAAGAGCAGCAAGCCCATCCCACTGATGTCCATGCAGGCTGAGGCGCCTGGAGCGCTTCGTGCCAACGAGCGCTATGAGCCCATCGCCGGGATGATTTTCGAGATCGAAGACGAGCCCTGCATGACGGCACCCGAGGTGCTCAGGCACGGGCCCAGAGCTCGCCGCGATGAGCGCATCGTGCATACCGGCACGAACAACCCGGTCCTGTCGTCGCCGGAGCTCTCCGCGGGCTCGGCCGAGATCAGCGCCATCAATTGGGACGACGTCGAGGACGACGACACCGAACACGGCGTGAAGCCGTCCACCGGTTTGCCTCTGGTCATGGTCTTGATGTCCGTGCTGTTGTTCCTGGTGGCGGTGCTGCTGCTGGTCCAGCTGACGGATCCCTTTGCCCCGGACCCACTGGCGGAGGAGCAGAGCCCGAGGCTGCTCGAGGGCGATGAGGCCATGGTTGGCAAGCCGTATGACTACACGGTTGTGGGCTGTGGGGGTGACTGGAATCCGGCCTTGCCGTGTCGTCCCAGCCTCGGCGGCGACAGCCGGCTCACGCTCGTTGAACTGCGCACCCTGGAGTTCTACAACGAGCAGACCATCCAGAGTCCCGACGTGTGGCTGGTCCCCCAGCCTGGTGATGATCGTCCGCGCATTCGCCTCGATTCGCGTCGCGAGGGCAACTCGTACTGGTTCTCGGTGACCCGGCGCCACAAGTCGTGGGCTCGGTTCTGGGGTGATGGAACAGTGTTTCCGGTGCGCCTGGTGATTGTTCCCCATGGCGCCGAACTGGTCGAGGATGACGAGCTCACCTACCTGCGTCGTGGTGAAGACCTGCAGTTGGATGGATCGATCCTGCAGGGCGCAGCTGAGGTGGTGACGACTCAGCCCGAGACGCAGACTCAGCCCGAGACCGAGGCGAGAACTGCGGCGGAGGCAGACGAAGTTGCTCCTGCCGAGCTTGAGGACCCGGGGACTGTGACGGCGGCTGCGCTGGCCGAAGGCGGCGATGCAGGGTCGGGCGAATGGTCCTGGCACAACATCGGCTCCCGGCACAAGATGAGCTACCACGTAGGCCGGCAGTCTTTCGCCGGAACGCTGGAGGTCTCTGGCGGCGCTGCCGCCGAGGGCCAGTGGCGTATGGAATATCGCACCCAGGAGCGCGGCGTGGCGGTGCATACGGCGACGGTCGACGACCTGGCCTACCAGCGTGGCAAGGTCGACCTGGCCCAGGCACTGACCGGGTTCATGCGTGCGTCCACGGTCGTTGCCAGTCTCGAAGCAGAGAGTGGCCTCGAGGACTCCAGCGTGTACCTCGTAGTGCGTGCGCCGGGTGTGGCGAAGGGAGAAAGCGGCGAAGGTGTGCTGAGCCTGAAGCTCGCCCTCGAAGGTTCGGCGGCAGCGAGCAGCATCAAGCACCGCGTCTGCGTCATGATGAGCTATCCCGGCGATGCGGCCGTGACCGGCCAGGCGCGCATCAGCAGCCAGGGTGAGATGCGCACTACGTTCGCGATCGACTCCGGCGGCAAGCCGGAGTGTGCTGACGGCGGCAACTCCGGCCGTTGGACGGGGGCTACCTTCGGCCCCGGCAAGACCCAGCTACGCTTCGTCTACCTCGGTGATGGGACAGAGGCGGCGGCAGCGAAGGGCAAGGAGCAGAGGTACACGCTGTCCGAGCGATGGAACTCCGCCAAGCCCAGCTGCATTGCCATCACCATTGACCTCGACGTTACCGGCCGGCTGGTCAAGTCCCCGAGCCTCAAGTCCTTGTACCCGCTGCTGGAAGGTCGCTGCCAGTAGCGCGCCGCGCTGGCCCAGTCGATGGGTGCCGGGGGCGCTCGCTCGTTCCCTGCCCGGCGCTTACTTTCTCTTCTTCTTGCGCCGCCGCCTCTTCCTGGGCCGGGCTCGCACCGCGCTACCTGAGCGACCGGAAACGCGAGCCAACATGTTGTTCAGGCTGCGGGGAATGAAAAAGAAGCTGAATATGAGCGCGCCGAGGAGCATCGCGATTTCTTCGGGGCTGTGCTTGCTGGTGGATTCCGCGCTACGGATGAAGCCGGAGGCCGTCTCGGTCTCGTCTCCGCACTTGTAGTCGCCGATCTCGACTTCGACTCGGAACTTCTTGGGGCGGTTGACGCCCGCGGGTGGCTTGTAAGAGATCTCGTAGGCCTGGGAGAGGTGTTCGAACTGGGTCTCGAGGTGGCCGAGTACCTGCAGCGGGTTCGGGTGCGCCACGAAGACAAGTTCCTTGAGGCCCGCGGTGATCGCAGCGAACGAGCGCGTGTCGACGACCTCTTGCTGCGCTTTGCGGATCTTGCATTTCTTGCTGAGCTTGCCGTTGAGCTTGTAGGTGCCCGTTTCGCCCTGTTCACCGAGTGCCAGCATGAAGAGCTTGAAGTTGCCGTTGGTCGCCTCGCTGGTCGCGAGGACGGACTCTCGCACCCTGTCCGTGAGTCGCTTGTTGTTCCTGCAACTCTTGACCCGCCCCCCGTCGGTGTCGATGTCCAGGCCATTGAAGCTGTCGGTGATGACGATCAGGACGGCCTGCCGGCGTTCGTTCTCGCCGGTGTAGTCCGCGGCACCGTCTCGGATGGCCTTCAGGTTGAAGTCCATCGCGCGGTAGAGCGCGGCGTCGCTGCCCTCAGGCTCGAATGTGACGATCTTGCGCAGGCCGGCCTTGAGCGCCTCTCGGTCTTTGCTGAGGCCGAGCCCCGCTCCCATGAAGTCTCGCTGGATCTGCGAGGTGAACCCCGAGATGTAGACCCGGTCGTCTTTGCCGAACAACTTCTTCTTGACGAACAGTTTGTGGATCTTGTTGGCCGCGATGTTGGCTTTGGAGAACTTTTTCCCCTTCAACTCGATGACATCCGCCATCGACGCCGTCAGGTCAAAGGAGAAGTACAGGTCGTAGTGGACAGGGTCCATACCCTGCTTCGCGGTGGCCTCCGGCGCCGCTTCGCTTGTAGCCTCGCTGAACACGCTCTTGCTCTGCTCGACCTCGACGACCCTGGGATCTACCTGCTGGTCGTCCAGGAACACCTTGAAGTACTCCTTTGTGAGGTTCGGCACCTGCTGTTCCCGGTTCTCGTTGAGTACCGACACGCCCATGCGGAACCGGTCGTCACCCCTCTCGTTGTGCCAGAGCAGTTCAGTCGGGTACTTGCAGGGCTTGTTCGATTCTGTGCCGGCTTCGCTGAGCTCTTGGGCGAGCGCGGCGGCGGGCAGGCAGAGCAGCGCGACCAGTGCAAGACGTGGGGCTGTCATCGGCCTACTCGCCCATGTCCTGGTTGTAGCGAACCTTGACGTAGTTGCGCCCGGTGGCGAACACCAGCACGTCCTCGTCTTCCAGTGGCATGGAATGCTTACTCTTGATCCGGTGCTTGCGGCCATCGCGAACGACGATGACGTTCTTGGTGCAGAGATTGCGGATGGAATGCTTGTAGCCCTTGCCGTCGACCCGGACTTCGATCTTGGCGTGCGGGTCCTGGACTCCCTCCCACTTCGGCAGCACCCACTGCAACTGGCGCTTGTTGTTGCCTACCAGGATGTCGTCGGCCTGGATCTTCTTGCCCTGGCCACGGAACTGACCCGTCAGAACGGTGAGGTCGCCGCCCGACACGAACGAGGGAAGGGAGTAGGTGGTCGCTCCGATGCCAAAGCCCAGCGTCACGGGGACCAGCAGCGGCGCGAGCACGTCGCTCATGCCGGAACCTTCGCCGAGTTGCTCCAGTAGAAACCAGGCGACAACCGCCAGCAGTCCGCCGAGAAAGCCGCCCAGGGTTGCCAGCCCCGTGAATCGGTCCAGCGACGTGATGCGCGAGGACAGGCCGACCAGGGTGCCCACGAGCAGGCAGGCGGCCAGGCGGGGCACGAAGTTGTGCATGTCGACCCACTCGGAGACGAGATAGATAAGTAGCCCGACCAGCAGGCCGAAGATGCCGCCGATGATCCCGGCGATCATGCCTTGTCGCCACATACGCAGGAATCCCTGGCCGTCTTGAATGCTGGGCAGGAGGTTGCAGGCAACCGCGATGGCAAAGCCCATGCAAGCGAACTGGGATGCATCGGAGAGCATCGGAGACTCGATCACCTGGTCCGAGAGGCTGTACAGGAGCCAGGCTGCAAGTCCGCCCAGTGCGCCAAGCCCAGGGCTGAAGAAGAACCTCATCCAGTTGTCCACGAGCAGGCTACGGAACAATGTGCCTCTCCCTCTGTGCCCTTGGGGCGACCTCGATAGCGCCGCTCTGCTCTGGCCCGAAGCAGCGCAAAGTGGAATTTTATGTGATTCGAGGCTCCTCATCCAGAGGGCGGAGGGAGATCGCTGCCTGTCTTCGCGTCACGTTGCGCTGCTGTCCGGTCAGGCTAGCTGCTGGGGTCCTCTTCGCTCGCTCGGGTGACCGCGCCGGCCCGGCCCGGCCCGCCGAGTCGCGGACCGAAGAACGTCTCGCCCCGCATTCCGTCGGCCGCGCCGCACGAACTGTCCTTGCCGCTCGCCTGTTCCGCGTCTCTCCAGTAGGCCAGCAGGTGCTCGCAGAGTCTTGCGAGCTCGCTTGCCTCGCGCAGGTCGCGGGTGGTGCTGATGGCCGCCGGTTGACTGGCAGCGCGTGCCGCTTCGATGAGCAACTTCTTGAGGCTTTCGCTGTGCTCCCGGACGTCGTTCGGCTGGAAGCGAACCGCGGCAAGATAGCGCTGCAATTCCTGTCGGAAGGGCCCGCGCTGCTGCTCGCTGAGCAGGGCCAGCACAGGTGGCAGCGCCTCGCTCCAGGCGGCCAGTACAGGGACAGGTTGTTCGTGTGGCTCTGAGCTCATGGCGTCATCCCAGTCGCGCCGGCACGGGGTGGTGGTGGAGTGCTCGGCTGCGGCACCTGCACGCTACCAGTGACCTGCCAGGCAATGAAGCCGTAGCCGTCTTCGCGAGCGATGGGAACGAGCCGAACGGGCCCGGCGTCGACCGGCCAGCGGCCGTCGGTGAGGTAGGGCGCGGCGCGAGTGGCGCCCACCCAGTCCTCGCGGAACCAGATAACCAGGGAAATCCGGTTCTCGACCAGCCAGCGGCCGAACCTGTCGGGGTTGCCGTGGGGCAGGTCCTCGCGGGACCAGGAGAAGAAGCGCATGGAGCTGCTGTGCCGGGCCTCGAAGGTGGAGGGGATCAGATCGGCGACGATGCCGACGTCAGGGGGCAGCGCCTCTTCTGCCCAGCGCATCAGGCGGATCTGAGTGCCGTACCACGAGTCGGAACGCTGCATCTGCCGTTGCGTCTCCGCCCGCCAGTCCAGGGCTGTGGCGACCAGTAAGCCGAGGGCAATTGCGAGGACCAGCCCCTTGCGTGCCGGGCTGCCGGGTTGCCGCAGTCCTGCGAGCACGACCAGGGCACCATGTGCAGCCAACAGCAGCAGGTAGGGGACCAGCGCACTCAGCCACTTCCAGTACAGGTTGTGATCGGGTTGGTAGGCACTCAACGTTACGGTTACGGCAAAGAACACGAGGGCGCAGGCCGCGCACAGGGCGAGCCAGCGGCCGGCGTCTGGGCGCTGAGCGTTGCCCCGCACCAGCAGCAGCAGGCCGAGCAGCGCCAGCGGCAGTATGGCGTGGCCGATGTGCTGCGGCATGACGCTGGTGAGCACCCCGAACAGCGTGTCCAGGCCGTGCCCCAGGCGCTTTCCCAGACCCAGGTGGGCGTACTCGCCGGTATTGCGGGCTGCGACATCACCCCAGAAGGCCCACGTGCCCAGCTTCGCCTTGTAGAAGGCCGCCCAGCCCAGAACCACTGCCGCGAGTGGAATCAGTGCCCGCAACGGGCCGGCTACATCGTTCGCAGCCCCCGGCTCGCTGCTCCTGGCTCGCTGCGACCAGCGCAGGCCCACCAGCAGGACCAGAGCCGGGACGACTGTGAGCAGCACGTCGAAGCGGCACAGGAAGGCCAGGGACAGGAACAACCCGGCCAGCCAGGTACGCCGCTCGCCGATCATCGCCACTGCCAGCAGGGACAGGGCGGTGTAGGTGGAGATCCGCAGGGGTGTCGCCGCGTACAGGGCTGAGTCCGGCTGGAAGACCAGCAGCAGCCCGGCGAGGACGCCTGCCGCTGGGGACAGCCAGCGCCAGCCCATCCAGGTCACCGCGCCGACGCCGACGGCCCCGCTGAGCACGGCGATGATCTCTCCACCGAGTTCGGCATCGCCGGTGAATGCGGTCGCCGCTGCCGCGAGCCCGGTGAACAGCGGCATGTGCTCCATCTCGACGTAGCGAAAGCCCGACTGCAGTGTGCCGAAGGTGATGCCGAGGTTGCCCCAGTCTTCTTCCTCGGCGCCGAAGTAATGCCGGGTCAGCCAGCCCCGGTACAGCAGTGCGAGGATCGAAGTCAGCAGCGCGCCGGCCAGCGGGCTGCGTAGCCTCGATGCAGGGGCCGGGCTCAAGGCGTAGCTCCTGGCTCGGAGTTGGGGACCTCGGGGGCGGCCCGGGCGGGCCCAAAGACCGGATTGGCAGTGCGCACCTGGTAGACGGTGAAGCCGGCTCCGTCGGGACGGTCTCCATCGGGAAGGTCCACGCGTGCGATCGGTTCGACGAGGACGGTGGGTGTCAGTCGGAGGATGGTCCTCTCGGCCAGGAATCCGGCCACGTCGGACGCGCCGGTCCATTCCTCGTGGTACCACAGAAGCAGCCCCACCCTGTTGGCCTCGAGCCACGCGCCCAGGGCGCCGCGGTCGTCTCTGGGAGCGTGCTGCAGCCAGTCGAAGGCGCGCGGCGCAGAGGGCCTGCTACTGAGGTAGAGATGGGCGATCTCGCCAAAGGCAGTCAGCACTGCGGTGCCTGCCGGCCAGTCATCTTCGACCCAGCGAGCGAGGCGGACCTGCGTGCCGGCGTATTCCTCGGACAGACCGACCTGGTGACGAGTCTGGTTGCTGTAGTCCCAGGCGGTCGACAGGGCCAGTACCAGTGCGGCGGCAAGGGCCGCATTGCGGCCAAAGGGTTCGCGCTGACGGAGTTGAGTCAGCAACTGAACGGCGGCGTGCGCGGCAAACAGTGCCAGGTAGGGGACCGAGGGGCACAGCCACTTCCAGTACAGGTTGTGGTCCGGAGGATAGGCGCTGACCACGGCGGTGATCGCGAACAGTGCCAGGGTCGACAGGCCGGCCAGGCGCAACCAGCGAGCCGCCTGGATGTCGGAGCCGGGCATCTGCTTCAGCCGCACCAAGCCCAGGACTGCGAGCACGCTCGCCAGCCAGCCGAAGTGGCGCGGCAGCACGGCGGTGAACACGCCGCCCAGTGCCAGCCCGATGGCCTCGATTCGCTCGTTCGGAGCCAGGTCCAGGACGGCGCGGCCGGCGTTCTTGTCGACCACACCGCCCCAGAACACCCAGGAACCCGAGTCGGAGTGGCTGCGGTAGAAGGCTGCCCAGGCCAGCACCACCAGCAGGACGGCGGCGACCGTAAGCATGGGCCCGCGGATGATGTCGCGGCGCTGTTCGGCAGGCGTCTCGCGCCACTGCAGCAGACCCCAGAGCAGCAGGGCCGGCAGGATGGAAAAGGCGATGTTGAATCGGCACAGGAAGGCCAGCGCAAGGAGCAGAGTAGCCAGGCCGAAGCGGCGCGTTCCCACCAGCGCGACTCCGCCGAGCATCAGCGCGTGGTAGGTGGACTCGCGCAGCGGTGACGACGCATACAGGGCGGCTTCGGGCTGGAAGGTGACCAGCAGGCCCGCGATGATCCCGGCGGCAGGGGACAGCCAGCGCCAGCCGATCCAGGTGACCAGCCCCACGGTGATCGCTCCCATGAGGATGGTGATGCACCCGGCCCCGAGCTGTGCGTCGCCCACCAGCGCCGCGCTGCTGCCACAAAGCCAGGTGAACAGCGGCATGTGTTCGAGGTCGATGAGCTCGACGAAGTTCTCGCCGAATGCCGTGCCGCTGCGCAGGCTGTGGGCGATGCGGTCGATGTGGATGAGGTTGGCCCAGTCCTCTTCCTCGTGCCCCCAGAAGATCCGCGCCAGCCAGGCCCGGTAGGCGGCAGCGAGCACGGCCAGCCCGCAGGTCCAGTACAGAGCGCTCCGTTTGCCGTCTATGCCCACGGGCTGACGGTAGCAGCACCCGTGCTCTACCGCTCAGTCGGGGGTCAGCACCACCTTGCCGAGGTTGTCCCGGTTCTCGAGCATTGCGTGGGCCTGTGCGGCCTGTGAAAAGGGCACTTCGGCATGCACATGAGGCCTGACCACGCCGAGGGCGTACAGTTCGATGATCCGTTCCATCTGGTGGCGCAGTACATCGACCAGGTCCCAGAGTTTGCCCATGTTGACCCCCTGCATCGTGCGGTTGGTGTTCATCGCAGCCATGGGATTGAAGCGTGGGATCTGCACCAGGCCGTGGGCTACCCGCAGCAGGTTGCGGCGCTGCCCGCCGATCATGTTGGCAAAGCCGAACGCGACCATCCGGCCGGTCGGAGCGAGCAGGTGCCAGGACCGTTTCCAGTCCCGTCCACCCAGGGGGTCGAGCACCAGGTCGAGACCCTGCCCGCCGGTGATGCGCTGGACCTCCTGCACGTAGTCCAGGGTTCGGTAGTCGATGGGATGAGTGCAGCCCATCTCGCGTAGGTAGGAGTGTTTTGAGGCCGATGCGGTGCCGAAGGAACAGATGCCGTCGACCGTCTGCAGCAACTGCAGGACAGCGGTTCCGACGCCGCCTGCCGCCATGTGAATCAGCACCTTGCTGCCGGGGTGGGTGTTGCCTACGTAGAACAGCATGTGGTGGGCGGTCAGGTAGTTCACTGGAATGGCTGCTGCCTGGACAAAGGGCAGGCTATCCGGGATGCAAAAGACCAGCGCGGATGGCAGCACAATGCAGTCGCTATGGCCGCCGAATGGAGTCAGCGCAGCGACCCGCTCGCCTGGTGCCAGAGACGTCACTCCGGGACCGACCGCGTCGATCGTCCCGGCGACCTCGTAGCCGACCACGCACGGTGGTGGCGGAGCGTCGGGATACAATCCCTGGCGGGCTGCGATCTCGGCGAAGTTCAGGCCCGCAGCAGCGACGCGGATGCGCACCTCGCCCTCTGTGGGCTCGGGATCGGGATGTTCGCGCACCTCCAACACAGACGGACGTCCGTATCGGCTGATCGTGATGGCGCGCAAGGGGGCTTAAGCTCAGTGCCGCCGTCGTCTGCGGGCAACAGCCAGCAGCGGCAACAGCAGCAGAGCAGCGCTGCTATCGGACCGGTCGGCGAGGCTCAGCGAGCAGGAGCACCCACCTGATCTCGGGTCGGTTCCTGCCGCGACCTCGTCGCCGTCGGATGTTCCGTCGCCGTCGCTGTCGGGGTTTCGTCGGTCCGTACGCCACACATCTTCATCGGCATTGCTGAGACCATCGCCATCGAGGTCGCCCAGGGGGCCATCCTCGTCGTTGCTGTCCAGGTAGTTCGGAATGCCATCGCCGTCGAGGTCCTCGGTGCCCTCGTCCACGTCGGGGGCCTCGTCGCCGTCGGCGTCCAGATCGAGGAAGTTGGGCATGCCGTCGCCGTCTTCGTCGCCGACGCCCTCTTCGCTGTCGGAGATGCCGTCATCATCGCTGTCCAGGTCGAGGTGGTTCGGGGTGCCGTCGTCATCGAAGTCCAGTGTGTAGTTGATCTCGAAGCCGGTGAGGATGCCGTCGTCGTCATCGTCCCGGTCGAGGGGATCGATGAGGCCATCCCCGTCGGAGTCAGACGCCGGCTCTTCGCCGTCGAGGAGACCGTCGTCGTCGCTGTCGGCATCAAAGGGGTCGGTACCGAGTTGCTCTTCCTCTTCGTCGGTCAGCCCGTCGTCATCGGCGTCGTCATCGACGATGTTGCCGTCATCGGCGTCGATGAAATTCGGGATCCCGTCGCCGTCGACGTCGCCTACTCCCTCGTCCTCGTCCGACGCACCGTCGCCGTCACTGTCGTCATCGAGGTAGTTGGGTATGCCGTCTCCGTCCACGTCGTCGACTCCCTCGACGCTGTCCGGGATCTCGTCGCCGTCCGAGTCGAGGTCGATGGCATCGGCGTCGCCATCTCCGTCGCTGTCGTCGAGGCCTTCCACCGAGTCGGGAATGCCGTCGCCGTCGGAGTCGGAGCTGAAGGGGTTGGCGCCCGCTGCAAGTTCGTCGCCATTGCTCAGGCCGTCGCCGTCGTAGTCGCCGTTGACGCCATCGGTATCGTCGGGGTCGAGGACATCGGGTACGCCGTCGTTGTCGGAGTCGATCTGCTGATCTTCGTCGGCATCTAGGATGCCGTTGCCGTCGGCGTCTTCGTCGACGAAGTTGGGGACACCATCGCCGTCGTTGTCTCCGCTGCCCTCCTCGCTGTCGGGGATGCCGTCACCGTCGCTGTCCAGGTCCAGCAGGTTGGGAATGCCGTCGCCATCGTCGTCACCGCTGCCCTCGGAGCCGTCGTCGATGCCGTCGCCGTCCGTGTCGGGATCGAAGGGGTCCGTGCCACCCCCCCAGAGCA
>CAZBDA010000048.1:0-34440 GCA_964490445.1 uncultured Rickettsiales bacterium | reverse complement strand
GGCCGAGGGTGCGCTGGATGAATGGGCGGGGATGTCGGCTGGCCTGACGCAGACGCTCGAGATCTTCATCAGCGAGGGTGACCTCGTACTGCCCTCCCCAACGACCCACTGCGACAGGCAATGAGAAGCCAATCGTCGCGTCATACTGTGCTGCCAGCTCGATGAGCCGCTCGACGTCACCGTTCTGCAGCAGAGTTGGACTCGCCACGCTGCAGATGTGTCCCCGGATCCCGTTGAGTGCCTGGATCTCTCGGAGGAGCTTGATGACATGGGCGAAGTTCCCCGGGAGACCTCGGTTCTGGTCGTGGGTCTCAGGGTCAGCTGAGTCGAGGCTCATCTTCATCAGGTCGACTCCGGCATCATTTAGCGAGGTGAGCCGCTTGGCATCGATCAAGTCTGCGTTGGTGTTGAGCCCGATGAAGGTGCGGTGTGGGTTGAAGCAGGCGATGATTGCTTCAAGGTCCTTCAGCAGTGTCGGCTCGCCACCTGTAAAGTTGACCTCGTACACACCCATATCGGCGAGCTTGCGCCCGAGCACCGCCATCTCACTGAAGGAGAGGCGGTTCTTCTCCCTCACTTTGTCATGAAGGCTGGTCGCAGAGCAGTGCTCGCAGCTGGCCTGGCATGCGTAAGTGACTGCAAAGTCGATGGACGACAAGCTCTTCTTGCCTGCTCGGCCACGCCTCCACTCTATCGCCTGGCTGCGTAGCACCGCTGCAGCCAGGAGCGGCTTGCGGGCGAGAATCGACGCAAAACCAGGCACCTGGCGGACGATCTGAAAGGGGTCTCGATGCATGCTGTCCTCCTTGATTCAGATAGGCGCCACCGAACTCAACTCAAGTTCATTCAGGATGGTCGATAGTCGGGATGTCCGAGGTGATCGTTGACAGGGTTGACTACTTCGGGTGGCTGTATGCTCCAAACGGAAGATTCAGATTGTCCGTTGAGTGTTCACGTAATGCTGACGTCTTCCGGGTAACTCGAAAGGAAACCTCTATGTTCAAGTTGATAACCATCACGTTGGCCGCGCTGCTCGTTTCGGCGACCATCGCGCAAGCAGATGAGGCGGCAGAATTCTATGCAAACACCTGTGTCGCATGCCACGGTGCCACTGGTGGAGGTGATGGAGTAGCAGCGGCGGCCCTGAAGCCTCCACCGGCAAGTTTCAAGGACCCGGCATTCTGGAAGACAAGAGACGATGCCACTGTGAAAAAGGCGATCAAAGAAGGGGGAGCAGCAGTTGGCAAGTCCCCGACGATGGCCGCACTTGGAGCTGGACTGAGTGACGCGCAACTGGATGCGTTGGTCACTTACCTCAAGACGTTCAAGACCAAGTAAATCATCTCGCTGTGGTCGGCGTAGCTCTGTTTGCCGGTCTATTCCTGCTACTCAGCGGAGTGCTGCTCACAGTTCTCCCAGCGGAGACCAGCATCACACAGATGGTTCGCGCCATGCATGTGCTGGCTGGACTGGTTCTGCTTGTGCCGATGGTCCTCGGCACCATCTCGCACGCGCGCATACGTCTAGCGCTTCGGTCGGGCTCCACTACCTGGAGCGAGCGGCTAACCAGCCTGTCTCTACTTCTGGTGATTGGCACAGGGTTGTTGCTCTTACAGGGAGCCTGGCAGTGGTCTGATCTGCTGCCGAGGATCGGGTCTGTCCATCTGGCCGCGTCCATAGCCCTGGTGCTGGTGACGCTGCTGCATGTGCGGTCCGCCCTGCGTCGGCGGGCGGGTCGTCGTGGAGCAGGACAACGTGCTCGTGCTATCTGGTCTCATGTCGGAGCCGTGCTGGTAGTCCTCGGCGTAGTCGTAGGGATAGGTCAGCACCTTGAGGCCGCGCGCGCGGTACCCGCCACGGCATCGCCTCCCCAAGAAGGGCTGTCGCCATTCCTGCCCGCCCGAACGGTCACTCCGAACGATCAGCTTGTCGACGCGACCCGACTGGCCGGCTCCGAGGACTGCGGGGTCTGTCACGAGACCATCTACCGACAGTGGTCAGAGTCAATGCACAGAGCTTCAGCGATTGATCCGCACGTAGAGACTGGCAGCCACTGGTTCAGTCGCGAAAATGGAGTAGAGGCGGGCCGCTTCTGTGCGGGGTGCCATGACCCGATCCCCTTGCTGGCGGGGGAATTCACCAGGGAGGTTCGTGGTGACGCCGGACCCGCAGCAGGTCACCCCGAGGGGATCTCCTGTGTCATCTGTCACGCCATCGACAAGGTCGCCAGGGAACATCCCGGCAACGGGAGCTTCCGGGTCAATCCTCCCAGCCCGCCGCTCTTCGGGATGGGCCCGGCGGGCAAGGCCATGTTGCGGATGTCCGGTACGTCACACAGTGAGGCGTTCATGAAGCGTCCGCTCTTTCAAGAGTCGGTGTTCTGCGCTACCTGTCATCAGCAGATTGCTTTCGGAGCGGAGTTGCCCCCTTCCGACGATCAGCTCAGTCACCCTTATTCTCAGTGGCAGGCTACGCGTTTTGCAGATGCGGGCAGTGACGACTTCAAGAGTTGCCAGGATTGCCATATGAAGCTGGTCGATGGCGAAGACCCGGCCGCTGTGGATGGTCAGATCCACTCGCACCGCTTCGTCGGGGGCAACCACGCCCATGCCGTGTCAGCAGGCTTCTCGCAGCAGGCCGATCTGACCCTGGAGAACCTGCGAGATGGCTTGGAAATGGACCTGCGTGTCGCGCCGAAACAGGACAAGGCGGGAGTCCTTCGTGTCGAGGTCGCAGTGACAAACGCCGAGATAGGTCACGACTTTCCCTCGGGCACCATCGACCTGTTCGAGGCCTGGGTCGAGCTGGTCGCGGAGGTCGGCGGGGAGCGGCTACTGGGGAGCGGGCTACTCGATGAGCGTCACTACCTGGACGAAGACGCTCATGTCTGGCGCAAGGTGCTGGTAGACCATCGCAACCTCCCGATCGATCTGCACAACCTCGCTGTCGTGAAGGGAGTCCGACTCAAGAGAACGATCAAGGCGCTGGAGACGGACATCGCACGCTACGACATCCCCCTCGGTGCGCTGGCGAGTGGCGAGGTTCAGATCCGGGCAAGGCTGCGGATGCGACGTGCCAACCAGCGCTGGAACGACTGGCTGTTCAACTTCGACGGACGCACAGTTCCCGTGGTCGACATCTTCTCCCTGAGCCGGGAGCAGGACCTCGAGGAGGTCCGCTGGGTGGACATGGAGGCTATCACCGCTGGTGAGTCTGCTGCTGTCGAGACAGCGTCTACCGTAGCTTCAGTGCCTGAAGGCATGGTCTATATACCAGCGGGTCCTTCGCTGCTGGGTGACCCGCAAGGAGAGCCCGACGAGCAGCCGGCGACCACGGTCCAGGTCAGCGCCTTCGCTATCGATCGTCACCCCGTGACGAACGCCGGTTACCAACAATTCCTCCGTTTTGTCGACCAAGATGGGCCAACACTGAAGCTCCCCTGGGCAGAGAAGTACAACTGGCGAGGTGATCTGTTTCCCGCCGGTTCGGCTGACCGTCCAGTTGTTCTCGTGACCCGCGACGAGGCCGTAGCCTACTGCGCCTGGCGTGATGGCATGCGTTTGCCCAGCGAGCCTGAGTGGGAGAAGGCTGCCCGGGGCCCTGGGGGATTCCCCTACCCCTGGGGTAACGACTGGCAGGTCGGAGACTGCCCTGATGTCGCCGGCATGGATGTCCCCGAGCGGGTCGGCATGTGCCCGCAGCGCGCCAGCCCTTATGGAGTCGAGGACCTTATCGGAGGTGTGTTCGAGTGGACTGCTGATTCCTATTCAGCCTACGACCGGACTTTTCTACACCCCAATGCGAATGAATGGTTGGTGACCTTCGACCCCTTGATGTACGCGGTTCGAGGGGCTCCGCCCGGCCAGGAAGGCCCTGCCACGGCTGCCTTCAGCCGAGCTGGTCAAAACAGCTTCCAGAGGGGCCGGGTTGGCTTTCGTTGCGTCATGTCGCTGGCGATGTAAAGAGCCCCCTGCGTGATGCAGACGCTCTGTTGAAGAGGGGGTCCCGAGCGCCGGTCAGGTTCGTTCAAGCCGGCACTGCCAAAATCAGGGCAGCAAACCAACAGTGCCCATCGCCGAAGGGAATGAAAGAAACAAGAGCCTGCCTGGCGTCCAGTCAGCCACCGCCGTCACGGAGTACCTGCCGCAGGTAGTCGGCTTCAGTGAGGATGCCAATCAAGGTTCCATTCTTGTCGATGACGAGGAGGCATGAGCGACTGCTCAAAAGGAGCTGGCGTGCGGCAGCCACCCCTCTTGTCTCGGGGTCGACGGACTCGAATTTCATCTCCATTACGGTGCCGACTTCTAGCTTCTTCCAGCCATGCTTCTCGCTGCCGCAGATCAGCTTGGTGGCAACTCTGATCAGGTCTTGTTTTGAGATCACGCCTACTGGATGGTCTCGTTCATCAACAATTGGCACGTGCCGGAACCGACGTTCGACCATCAGAGCCATGGCGGCTCCCAGTGATTCATTGGCGTTGAGGGTCAGTGGACCTCTTGTCATGAGATCCCGAACAAGCAATTCCTTAACCATCTCACTCCTCCACAGTGCGCTGCAGTACTCAAAGATCCTAAGGGTCCAATTCCTTCTTTCAGGTGACCGTGGTCAGGATGGCTGTGGGATCTCGGAGTGGTGGCAACTCGGTAGCTGGCTATTGAAACAAGCGTGTGCTGACCGGTCCTCACGAGAGGCGGTGCACTCAATCAGTTCGCTTTGGGGGACGCCGGTCCTGTCGCCAATCTCCCCCTTCAATCAGCCCTGCTGAGGCAGCGAGGACGGAGAAGTGCTCCTTCCCATCGATCCCCAGCAGATCGTGGATGAGATTGTCGTGCCAGGCCCCGATACAGCAGGCTCCCAGGCCCAGCGCAGTCGCAGCGAGGAAGAGATTCTCGCTGATGTGTGCTGAGTCCCACCACACATAGCGATAAGCGCGCTCGAAGTACTTCGCCCTGCAGCGCTCCACTACTGCTGACCACACGAAGTTAACGGCTGCGAGCTGGCACATGTCCTGGCCGAGCAGTGCCTCGCAACACTCCTCCGAGAGGTCTCCAAGCCGCAGTCCTTCAAGGGACCAGCCCCGTACATCGAGGTGGTACAGGCCAGGTGCGAGTCCTTCGACTCGGTTGACCACCATGTAAGTCTCCACAGGATATAGCGCCCCCGCCGAAGGGGCGGTGCGTAGCTGGTAGTCACCCATGTCCGCAGTGATTCCCTGCGCAGCCCAGAGGAGACAGTTGAGTTGATTAAGGCTCAAGGGCTCAGGCTTGAAGTTGCGCTTGGAGCGACGCTCGGAGAGGACCTGCCAGAAGTCGCTGCCTGGAGGGAACTCTGGCGTGCCGAGAGGGACGTGTACTTCGGCATCGGGGTAGGTGAGGTATTGCTCCGGCCGATTGGCTCTGTCGTATCTGCGATGCGCGGACGCCTCCTCCAGTTCTGCGGGACTGTACGAGGTCGCCTCAACAAAGGTTGTGCAGATTTCCTTCCAGTCTTTATGCATGGACCTTCCGCTCTCGACTGCGGTCCCGTCGTCTATTCTCGGACCACCGGAGTGGGACCTTACAGGTCAGTTGGTTCGTGCGCTGCATCACGGCAGCACCTGATCCCAATTCATCCCCAGTCGAAGTCGGGCGGGAAGATGGACCGCTCAACTACCGTGTGAGTTGACTCCGTGAAGAAGCAGGAACCACGGCCAATGACTTCATCATCGGCGTGGTTGGGCCGATTGAGCGGGTTGTCCAACACCTCTCCGTCACCAGCCGGATCATACTCATCGTACTCGTCTCGAACCCACTCGTAGACGTTGCCGGCCAGGTTGTAGATACCCTCAACGGACTGGCCGGCTGAGTAGCTGTCCACCGGCTCAACGTAGCCAGTGCCAGTGGATGGCAGGTTGACCAGTTCTGAGCTGGCGGGTTCATCCCCCCAGGGGTGGATCCGCTTGGTCATGCCAGGACCATTGGCTGCACGCTCCCACTCGGCTTCACTACACAGACGACCACCAATCCAGCCGCAGTACGCTTGAGCCTGCCAATAGTTCTTGGCATTGACCGCTTGATTGGGGCAATCGTCGCGATCGGAGCACTCTGGAGGGTAGTGGTTGACAACCGTCTCAGTGTCCCGTTGCTCATGTTCGAGCCCCTCATAGGAGCAGACGCCGTAGTCTGCACAGGCTTCATAGCGCTCCAAGCTGACCTCGTAGCGGTCAATGCAGTACGCGTCCAGGTGCACCGGGTGTTCGGGGCGGGCGTCTCCGGCGGGCCAGTAGGAATCCTCCGGGGGAGGGTCATCGGTCCCCATCGAGAAGTCTCCCGCAGGGATCAGGACCTGTTCACAAAACTCGCCCTCACAGTGCTCGCTGGCCGGGCAGGACAGTGCCGTATCTCCATTCTCAACGTCCTCCTCGCAACCCGCCAGGACGATGAGTGCAGCGGTGATCGTTACGCCCAGAAAAAATCGAAGGGGAGATAAGAACTCGACTGGGCTGTGTTTAGGCATCTAATTGTTCCCTCAGGCGAAGGTAGTGTCCCCATCCGTTGGTCGAAAACCGGGCTGAAGCGCTAAAGCACTATCGCTCCAAGCAGCCATGTTTCGGACTGATCGTCGTCATGCTCGATCTGAAGTGAACTCTGTCGGCTGCAGCTACGCTGACCTCTTCCAGACTTCTAAGCCGGGCACAGCGAAGGTATGAGAGTAGAGTGTCAAAGGTGTGCCAGCTCATGTGGGCTCACCAGACCTCCTCGGATCATTGGCAATCTCCGCAGTCCACGGGGCAGGTGCTACATGTCTCGCCCAGCTCCTCGTCGCCCGGATTCGAACGACAGATTCCATCACCACAGGGGTAGTCCGGGTTGAGATATCCGGGGAGCGGGCTGCCATCAATAGGGTATCCGCCACCCTCCTGCAGGTCAGTGAACGGGTCGCTGTCGGAGTTGGTGTCCAGGCGATTGGGTATTCCGTCTCCATCGATATCGTGACCGTAGATTGCTCCATCTTCGACCTCAGTCTGGGTGGCAATATTGTCACCGTCATCATCGGCATCGTTGATGTCGAGGGCGCCGTCCCCATCAGTGTCACCAGAAGACTCCTCGGAATCCGGAACCGTGTCGCAATCTGTATCCATTGGCACGGGTGGGCAAGCCGACCAGCTGGGTATCACGAAGCCTTCTACTGCTGAGAACAATCCCTCATTGCCAGCCCGGTCGCGCATCTTGACCCGGTACTCGTAGGTCACTCCCGGCACAAGATCCGTGTCCAGGTAGCGTGGGCTTAGCTGCCAGCCACTGCTCGTTCCACCCTCGTTACCCGTGGTCTCCTCGAAAAAGTACTCCACGTAACCGGCCGGATCAAAGCCGGGCACGGCAACCATCGTCACCATGGACCGCTGGACATTGGGCATCATGGCCTCCCAACCCGGCCCGATGAGATCTCCCTGGCCAATATCGTAGCCCGCTGAGGAGGGCGGAACGTTGAATTGTGCGGTCATGGGGAGGGGTGGACTGCCATCATCTGCCATCGCCAGACCAGCAATGATGGTGTCCAACCACTCGGTCAGGGTGGCGCGGTCCTCGCTGTTCAGTGACCTGATGCGATGTGGTGGCATCGCAAAGAGGTGGTCGTCGGGCAGGTTGATTCGGTACTTCACCTTCTCGAGCGCCGCTGCTGACTGGTTTCTGAAGTGGTCGCCCAGGTCACTCTCTGGTTGCCGCCGGGCGATCGGGCCGATCGTGAAGTTCGTACGAGAGAGCGTCGTCGTGTGCCCCTCCCCCTCAGTGATCATCCCTTCATGGTGGCATTGGCTGCAGGCCTGCACGATGATCTCCGGGGCGGTCAGACCGGGATGGGCCTCCAGGCCCACCGCAGCGAGGCTGTCGTCTCTGAACACGTCGAGGACGTCCTCTGGAAATTCGCCCAGACCATTGCGATACGCACTCATGTCATCGATCAAGGCCTGCAGTTTCTCGCTGTCGAAGGGGACCTCCCCGCGCCCCGGTTGCGTGAGCATGAGCCCACTGAGGTTCAAGGCGTAAAGCTCCTCCCACGCGTAGCCGGTGAGCATGCCCCGCGCGCGACCGTCTTCCAGCAGACCAGTGCTGGCCCCGTTCGGCTCGTATGCAGCGTCGTCGAACCCGTTGCCGAAGCCATTGGCCGTGATGAGGTCCTCCAGGCCCTTTGGGCGAGAAGCGTAGACTGCGCCTCGGGGTATCCCGCCAAACGTCTCTCCGTAGGGCTCCTCGTCCGTCGCCCAGGCGCTCACATATTGCTGGAGCATTGTGTGGAAGGGGCCCATGCCCAGCGGGTTCTCCGTCCAGTTGAAGAAGTGGTGGTTGTCGTAGAACCAGTGCATCCACATGCTGTTGAGTTGCCACATGTTCAGCGATCGGCGAGTGAAGAGTTGCTCTTTGCTGCGCAGCACGGCCACGTGGCAGTGCAGACAGTCCAGGGAAGTGTTCTCCGCCTCCACCTGGCTGTAGATCCCGTAGTCGAGCCAGCCGAACTCGGAATCTCCGCTGAACAATTCTTCATCGGTGCAGTTGTTTCGATGGAAGTACTGTTGCAGGTCGGGGTCCCAGAAATCGTACGTGTCCGACATGCACGGGAGCTCGAACTTGAAGACGTAGAAGTCGATTTCGTCGCGGATTGGATCGTGGGCGATGAGCTCAGCGAATCCCTCCCCTCGGACGAAGCCGAAGATAACGAAGCCGGGAGTGGGGTCGACGTGATTCAGGGCCGGTGTGTAGACAACAGCACGAGGAAATACAGGGTTAATAAAACGCCGGCTTGGCCCGCAAGAGTGCCCCGTCAGTGACCACGCTGGATTCCCATCGCCATAGCCCATCTGGGCGTTCGGTCCTCCCGGGCCGTGGAAGCCGAGACCGATTGCTTCCAGGAGTTCCGGCGCGCTGGTGATCTCTGGACGGGGTTCGACGCAGAAGACGTCTCGAATCACATTGTTGACGTTGTTCTTGACCATCCGGTCACAGAGGATGGTCATCTGGGCTTCACCTTTTGGTAGAGCGTCGAACACATTGTGTTCGTCCGGGTAGCCCACGTTGGTGCAGACCGGAGCGGCAAAGCAGTCCGGATCCTCGCAATCAAAGAGGCCATCGAGGTCGTTGTCTGCGGCGTCTGAGCACTCGCCCGGATCGTCGGCCTCGTAGACGGGAGCGGAGCATGCGCCGGTAAGCACGACAACAGCGAGTACCGCAGCGAATGCGCGGAAGGTCACGCTGTAGCTCCCTGAGCATCACAACTACGTTCTTGCCAAGCCATACCTAAGGCTAGTGCGAGAACGGACAACCCAAGATGATCATTGACAGTCAGCTTCTACAAAGACATCACATCGGGCTGTGCGACCTGTGCGGCACGTCATCCCCGCTAACCTCGACGTGCGGTGGCTTGGACTCTTCTTCGATGCGCCGCTCGTAGCGGGCGACGACGTAGCTTGCTGCACAGACGGGTACAGTCAGGCCAAGGCAGACGAACCCCACCTCCGGGCCAAAGCTGCCAGGAGGTAGAAACCAGTAATTGGCAGCGAACTCCAGGCAAAAGAAGCCCCCGAAGAACAGAAGCAGCACGCGAGGAGAGTGCCAGCGCCGATATCGCAGGGCAAACAGGGCCGTAAGTACAGCAGCGATGCCGGTGGCGTTGATCCAGGAGTCCATAAGTTCCTACCGGCTGCAGAGAGACTGGGCGATGGGGTAGAGCGGAGAATGCGGTTCAGCATAGTACAGAGTGCCGAATCGACCGGCATGCTCCAAGTTCTGGTACAAGAGGCTGGGTCCTCAACCCCGTCCTCTTGCAGGTCACCGGTCGATTGCTGTTCATGGCAAGGCGAGCGCCAGAGGACTCAGCCCGCCCAACCATCCACCCTCGGCCTCGTGAGTACCGGCAAGTACACCCACAAGAACAGCCCCTGCGCCGCGCACCACAGGAGTGCGGCCAGGCCGTGGGCCGGCGCGAGTTGTGTCGCTCCAAGCAGCGGTGCGACCAGGGGCGCGCCGACCCGCAGCAGTGCGGCCGCGATCACAAGCCCAAAGGCAGTCACAATCCACCTGGGCGCGGCGATTCTCCGCCCGCTGTGACCTAGGCCTACCCGCGCCATCATTCCCAACGTCATACTGCCAACTGCACCGGCCGTCATCGCGTGGGTTGCCACCGAGGCGCTCACAGGTGCGCCAGAGAGGCTGAGCCCTCGCAAAAAAAATGCCAGCGCGACCCATGCATAGCCGATGTGCAAGATCCAGAGCATCGGAACCCTGAGGCTGTCTCGTGTGTGCCAGCCTCGCATCCTGAGGAACAGCGCGGCTCCAGCTCCGAGGGCCAGGGGGGCGGTGATCTCCTGCGGCAGCCCGGCGAGGTCGGAGGCCAGGGCTGCCGAGGCCAGCCCCAAGCCGGCCTTCGCGAACAAAGGTGAACGGCCTGTCGTGATCCCGAGTCTGTTGGCCGTGAACTGAGGGATCACCCGACCGCCGATGATCGCCATCATCAGCCCAATCGCCCCCGTCGCTGTCTCGTAGCGGGCCCCCGGAAGGTCGAAATAGCCCAGCGCCGAGCAGTGCATCGCCGTGTTCACAAGCGTGAGCACGGCGAGGAGCACCACGAAGCCGTAGTTCCGAACATTCCCTGTCCCGAGGATTGGGGTTCCCACCGCGAGGGTCAGCGCCGGAAGGAAGAGGAGGTCGAGCAGGGCCAGCCCCAGGAGCGGTCCCGAGACCGGCGCCAGCATCGCCAGTCGACCCAGCAGCCACAATGCAGCCAGTGCCATCACAGGCCGGCCCTTGAGCTGCCGTGTGCCCGTCCACTTCGGCACCGCCGTCAGCAAGAAACCAGCGACCACGGCCAGCGTGTAGCCGAAGACCATCTCATGCACGTGCCAGAGGACCCCCGGCAAGGCAGCCGGCGATGGGGCGACGCCCTGGAGGTTGAGCGCCCACAGCCCGAGGCTCACCAATGCACCCATGGGGGCCAGGAGGAAGAAGGGCCGAAAACCAGTCGCCCAAAGGACGCCGCTCGGGCACCAGTTGGAGGCGTAGACGGGGGCGAGGCTCTGGCCTCGAAGGGGCACGGGGGTACGCATCGAGTCTCCGAAAACGGACAGCAATGTAGCTGCGTTGCGCCCTACAGCAGCTGATCGTAATCAGCCGCTATGGGTGCCACCGGGCCCCCGTCGACTTCCCCGACTTCTGGGCCCCGGAGATCGCCTTTTTTGGAGTTCTAGAAACGTCCCATCGTGAGCTCCGGTGGTGTCCGTCACTTCCAATGTGACTTCGCCGGTAGCCCAATGTTGACTAGGCTGCACCCATTCAAAGTCCTACCCTCACAGCACCTTCGGGACGGCTGCTCCGCTCGCAGCAGCGGGAGTGCCTTCGGCCTGGAGCTCAGGTAACGGGTAGGAGCAGACCCAAAACAAGGCGAGTCCCAGGTGCAGACCGACCGCAAGCAACAACGCCCCGGTCAGCGCTGCGAGGCCATCGCTACCCACGCCGATGGCTGCCAGGCCGGCCAGCACCGAAGCGCAGTGGAGCCAGAGCCCCCGCCGCGCCCTGCCTGCTGGGTAGAGGTGACCCATCGACGGCACCGGCACCAGACCCACGTGCGGCGAGAATCGGTGTAGCCAGACCAGGAACGGCACAATCCGGGTCAACATCCCGTGCACGATCAGGCCAGCCCAGCCCCACAGAGCAAGCCAGCCAAAGCTCAGCGCGACCCGCGGCGGCGCTCCCCACGAGCACCAGGCCGCCAGGAGACCCACCGCCGGGGCGACGCTCATCGCCACCTGCCAGTACCGGCAGCTGGGATCCACGCGTTTCCGCCGACGACGAGCGAGCGACACCAGCACCCAGGCTGGGTGCAGCCCCCACACCGTGACTGCAGCGGGAGCGGCCGCGGCTGTGAGCAGCAGCGCCGCTGTCGAGGCACTGATTGCGCCACTCCAGGCCAGCCAGGGGACCAGGGTCACGCAGAGCAGACCCGCAACATGCACGCGGAGCAATCGCGCCGCCAACAGTTCAGGCAACTCGGGGCTGAGATAGAACATCGGCACGAGCTTGAGACTGACCGCCATCAATAGCGTGCCGACCCAGCCAAGCAGCGCGAGTGTGAGGTGCCCGGTCAGCCAGGTCAGCCGGGGTAGCGGGAACATCATCCCGGCGAAACCGTGGGCCATCCAGACGCCCATGAAGGCCACCATAAAGAGAGCGGCCAGCGCCACCTGCATGCCTGAAACGCTGACCCCCTTCACTGGTGAACGACGCAGGCCCGTCCCCACCTGCCAGACAGAGAGCAGCAGTCCAGGCAAGAGCAGGGCGATCGCCAACTCCATGCCCCCCCGACTCTGGGCTATCAGCCCCCACTCCAGCCCCCCCAGCCCAACGACCAGGCAAGCCTGGGCCAGATAGGCCAGCCGCTCAGCCGCCACCCGCGCACCAC
This sequence comes from uncultured Rickettsiales bacterium, assembly GCA_964490445.1. GTDB lineage: Bacteria > Myxococcota_A > UBA796 > UBA9615 > UBA9615 > UBA6601. Next base: position 22,011 of record CAZBDA010000048.1, on the reverse strand, counting down.
CGAGCACCGGAGTCAGCTGGTAGAGGGCCCCGAGCATCACCGCGCTGAGAACACCGAGGGTGAGGAGGTGGGTCAGGGCGATGGTCTGAGCCGCCCAGGTCGAGGAGAGCGCCGCTCCCCGCTGCCAGAGCAGCAGCCCGCCAGCCATCGACACCGACAGTGGGGCCATGGCGAAGAAGCCCATCGGAATCGTCAACGAGGGCGCCTGATCCAGACGCAAGCCAGCACCCACGAAGAGGCTCAACGAGCTGTCCTGACGACGTGCACCAGCCCAGACCCGTCAGCGGAAGCCCGTGCGGAGACGGCGAAGCCCCTCTCGCGCAGCGCAGCGAGGAGTAGCTGTGGCACACGAGGGGTGTGAGCCAGCAGCGAGGAGCCCTGATCGAGTTGCTCGGCCAGCTCCAGCGCGCGCTCCATGGGCTCGGGCATGGGCAGATCCACCAGCTCGACCGGGTGCTCCGAGTCGAGCCCCAGCAGCCACAGCTCCCAGAGCCCACCGGACTGCGGCCGAACGATCGCCTGGTGACCGCGGTTCGCGAGCAGCCGAAGCAGAGGGCGAGGCTCAAAGGGGCAGTGGAGAATCATCAGCCCATCCGAAGATGTACGCTGCAGGCATCCAAGGATCTGTGCCAGTGGGTCTTGCCCCGAAGCCAGGATTGGCCGCACATCGAGAAGCGAGAGCGCCTCTACCTCTTGAGTCGACTGCAGGCTCGAGACGGCGGCGGCCGCAGCTGGGCAGCCCTCCTGGAAGCCCCTTAGCCAGGTCTTAACCAACGGGACGGCGAAGCCAGGCAGCGACGTTGACCTGCCGCCCATCTGCCACTGCAGCACGGTACCCTGCACCATGGAGACCCAAAAAAGCGCTGCCATCGGCGCATCGACGGGCTCGCTCAGGTCTCCTCGCTCCCAGGCCTGGATCAACAGCTGGCTGACGAGCTGCTGCTGCATCGAGACCAGCTGTGAGAGGCAGAGCCGCAGCTCCTCGTGATCGCCACTCGCGACGTCATGGAACAAGATCCTCGCCAGGCCCGGCTGGCCGGCAACAAAAGACAGCAACTGCACGGTGAGCGACTCCAGCTGAGCGAGCGGCGGCAAGTCGCCCGCCAACACGTCCTCGACCACCGCCCCGAGGCGCTGACGACACTCTCCGACCGCGGCGATCAGGATGTCGTCGCGACGACGGAAGTGACGAAACAGCGCGGGTTGGCTCACTCCTGCGGCGAGCGCAATCCGACGAGTGCTCACTTGATCGACCCGCTGATCAGCCAGCAACTGCAGGGTGACTTCGACGATCTGCGCTCTACGGGACGAGGACTTCACAAGGAGACTCCAGAAGTGCTATGTTATCATTCGATAACCTACCGTAAAAGGATAGAAGGAGCGAAACATGTCGAGCCACGAAGGATGCACCTGCGGTCGCGACCACTCTCAGCCAGGTCTCGCGGCCTGGTTCACCGACGGACACCGCGCCTGTGACGATCTCTGGTCCGAGGTCGAGAGGCTCGCTGAGTCTGGCCAACAAGCGGAACTCGAGCGGGCTGTTGCGAGGTTCTGCGCCGCGACCAGAGGTCACCTCGACGTCGAGGAGCAGCTGCTCTTCCCGAGGGTCGAGGCAGCCACCGGCATGCACGGTCACGGCCCCACCGAGATCATGCGCAGCGAGCACCGTCAGATGCGCGGGCTGCTCGATCAGGTTGAGGTCGCCGCACGCGCCGGCAACAGTGATGAGGTACTTAATCTAGGCGACACCCTGTTGATGTTCACCCAGCAGCACAACTCCAAGGAAGAACAGGTGCTCTACCCACTCTCTGCACGGGTGCTCTCCCAGCAGTGGCCAGAGATGAGGAGCTCTCTGCGGGGCAGCGTATCGGACCCATGAGAGGTCTCATGGCCCCCGGGTGCTCCGAGAGCAGCTGGGCAACCGGCGGCGGCCACCCGGCCGGAGATCTCGTGCCCCAGACATAGCGGCAGCGGCTTGCGCGTACGCACGCCGTCGTAGAAGAAGCCCAGGTCGGTGTGGCAGACGCCACATCCAGCGACCTCAACCAGGGCCTGGTTGTCACCAAGAGAGGTCGCATCGAAGCTCTCCGTGGCCACTGTCATCGCGTAGAGCCAGCGCGTCGTTGTTGTCGATATTGACGTAATGACCAATGGATGTGAGTCCGGGAAGAGAACGATCCGAGAGAGCAGGATTGTCGAAGACCCGCACTGCGCCGCCGCCATGGCCTCGGATGTGAACGTTATGTGCCCCGGCCAGATACTGCTGCAGGAACTCAAGGCTGAGGTTGAGGCACCTCCTACCAGATCTCACCGAGTCGTCGTCACTACCACCGGCGCTGTCGACGATCATGTGGGTACATCCGCGCCCCGGCTAGGCTTGAAGTGTGAGTTACTGAACCTACTGGGGTGAGCACTGAACCTACTGGTAATAAAGATGGCATCTGTCGGGCCGGAGTGAATATCCATGGGTTGGCCTGAGAGGGTTACCGAACAGACTGTAGGTAGTACCACCAGGCGCTGACAAGCAAGACGCCGATCGGAAAGAGACGATGGACCGCCGGAAGTTTCTCAAGTCTCTGGCTGCGAGCGCCGCCATGGCCGGCACTGGAAGCATGGGCTGTCGAGCACCTGGAGAGGGGGCGTCCTCGGCGATCCCCGGACCCCGAGCTTCAGAACCTGACGATGCCAGCCACGACTCCAGTTCGCCATCAGGAGCACGAGGTGCCGGTCAGCCCTGGGGCGCAGCGCCGGAGGGAGCCGAGCACGCCCTCTTGCCCTCAGAGAAGAGGCCCGAAGGAATGTTGGAGGTCTTTTGCCTTGGGGGGCTGAGCCCATGGGAGACCTTCTACACGGTCCCCGAGTACGGCAACCCCTCGAACGGAGGTCCCTACTCAGGTCAACAGTGGTGGAGCTTCCAAGAAGGCGGAATGATGTCTGTGCCAGAGTGGTTCCAGGCATGCAATCCCGGAAGCCAGCCACTGTACGAGCCCTACGCGATCGACAGCACCGGCGCGACAGTCAACCTCGGCCCTTTCATCTACCCGCTACGAAATCGGCCCGACATCCTCGCCCGCATGCGCGTGTGGGTGATGACTCACGTGGTCGAACCGCACGCTATCGCCATCCCTTTGGGCGTGGCTGGACACGGAATCAGCAACCCTCGGATGGCTGGCTTCGGGACCCACGTGCAACGCTACTTCGGAGAACGAAGTGACCGGGCGGCCCCCTTCAGCTACACCATCTACCTGAACAGCTTCGACCGCGCGAACAACGGCACCGCGGCGACTGCCCTTGGGCTCCAACCCTCGTCCGCTCAGCCCGTAGCCCTACAGCTCGGCCCAGACCCTCGCCTCCCCCGACAGTTACCAAGGCCCGGAGTCTCTGGCTACAAGAACGAGCTCGACGAACTGGTCAACTACTACACAGCACGCTTCCGCAGGCGGATGGCCGAAACAACCGGAGTCGATCTCCGCTCTCGGGGCTTCATGGATTATGCGTCGGCACGGCAGGCCATGGGGGGCCACGAAGCGCTGGTTAGTCTGCTGCCTGCCGAGTTCTTCGAGTTGACCGAGACCACCTTGTGCTCGCAGGACCCCATGTTCATCAACAGTTCACCGTCCTACACAGCTCTCAACGAGACTGGCGCGGCCTTCAAGCTGGCCCGCCACCTGCTCACCGCTGGTGACGACGCAGCCCGCTACGTGCAGATCATGGACGGAGGGATCTACACCGACCCCACTGGTCAGGGCTACGACGCGCACGGCAATCAGGTCCTACAGATGGGCCCCAACGTCTCGCACATGTGCAAGCAACTGGTCGCCAGTATCAACGAGCCGGGAGAGAACGACCCTGGCAAGCTCGATCTGGACCGCCACTTTGTACTGCTTCATACCGAGTTTGGCCGGGCTCCGACGCCCGAGCTCACCCCTGCAAACCCCCACGGCGGCGGTACAAACCACTGGCCCTGGGCCTATGTCATCGTTGGCTTTGGAGGCTTCGTCGACGAGGAACATTCCGGCATCATCGGCGCCATCGGCGAGAACAGCTTTGCCGTCTCGGGCTTCTCGCCCACTGATCATCGCGCTGCAATGTTACTGGCAATGGGAGTCTGGCCGTTCTCCGAGACCTCGTTTGCCATCGGCGACATCGCCGGAATGAACAACAACTCCACCCAGCTGGATGCCGCGATAAAGCTCCGCGATGAGATCCTTGGATACCCCGTCTGATGAGTCGTGTTGAACTGGGAGCCGCTCTCTCTCAATGCTATCGCCAGTCCAACAGCCGCTGGCGCGGAGCCTGTGGCGTATTGCTCTTGCTGCTGCTGGCCACAGCGCCTGGCTGCGATCGGGCCCGTGTTGAGGGTGCCATGCCCGACGACTGTAGCGATGGCGCCGACAACGACGCAGATGGACGCTACGACTGTGATGATGACGGTTGTTTCGGGTCTCCCGACTGCAATGACAACTCCCCTTATCCCGGCCTCCTGGAGAGCGGAGTAACCTGTGATGCTGGGGATGAGGCATTTGTGCGGCGTCTCATTCCACAACTATGGGGACGACGACCACGCTCCATCCGAGAGGTAGAACTGCTCCTCGAAGTGATCGAGCAGCGCGACCGCGCGACTCTTACCGAACAGATGATGACCTCTGAAGAGTTCGTGACCCGTTGGCGTGAGGTGCTGTTCGACATGCTCGAGATCAACCGAGTGGGCGAGCGGACCTGCAGATGCGTGGACTACACGACCCGACAGTGGATGTTCGAACCCGGCCTCGCCGAGTTCGTCAGAGACACAGCGCCCTCTACCGACGAGGCTGCACCGCCTGAGCCAGGCCCAGGCTCAGGCGAGGTGGACTGGGGACTGACAGAACTTGTGCACTCAGCCCTTGCCCTCGACGATCTGTCGCCCATCTACCGAATGGCCCTTTTCACAAGGTTGGCCTCCAAGATCATCAACCTCGACAACCCCGGCGCCAACCTGGCGTGGCGCAGCACCTACGGCGACATGTTCGAGCGCACCTTCCTCAATCGCCGCATGGGGTGCATGCAGTGCCACAATTCTGAGTTCTCCGCCTCAGGTTCCTTCGACCCGGAGTTGGACCGCACCTGGGAGGTTCCTGCCCTTTTCGAGCGGGCAGTCTTCGGCGACAGTGCGGGGCGGCCCAGCAATGATCTGTCTGCGTTCTTCCGCGTCGAGGGAGTCCTGTCGATGAGGTTCGTCCCCGAAGGAGTCACCCCCACTCTGTTCTGGACCTACGGCGAGGGTTTCTCTCCCTGGGGCATGCATGACTACTGCGGGGAGTTCATCCTTCCAGCTGACATCGAGGTAGATCCCGATGGCTGGGAAGGTTACTTCATTGACCCGGTTCCTGACCGACCGAGCGTCTGGGACCTGGAAGCCAGGTTGCAGTCCGGCTTCGACAAGATCCGCGTCGATGGCATGCAGGTCGCCGAGGACGGCACTATCGATGGCGAACGTGCCTTTGCCTGGATGGTGTCCATGACAATCGTAGAAAAGATGTGGGTCGAGCTCACCTCCCGACGGATCACGGCGCCACACTTCATGCCTCGCAACCGCTACCAGCGGGACCTGCTGATCTACTTCACAGAGACCTTCGTAGAGGCTGGGTTCTCAATGAAGGAAGCCCTGCGTGCGATGGTTCTTCATCCCTACTTCAACGCTGGAACCCAGGTCCAGTGCGAGAGCCTCGAGTCCTCCTACTACATGGCCCCCATCTACGACCCCTGGGTCTCTGACTATGAGATCCCCGAGCAGCGTCTCAACAGTGTCGGCGACTTTGTGACTCGCCTCCCCCCAAGAGCCCTACTGCGCTCGGTCTCCCAGGCCCTGGAGTGGCGTGACATCGAGAGCCGTCTAGTTGAGCACGACCACGGAGAGGACGACGAACCAGTACCAAGTTCTGCCTCCCCAGCCCTGTCTTTCGAGTTGGACATAGGAGTCTTCTTGCTCGACGGCGAGCGAGGCTTTCGCAGCAACAACTTCTCCGAGAGTCTGGCTTGGGAAGAGACCCTGGGTGGCTGTGATGAGCCCTTCTTATCGCCCGAAGAGACTCGCTACGATTGGATTGACAAGCTCCTCGACCAGGCGAGCGAGGACGCTACTCTCGAGGAGCTTGCCCTCACCCTCAAGGACCGCCTGCTGGCCGAACCCAGCTTCGACGGCGAGGAAGAGCGGACGCTGATCGAAGCCCTGACACAGGCTCCTCTCGACACCACACTCAGCCAGCTCAGTGACGCCCAGGGATCACTCCGGCGACTGTGTGCGGCGTGGCTTGCCTCCCCAGACTTTCAACTGGAGGGAGCCCCTGCCATCGAGCGCGCCGGCACTGAACCACCCAACAATCTGGGTGGAAGTGATCGGAGCATCTTGTGCGAGCAACTCCTCACCAGCATGTTCCGCGGCGACACAGCCAGCTGCGATGAAGATGGTCGCCTGGTGCTGAGCGGACAACCCTAGGGAGGGCAGAAGAGTTGGTCAGCAGCGCTACGCAACGAAGCTACTCCCTCCTCCTCATGATCGGGATGGGCCTGTACAGCTGCGGAGTCCCCCCTGATGTGGCAGTCGGAGATGATGACGACTCGGCAGTGGACATCCCTGACGAACCTCCCACCCCTGAGCCGCCATTGCTGTCGTGGACCAAGGACATTCGCCCAATCCTCGGCCCACATTGCAACTCGTGCCATGGCCGTGGGGGCTGGGCACCTCCGTGGTGGCTGGACTCCTACGACGAGGTCATCGCACCCACGACTACGGCCATGGGGCAGCATTACTGCCCACCGAAAATAGGCGAAGGAAAGAGGCCGTCCACACGAGCAGAGTGCATGCCTGTCATGCTCTCCGCCGGAGTAATGCCCGTGGGCTACGGTACCGAAGGACCAGCGCCGCTGACAGAGGAGGAGTACAACCTGCTCCTGGATTGGGTGGAAGCAGGCGCCCTGGAGTAGAAAAAGCTCAGAGGGGACCACCGCAGCTGTACCACTCCCAGATCAGCAAGGCGTCCTCAGCGCTGCTGATTGGTTGATCACTGGGCATCCCCTGTTCGGCAATCTGCCGCCAACTCTCTTCGGGAGCGGCAGCGTCCATGGCTCTCTCTGGCGTGTCATAGTCGACCCATCGCGGTGCTGCCCTGCGGGCACCTCCCGTCAGGTCGAAGTGATGACAGCGGGTACAGTTGGCCGCAAAGGCGGGCTCCACATCCGCCCAGGAGATGACTGAGTCATCAGGGCAGTCGCCCAGACTTGCTGGGAGCGGGGTGCCCCCATCACCCACGCTACAGCCGATGAAAAGTGGCATCAAGACGACCAGGACGCTTAGAACGGTGTTGGGCTGCATGACCGAGTAGAGACTCCGATTCAAGTGCGTACGCGGTGCGACACACAAAGCGCTGGGGCGAGGATAAGCCGACCACGAGCAGAATGTAGATGATGCTGATCATGGGTGCACACCAGACCGAACTTGTGACGGACCTGTGGGTATCTTTGCCTGCGGCGCCGCGCCTCTCGAGTGAACATGACGTCTCCTGTCGGACCTGTCTATACCCGGGTCAGACACCTGCTGGAACGATGCCCCGTCGTCTGCGATCTGTCTGTCGCCAGTCCTGCACGTCGTCGCGTGGAAAGACCGGGTCGTGGAACTCCAGGCGGTGCATGTAGTCGAAGTCCGTAACACCCTTCGTACGGGCATAGATGGTCTTGCGATTGTGCTTCATGAAATACCAGCGGAACGGGAACATCGACTTCACAATGACCATGTCCGCCTTCCAGGGATTGAGTCCCATATTCAGATAGAATTCGGGCCTCATCGCGAGACAGGGGCCGGTGGTCACCACCAGCTGGACATGCCCCAGATCGAGGGCCACCATTTTGCCCATCCCTCCGACCTCCCCCTTTGAGCGGAGCGTGCCGCTGACTTCGATCGGATCGTTGAGTTCCGGGTGCAGTTTGCCTCCGACATGCACCCGCACTGGCGAGCCCGGCTCCCTGTCCCACAGCTCAGCCACGACCTCTGCATCACGGATAGGGGCAAAGGTCCGGAGATCCTGAGCCTCCTCGAGCACAGTCGCCAACAAGCGGGTGTTCTCGCCGGCTGCACCGCAGCCAACAATGTCGGAGGCATCGCACACACAGATCGTGCCCAGACAGCGGCGCAGCCTTGCTGCACGGACCTGCCGCACGGCCTCGGACCCATCGGGAAAACGAGGAGGCTGCTTGTGCCGGCGGTCCCAGAGCATCATGGCGAGCTCCTCGGCGAGCTCCTCGGCAAGCTCCGGATCTCCGTCTGTCACCACGTGAGCTGACCAGCCGAGCTCTGGGGAGTTGTTCCAGAGGTGAGAGTTGAACAGGCTGATGCCCAGAACCCGCGGGTCTCGTTCCTTACGTGTCATCCACCGGTACACAGGGCGCATCGTGGGCAGGAAGTCGATCGTGGTTCCCCCGCCACAGATCAGGGGCAGCGAGCGCCAGGCGCAGACCGGATGGGTCTCTCCCAGGAGCTTGTGAACCAGCATCTCTCCACAACGGAATCCGGTTCGGTCGTGGTCTCGGTGGGGGTTCGTCCGGTAGGCAGTCAAGACGTCTACCTGGGAGACAAAGCGAGCGACAAGTTGAGCGTGCAGGTCGAGGGTGACAGCAATGGCAACCGACGGGCCGACTACTGAGCGGACTGCATCGACCAGGTCGGCCTCCGGGTCCTCGCTACCCTGGGCAACCATGGCACCGTGCAAGGCAAGCATCACCGCATCCAGAGGTCCGCTGGACGACAGCTCCGCCACCAGCCGGTCGCGCAAGGTCGTGAAACACTCCGAGGTCAGCGGCCCCCCGGGGATCGCCCAGGCGCTGAAGATGGGGATTGGCTCGACACGCCCCCCTCCGAGCTTGTGGAGGGCACGCACAAAGCCGCTCAGTTCGGCGTTGTGGAACAGGTCATCCAACTCCGAGTGTTCGGGTGATGTGGCGCGCACAAGGTCGTCGCCGTCGATGTACTGGGCCTGCTCGAAATCTGAGATCTCTGTCTGAACTGGAGAGAACGCATTGCTCTCCTGGGCTACCCGGGCGTAGGCCACTCGCAGCGGTTGGCTCATCGTCCACCTCCGGGGCGCAGGACACGCAGTGGCTTGCTGATCCGCTCGAGCGCGATCAGCACCTTGTCACCGTGGCGATTGAGGAAGCCCACCACAGCTCCGGCCGGGGCATCCTCCCCAAGATTGGCCAGATCAGGCATGTCTGTACTTCCGTCATACATGGCTTCCATCACCTTCCCAACGCTGTGCTTGACAAGGCCACGCAGCGGGACCTTGGCCATCATGCCGTACATGGCGGCCTCGCCCTCGCCAGCCAATTGGGGCTCCCGAGCTACTCGTGCGGCACAGTCGGCAAGATCGGCCAGGTACCGGTCAGCGACGCCCGCGTTGTTGGCATTGACAGTGAGATGGACACTTGGAGGTCGCTGCTGCCGATCGCAGGACCACTCGCGCTCAGCCATGAGGTCAGCCACCGCATAGACGTCTACTTCATCCCCCCGGGCGCCCCACGTGACCGATGTGCAGTGGAGGTCCCCGAGGACCTGCAGTCCAGGGATCGCGTCGATGCCGGTCCGCAGCTTCCGCGTTGTCTCCAGGGCTGTCTCTGCCAAAGCGAGGTAGCCCTCTTCGCCCATGACCTGCATTGCCGCCCAGGCTGCGGCAATGGGCCCGCCTGGCCGGGTGCCGGGCATCGACGGTGAAGCGTAGATCCCCCCAGGCCAGTCGGTGGAGACAAAGAACTGGTGCTTGAGGTAGCTCATGTCCCGATACAGCAGGACAGACGCGCCCTTCGCCGCGTAGCCATACTTGTGAACATCCGCCGAGACGGAGGTCACCCCAGGGACGCGGAAGTCCCAGACTGGTACTGGGTGCCCCAGCTTCTCGAGCCATGGAAGCATGAAGCCGCCGAAGCAGGCATCCACGTGCAGGGGCAGCTTCCTGCGCCGGGCGAGGGCCCCGAGTTCTGCGATGGGATCCACTACCCCGTGCGGATATTGGGGTGCTGAGCCCACGAGCAGGATCGTGTTGCGATCGATGGCTCGCTCCATCGCCCTTATGTCAGCCCGAAAGTCAGAGCCTACGTCGACGTAGCGAGCCTTGACTCCAAAGTAATGGGCGGCCTTGTCGAACGCTGCGTGCACGGTGCGGGGGAGAACCATGTTCGGACGCCGCACCCAGGGTTTTTGTCGCCTCGCCCTGTCGCGCATGCTCTTGACCACCATCAGGAGCGACTCGGTACCCCCGGAGGTCATTGTGCCAACACACGAGTCCGGTCCGTGCAGCATTGAAGCTGCCATCTGGACTACTTCAGACTCCATGCGCTTGAGGCTCTTGAAGGCCATCGGGTTCAAGGCATTCTCGGCAAAGAAGGTGTTGTGGGCCTGCTCCAGGAAGTCATGGTGCGAGGGGTCGACGTAATAGACGAGGCTCCAGGTACGTCCCTCGCGGTAGCGCACGTCGTCACACCGTAGATCCTGCATCTCGGCGAGCAGAATCTCACGGGCACGCCCCACCATGGGAATGGTCTTGCGGTCGGACATGGTTTCGCTCCTGCTATTTACGAGTGTTCGGTTATGATACGAGTAAAAGCTCGCATATCGTACTCGCGTTTGGAGGCCGCTACCGTGATCACGCAAGAGTCTGTTCTTCCACGGAAAAAGCCTGTGCAGAGGCGATCTGTTGAGCTCTGTTCAGCCCTTGTTGAGGCAACTGCTCGCGTTCTGAGAGACGAGGGCTATGAGGCCGCTAACACCAACCGGATCGCGGAGGTCGCTGGGGTCAGTGTTGGTTCTCTCTACCAGTACTTCCCGGGCAAGGTAGCGCTCGTCTATGCCCTCCTGGAGCGCCAGGAGCGGCGGCAACTCCAGCTGCTCGAAGAACGTCTGGGATCCGCCGCCGCCGGCGACCTCGAGAGCCTGGTGCGCAGTGCTGTGCAGGCACTGGTGGACTTCTATCGCGAGGACCCCCAACTCGCCCGCGTTCTGGCGGACCGCCGACGGTATCTCGTAGAGCTACGCCCCCTTCCCGAACTGGAGCGGGCCTTTGCAGAACTCATCGGTACAGTCATAAGGCAGCGCGCCCAGCAGCTGCGATCCCTGGATGTCGAGGTCGCGACCTTTGTCGTTCAGCGCGCAGTGGACGCCCTCACCCTCGAAGCAGCTGTCCGCCGCCCTGACTTCCTCGATGACGGGCGGCTGGCCGAAGAGTTGGTACAGCTCATCGTGCGCTACGTAGGTGGTGGAGGCCGCCAAGAGGACCCATCCGCTGGCCGAGCAGGTGCCCACTCTGACGACTGAGCTCGAAGGACATCGGGCGAGTTCATGTTCCCCACCCAGCGTTGACCCCAACCATGCCAGCGCTGGACACGCGGGCCCCTGCGTCACCGACGCCAGGGCAGGGTGTGCGAGCATCCAGGCGGGTCGGGAAAACACCCGGCGGACCGCCGGGAGCGCGATGTCGGCATAGTCTTGGGGGCTGAGCAGGCTTGCCCACGAGTCAAAAACCTGGATGAGGTCGGCCCCAGCCTCGACTTGAAGCCGCAGGCGGTCCGCTACCTTGTCGGCCAGCCCGAAGAGCAGGCGACGCATCAGATCGGGGTTGCTGTAGGCCAGAGCCTTAAAGTGTCGCACATCCCTCGAGCCTCTACTCTCCACCAGGTAGGCCGCCAGGGTCAGGGGGGCTCCAGCGAAGCCGATGAGAGCTCGGTCTGGGTGGATCCTCGTGGAGAGCAACTCAACTACATCCGCCACGTAGCCCAGGGACGATGAGACATCGACGTCCTGTAGGCGCTCCAGGTCATCTTCTCCCGAGAAAGGGCGCTTCAAGCGTGGCCCACCGGGCGGGTATTCCCCCCCTGCGCCCATGGCATCGAGAATCACCAGGATGTCCGAGAACACGATGGCGGCGTCCACCGGAAAACGCCTCAGGGGCTGTAGGGTCAGAATGTCCGGCCCTTTGTCATGGTTTCATCATGGGAGCGTGCGTGCTGACCGGCCCGCAAGGACGCACACGACGATCTAGGCCTCCACCAGCGGCATTGACAGCAGCGGGTTCGTGCAGTGCTGGGGCGCGGGCCTGCTGGATACGGGGACAGACCCCTGGCTGGGCCAGTCTAGGACTCCGTACCTTCCAGCGAACGTTCCGACGGCAACACTGACGGCGCTGCTGAGCGAGCAATTCACCGGGCAGCCTGTGGCAATTTTCTGATCGGGATCAGGTTCGCTTGTGTTTGTGGAGAGGGGAGGTTTCATCCTCTGTCGAAGGGTGTTCTAACCCCCACGCTCGCAAGAACCAAGCAGGAGGACAATGTGAAGAACCAGGGCAATGACAATCATTTCGACGTCGTGATCATGGGCGGTGGAATCGGGGGAAGCTTCCAGGCGCGCCACCTGATGCTGAAGGTGCCAGGGATCACCGTAGCGGTCGTGGAGCCGCAGTCCCTGGACCAGCTGGCGAAGATTGCGAAGATCGGTGAGTCGACGGTCGAGATCGCAGGCCATTTCATGGTCAAGGAACTGGGACTCGGTGCGTACCTCACCGAGCAGCACCTGCCAAAGAACGGGCTCAACTTCCACTGGGCAAAGGAGGTCGGCGAGACCACGTCCATGGAGGACTACTGGAGCCTCTGGGCCCTCAAGCAGCCATCAGGCCACGCGTGGCAGATCCACCGAGGCCGCATCGAAGTCGACCTCATGAAGATGAACGCCGAGATGGGTGTGAAGATCTTCGAAGGCACGGTCACAGACTTCGACGTGAGCGACGGTGACGACAACAACGCCGTGCACATCGAGGAGACGAACGGAACGAAGCGGACGCTCACCTGCACCCACGTCGTGGATGCCGCGGGACGTTCGTTCCTCACCGGTCGGAAGTTCAAGAATATCCTCCGTCGCCCGCAGGACCGGTATGGAATCAAGAGCGGAACAGCCTGGGTGCGCGTCAAGGGCGTGAACCGGGACCTGTTCCACGACGAGTTCGACCGCGAGGACACGGCCACGGTCCGGTACTACGGGACCAACCACTTCTTCGGACACGGCCACTGGCTGTGGATGATCCCGCTGAGTCGAGAGGAGATGGAGATCTCCATCGGGGTCATGCATCACCACGACGTCATCCCGGCCAAGAGCATGAACTCGCAGGAGAAGTTCCTGGCGTTCCTGGAGAAGAACCACGGGGTCCTACACAAGCTGATCACGAATGCCGAGGAGGTTGACTTCGTCTACTGGGGCGCGCCGTCCCATGTGGCAAAGCAGATCTTCTCATCGGACAACTGGTCTGCGCTTGGTGACGCTATCTACTTCGGTGATGCGCTCTACTCCGTGGGCATCTCCGCGCTCTGTGTGACCATCGAGTGCACCACCGAGATCATCCGGGCGAAGGTTGCGGCCGAAGCCGATGCGGAGAAGAAGCGAGAGGCCTACAACCGCTACATCGCCTGGTTTGCAACCACCAACGCTCACACCTACCGCTACCACCCGCAGGTCCTCGGCGACGCCAGCATCATGAGCTGGCGAATCTACTTCGAGTACATGTGGTGGTTCGGGGCGCTGGTGCCGTCGTACGTCGGCAAGTGGCACCTCGAGACCGACTACATCGACGAACAGATCGACAACTGTCCCCGGGAGATCCACAACGACATCTACGAAGAGCTGAACAAGCTGGCGGAGAGTGGTGTGAACGTCGGGTTCATGGACTGCTACCGGGCGGACCAGCTACCGGGGGCGAAGGATTTCTACCCCGACAAGGCGCACGTTCCCTACCTGGAGAACGCACAGTACGGGCGGCGTGAGGTCAACATCTACACCTCGGTCGCGGCGACCCACCATCGCGCCGCGCAGTGGTGGATGAAGCTGCAGCGGAGGGCCTATGGGGTGCGCTGCTACGTTCGGCCAAAGACCATCTCGGTGTACTGGCGGCTCATGGCCCAGGCGGCCAAGATCCGCCTTCGTGCCGCAATCCACGAACGGGAGATCCGAGCAGAGCAGCCAAATCGCCGCTTTGCACAACTCCAGAAGGGCTTCCAGGCCTACAGTGCGCCGAAGCAGGTCATGGACTGGATGGAGGGGCTGCCCCCGGAGCCGAAGAAGGAGGCACCTTCGGTCACCGTGCTTCGGGCACCAAAGTCGTCGCCGGTGAACAGACCAGCGGGCCCAACCCCGTAGATCCGATCAACAAGGCCCCGGTCCTCCTGCGAGGGGCGGGGCCTTGATCGTTCTCGGTCCGCGCTCAGGAAGCGGCAAGGATCTCGTGCAGGTGCTCCGGCTTGAGGATGATCATTCCCTCTCGCTGGACGGAGAGCACACCGGCCCTTCGCCAGCGGCCGAGGATGCGGATGATCGTCTCCTCTCGGCAGCAGACCATGGCGGCGAGGTCGCGCCGAGAGAGATTGTAGGGCACGAAGGGACCTCGAGCGTCCGGGAGGCCCAGCTCGTCGGCCAGCCGTAGGACCAGCCGCGCCAGCCGCACCTCTACCGACCCGTCGATCATCAGGCACAGCTGGTTCGCCAGGCTCTTCGACCGCCGGACAGCGGAGTTGAGCAGGTATGACCACAGCAGCGGCTTGTCCTCCAGGAGCCTGACCGTTCCCTGTCGACTCACCTGCACCGCACGTCCACCGGTCAGCGCTGTGCAGGTCAGCAGTCGAACGGCTCCCTCCTGCCCCCCTTCTTCACCCACGAGCTTTCCACTGGTACCCAGTTGGACCAGGGCGTGTCGATTCCCCGAGAGGCTGCGTGTGAGCTGAACGGCACCCGTACAGAGCATCAGCACCCCGTCAGCCGACTCCCCCTCCTCCCAGAAACGCTGCCCGGTCTCATACCGATAGAGCTCTCCGTATTCGACGAGTGGACCGGTGATCTGAACGACCTCGCACGAACGAGCGCAGGGGCAGTGGTCGGATGGGAGGTGTGCAGGTCCGATAATAGTCGTATCTTACCTCTTCGGAACCATGACTACGGACTCAATTTCTCATCATCTCAGTCCTGCGCAGTGGTGCCGCCGGCGTCCCCTCTGTCTGGCTCTCCCGTGGGGGAGGAGTCCGGGACCGGGATCGGGGGTAGTGCACCCCAGGGAGCCAGCATGGCCTCCACCGCCGAGTACAGGCGCTCCGCAGTACCCTCGTCTCGCCCCCGTGCGGCGCGTCGCGCCAGCGCGCGGGTGAGCAACAGAATCGAGAGCTTCGAGCGAGCGTAGGCCTCGTAGCGATTGAAGCGTCCCAGCCAGCCGTCGCGACCCGTGTTCCTGCTCGGACGGCGTCGACCACGACGCCCTGGAGAGGTAGGCGAAGGTGGGTACTCAAGGAATAACTACATAAGGATGACGGGGATGGCGCACCTCCCGGGGGGCATCGAGGCAGCCCATCACGAACACCAGCACGATCATGAGGTGTTTCACGGCTGGTTCCAGAACCGAACACGGCCGACCATAAGGTACGGCCGGCCGCGTTCTCGTGCTTCTGACAGGGATGCTACTTGGCGGTCATTGCCGTCATCACAGCTTCCTTGTCGGCGTTCTTTTCGCCGTTGATGTAACCCACCGAGCAGTGGTCACACCAGACGGTGCCGCCGCCTGTGCCGGTTGCACATGTGCACGTTGCAGCGTCGCCGTGGCCGTGGCCGTGGCCGTGGCCGTGGCCGTGGCCGTGGCCATCACCGTGCGCGGCGTCAACCTTTCTTACTATTGTTGTGTCGGGTTTCTTCTGCATTTCACCGGTAGTGGCGTGGGCCATCTCACCGGCTGGAGCGTCAACTGCAGGAGCATCTGCTGCGGGAGCCTCGTCAGTCGGCGCAGCCGCCTCGTCGGAACTCTTGCAGGCACAAAGCAGGCTAAAGGCAGCAATCAGGATCAGTGTCTTCTTCATGTACCCCCCAGGTTGTTATCCATTACGATGACGGAGCCTAACCCGGACGAGCCCAGGAACCGACCCGGACGGCGCCGGCACAGGGCAGGTCCGGGTCCACCGCGGCGGCGCCTGGGGGCATGCTCACCCCGGCGCACGGGTCGCTTATCGCAACAACGGCATCCTGCGCAACGGCACCAACCTGCTGGGCCTGCGCCTCGCGAGGAGCGTCCCCTGAACCGTCTTCTCGGTTCCCACCACGTGCGCCCACCTCAGGTGGCTTTGGTGCCTGAACATAATGGTCCTGCAACAAGGGAGCGTAGTGGCCCCACAATAAACTGCCCGATTCCTGACAGCCGTCAGGAATCGGGCGGCTTGGTCACATACCCCCCGCCAGCACATAAAGCACATAAGTAGGCTGATAACTTGAAGGCAGTGAACAATGAAAGGGGCAATAAGATGAAATTCAATTCTTCTAAGTGGTGGTTTTCGGGGTTGATTCTGTTGGGCCTTTCGTCGGCTCTGATCCTTGTCGGCTGCGCTGGCGAAGATGGCCTGGGTGAGCCCGATCCAGATCCCGAGGTGCTCGACCTCGATGCAATGACCGTTCAGGGAATCGATCTGCTCCGGGTCCCGGCAGGCGACTTTTCGATTGGTTGTACGCCTGGCCAGACGGGCTGTCTGTTCAATGAATCCGCAAGAGAGTTGACTCTGACCCGAGATTTCTGGTTGACCCTCACCGAGGTCACGCAGAGGCAGTGGAGCGGTCTGATGGGGAACAACCCGGCCTACCACGGTATCAATGGAGGCGGGGTGGACTGCGGCCTTGACTGCCCGGTGGAGACCGTCAATTGGTGGGAGGCTGCTTCCTTCGCCAATGCCGTGTCGACTGCTGAGGGTCTGGAAGAGTGCTATGTGCTCAGCGGGTGCTCGGGGATCCTGGGTGGTGGTTGTGGCGCAGAGGGCTACTGTGAGCCCGCTCCCGGTGATGTATACGACACCTACGGATGCACCGACGCGACCGTGAACAGCGTTACCGGCTCTGTGTATGACTGCGAGGGCTACCGCCTGCCTACCGAGGCAGAGTGGGAGTACGCGGCACGTGGCGGCCAGGACCTGTTGTACTCCGGTTCCGACACCATCGAAGACGTGGCCTGGCACAACGGCAACAGCGACGGCCACCAGCAGCCGGTGGCACAGAAGCAGCCCAACGGCCATGGCCTCTATGAGATGAGCGGGAACGCCTGGGAGTGGACTGCCGACTGGTATGGCCAGAGCTATGACGCAAGTCCTACGACGACTGATCCGGAAGGCCCGGCGGCTGGTGCCAGCCGTGTGTTCCGCGGTGGCAGCTGGGACAACACCCCCGACGCGTCACGGATCGCCCGTCGCGACTTCAACCCCCCGGGCTTCCGCTGCTATGACCTCAGCTTCCGCCTGGCGAGGACCATCCCCTAGTCTTCTGACTCCAGGGCTGTGGAGTAGAGTGGACTTTCGGAGCGAGCAATGCCGACAGGGCTCAGTTCCAATTCAGGTGAATTGACTGTGTTGGTGGGCTTTGCACGCCGCGTCGGCATGCTTGCAATGAGCTTCCTTGTACCCGTAGCTCTCATGCTGCCCTGCAGTTGCAGCAAAACGCACGTCGAGGGACACGCGCCCGGCGAGTGCAGCGATCGAGCAGACAACGACGGCGACGGTCTGTACGACTGCGGTGACCCCGACTGCGCAGGTGCACCCGTTTGTCTGGGCGACGATGACGACAGTAGTGGCGACGATGACGTCAGTGGCGATGACGACGACGGTACCGGGTCCGGTGATGACGACGCGGGCAACAACGTGGAATTCGACTGCACTGATGGCGTCGACGACGACGGTGACGGCCTTGTCGACTGTGACGATCCTGACTGCGCTGCAGATCCGGCGTGTAGCGGCGACGATGACACGTCCTCGGGTCCACATGAGGACTGCATCAACGGTGTCGACGACGACGAGGATGGAGACGTGGACTGTGCAGACCCCGACTGCGCTTGCGACCTCAATTGTGGGGGGACGGGTGCCGAGTCAGAGGTCGGCTCAGACGACCTCGGCTGTGCAGATGGTGTCGACGGCGACTGCGACGGCTTGATCGACTGCAAGGACCACGACTGCGAGGGGCACACACTTTGTCCCGACCAGCCTGGCTCAGAGGGCTACCCGCCTTGCTGCGACACCATGACCTGCCCTAATAACGATGTCGACTGTCTCGACAATCCCGCATGGACCTGCCAGCAACCGATCCTTCCGTGGTCGGGGGACGGGGCTGGGGATGGCCCCGACCACTGTGGTGACTTCAATCCGATCGACTGCATCTCCTGTTACGACGGGCTCGACGGCGATAATGATGGCGGTGCCGACTGTGACGACCCCGAGGCGCTGGCGATACAGGCCAGCGGTGACCTCGGCGGCGGTGTGCCCAACTGCTACTACGTGCGCCTGTGCGATGAGGACACGTCCAGGGCCTGCCCCTGAGGCCAGACCACCCAGCCCTGCGGTAATCGTCGTATCTGGAAGGAGTTGTGAAGTTGAAGAAGCTATGGGTCTTTCTGCTTGCCTGTTTACTGCTCGGAGCCTCGCCTGGCTGTGGTGTCGAGACCACGTCCGACGACGACACGTCCGGCGACGGCGACTGCGGCGATGAAGACTCGTCGTCGACTGTAGTTGCGCCTGACGGCGACTGCGACGGCGTTCCGACCGCTGTCGATTGCGACGACACCGACCCGACGGTTGTATCGACAGTCCCTGCTGACGTCACTGCCCAGGGGCTCATGATGCTTGGCTTGTGTGCGGGCACCTTCGACATGGGCTGTACGGCGGGGCAATCGTCCTGCGCCAACGACGAGAGTCCAGCCCACTCTGTCACACTGACGAACGACTTCTGGATGAGCGAGACCGAGGTGACGCAGGGCCAGTGGCAGGCTTTGATGGGCAACAACCCCTCGTACTTCAATGGTAACACTGTACGCCAGAACGCTGGTTGTGGGGCCAACTGCCCCGTGGAGTTTGTGAACTGGTGGGAGATGCTGGCCTTTGCCAACGAGGTTTCCATCGCCGAGGGGCTGGCCGAGTGCTACGTGCTGAGCGGCTGCGAAAGCACGCCGGGGAACGACATGGAGTGCAGCAGCGTGACCATTACCAGCACTTCAGGTTCGGTCTACGACTGCACCGGTTATCGCCTGCCGACAGAAGCCGAGTGGGAGTACGCGGCCCGGGCCGGAACGGACCTGCTGTATTCGGGCAGCAATACGATTGATGATGTGGCCTGGTACTCCGGCAACAGCGACAGCAAGACTCACGCGGTGGCCACGAAGGCCGCCAATGCCTGGGGGCTGTACGACATGTCTGGCAACGTCTATGAGTTGACCTGGGATCTGTACCAGACCGACTATTACAACAGCAGCCCCGGTGTCGACCCCGAGGGAGCGCTAGACGAAATGAACCCCTACCGGGTCCTCCGTGGCGGCGGCTGGGTCCTCAACCCCGTCCTCTTGCGGGTCGCCTATCGCGGCAGCATCGCGCCCGGCACCCGCCGCGACGCCCTCGGCTTTCGGCTCTCGAGGACGATCCCTTGACCCTTTGAGCCCTTGCTCCCTTGCTCTCTTGTTGCGCTGCTCGCAGCGGCCCGTTCGGGAGCCGAATTGCTGTTCATGGCAAGTCGAGCAACATCGTCACCTCTCTCCAGGGAGCCAAGACAGACACCATCAGATCAACAGCTTCCCCCCTTGACTCCCACCCCATCGCCACAACATCATGTGGTCACATGGCGGACTTCCCCTATAATTTCAACCACTTTACTCATAACCGGACGGTCGCAGGTTCAAGTCCTGCTGGGCCCACCATTTATCTTGCTGCGCTGAGTGGAAGGAGCAGGGAACTGTGGGCGGCGACGAGCTCAGGTCTTTGCTCCCCGAGCACTGCATCGCACCGGTCGTGGGCAACTCCCTGGGGTCCCTGGGAATATGGACTGCAGCCCGCAATAGTCGCTCAGGGCCCCCAGCTCACTACGACTCGACAGGGCCTTCGCTACGTCAGCGATAACTGAGCGAAATAGGCGAGCTCGCGTTGGGCGAGGCGTTGCAGTAGTTGTAAGAGGGGTCGAGGTAGCTGGTAGCGAAGGTGCTCGCCCGATTAAGGCCCCCGGACTGTGAGACCATCCAGCCGGGATTGGCCAGTCCACTGATGCCCGTCCAGAACGCCCCGACATTGGCCGATGCGGAGACGCCTCCATCTATGGTGGTCGCTGGCGCGAGAGGGACCCAGTAGTGCTGAGTCCCGTTCGAGAAGTAGTCCAGAAGATTAGCGCTGAACGTAGTCGTCACCATTGTGCTGCCGCAGCGGATCCCCAGTTCATCGGAGGCGACGAGGGTGGCTGGTGTGGGACGCAGGCACGAGGTCGCCGGGTCGTTGCAGACAACGTGGACCGGGGCCGGTAGGCTCGCACCTGAGTCAACGACATAGGCAGGACGCCTCTTATCGGACCTATACGCCGACCGCAACACGCTTGCGCCTACCGCACGTACAGATCGATGGTAGAAATTCCCACGGCTTCATTTGGGTAGCCCTCATTGGAGAGCATTCGCACCTCGATTGGCGAGGTCCCGTCAGCAGAGGCTTGAAAGGTACCCGACGCAAAGAGGGTGTCACTGGACCAAACGGCGCCCTGATTAGGGACAGCATCACACAGGTAATTGGACCCAACGAAAGAAGGTGCACTACCACAATTGGGATAGTTCACCATCAACGTCGCATAAGTAAAGACATGCGTACGAGAACCGGAAGCACCCGTGGTCACACTTACGCCATCAACATATGAACTATCGATGTCACTGCGACCCTCTGGCTGGTTAAACGCGTCCATGCTGTAATAGACTCGTAGAGACATCGACCCAAGAATCTCGGTATAAGAGACTCCCAGAGTTTCAAAACTGGCGGACGCTTGGGAATCCCACAGGAGGAAAGGCATGGCCGAGTAGCAGAGGCCCTCCGCTGATATTCGGCTCCAGGTTGGCATCCCGAGCGAGTTCGATGGGCAGGAGTCTGACTGGTAGTCATGGCTGACGATCCCCGTCCACCCACCACCGTCAGTCGTCATGTCGCAGTCGACCTGGAACGCGCCGGTGCCATCAGGATCAATCCAGTAGGTGCCGTCGCCGGTGGAGCCCCCGTCATTGAGGATCTGCAGACACGAAGCTCCTGCACAATTCACGGCAGAACCGGGGGCCCCAACGTTGGGGTCACCGTCGTCGCAGTCATTGGCAGTCAATACGCCGTCGCAATCAGCATCCTGGGCAGGCGCCGCCGGGTCGTTGTCATCGCAGTCGACGTCTGCGGTAACACCATCGCCGTCGGCGTCATCCCAGCAATCCGATGCGTACAAGGCGCCGATTTCCGCAGTAGTCAGGGCCGCACGCCAGATTGCGACATCGTCGATTTGACCCGTAATTGCATCGAGTCCGTTTCGGAGACTACCGATGGTGAGATCGTACGAGGAATCCCACACGGCACCCATTGCCAGGGAGCCCACATCGTTGCCATCGAAGTAGATGGTCGTCGTGCCAGAGGATGTAACTGCGGCAAAGTGATGCCAGGTGGATGAAACGGCTGGCGACAGGTCGAGGTGGATATCGCCGACTCCATTGTTCGTGATGTCGTACAGCGCAGTCCCGCCTCGCCTTGTCTCGTAGGCCAGGAAGAACCCATCGTCACCGCCGCCACCGGTCTGCAGACCCTGCGCCCACTGGCCAATCATGGCGCTGGGAGTGGCATCGCTGCGGGCTACCCACAGGCTGATGGTGTAGTCCCCCGGGCCAAAGGCAAAGTCTGGTGAATCGGGGAGGCTCAAGTAGTTCGAACCGCTGAAGCTCATCGCCGCACCGGTCGTACCGCAACGGTCCGTTCCCGCAGAGACGTTGCCGTTGTTGCTCACGTTGTGCGAAGAGGGGCTGATGTCGAGCCCGGTGCCATTGAGCGGTGCGAACAGCACGGGCTCCGCGCAGAGGTCGTCAACACCGTCATTGTCCCAGTCCCAGCCCGGACAATACGCCCGTTCGTAGACCTGGACACCATCCACACAGCCGATGTTCGGCCCTGAGTTCCAGG
>CAZBDA010000047.1:31689-34852 GCA_964490445.1 uncultured Rickettsiales bacterium | reverse complement strand
CTCGTCTGCCGGCGATGTCGACGGTGATGGTCTGTCAGACCTGCTCATCGGTGCGTCGGGCAACGACGACGGCGGCAGTAATGCCGGCAAGACCTACCTCGTTCTTGGCGCCCACATCGCCCTCGGCGGCACCTTTGACCTGAGCCAGGCCTACGCCTCCTTTGTGGGAGAGAGCGCAGGCAATTGGAGCGGCAGCCTGGTCTCGTCTGCCGGCGATGTCGACGGTGACGGCCTGTCAGACCTGCTCATCGGTGCGGCAGACAACGACGACGGCGGCAGTAATGCCGGCAAGACCTACCTCGTTCTTGGCGCCAGTGTCAGCAATGGCACCTTTGACCTGAGCGATGCCGATGCCTCTTTTGTGGGCGAGAGCCCATTTGACTTCAGCGGTCGGAGCGCGTCGGTCGGCGATGTCGATGGCAATGGGCTGGCTGACCTGCTTATCGGTGCACCAAACGACATCATCGGCTTGACGCCGCCTACGCCGCCCGGCACCAGCTACCTCCTCTTCAGCCCGTACTCCGTCCCCGACTACGCCGGCCTGTGGACGCTCGGGTCGGCCACTACCTACACCTGCCTCTCAGGTGCGGTCTTCGCCCAACTCGAGCACGTCAACATCACCCACCGCGTCCCCTACGCCAATCTTCCCGGCGCGCCGCTTCCTCATGCCCCCGAGCTCACCGTGGACCCGCGCACACACCAGCCTGGCCTGCTCGAAGGCGGCTTCGTTACCAGCGCTATCCCCGATTCTTTCGCGGTCACCCGTACCCAGGTGCTCAACAACGGCAACTGCACCACCACCTGGGCGCTTATCGGCAGGTACACCGGCCCCGACACGCTCAGCGCCGACTTCACCGCCACCTTTGCCGGCTCGTGCGGCGACTGTACAAATCAGGGCTTCCCGGTCACCGCCACGCGCTGAAGTTCGCCCGCCGCCTGGCTGATACCCCGCAACCCCGGTCGTCCCCAACTCCGCCCTTCCGCTAGGATGATCCGGTGCGACAGGCGGCTTTCGAGGCGCGACTCGAAAGGAGCTAGGAGAGGGACAGTGGGACACGGTAGCAAGGGTGCGGTCTACTCGGCGATCTTCGCCAACGGTGTCTTGACCGTCGTCAAGTTTGGCGCCTTTGCGGTGAGCGGATCGGCCGCTTTGCTCTCAGAGGGAATCCACTCGCTCGCCGACTGCTCGAACCAGTCTTTGCTCGCCCTGGGCCTGAAAAAATCCGAGCGGCCTGCGGACGAGGGACACCCCTATGGCTACTCGAGCGAGCTCTTCATCTGGGCGCTGATTTCGGCAGTGGGTATCTTCTTCCTGGGCTGTGGACTCAGCGTCTACCACGGCGTGCAGGCCATGATGCATCCTCATCCTCTGGAGAATTCGACCCTGAGCATTGGCGTGCTGCTCTTCTCGGCAGCGGTGGAAGCCATTCCGCTGTACATGGCGATCAAGGCGGTCCGTACATCGGCGTCGGAAGTAGGTCTCAGCTTTTCTGGCTACATCCGCGAGGGGCCCGACCCCATGGGCGTGGCGGTACTTCTCGAAGATGCGGCCGCCGAGGTGGGTGTGTTCATTGCCCTCGGCTGTCTTTTCGCCGCCCAGGCGACGGGAGATCCCCGCTGGGACGCCCTCGCTTCCATCCTCATCGGTCTCCTGCTCGGCCTGGTCGCGATCTTTTTAATCCGTCGCAACAAATCGATGCTCACAGGCCAGAGCCTGCAGCCTCATCACCGGGCCCTTGCCGACCAGGTTCTCGCGGATGACCCGGTTGTCGAGTCCTTTCAAGACGTCAAGACCACCGTCCTGGGCCCCCAGACCTTTCGTTTCAAGGCCGAGGTCGACTTTGATGGCCGCATGGTGGCTCGACGCTATCTCGAGAGTCTCTCGGAGAGTGAGCGCCAGGAATTCCAGAGGGCCCTGGGGGATGAGGCGGGCCGACAAGCGGCGCTGGAGGATTTCGGCGAGCACCTGGTCACAGCACTGGCCATGGAGATTGACCGGATTGAAGAGAAGATGCGGGACAAGCTCCCGGAGCTGAGGCACGTGGATCTCGAGGTGGATTAGCGCCCGGGAGCCCTTGGGCTTGTAGCTCTCATGAGAGCGACTGGGCTCGGCCCACCGCACCACTATCAATCTGAATGTGGTGTGCTTCTCGTACGGGCTGTTCTGGGCCCAGCTGGCGCATACCCCCCAGTCTCCGCGCCTCTTATCGGACCTATACGGCTGGACGAGGGTCGATCTCTCTGCTCCAATTCCAGGCATCGAGAGGAGCCTGCATTGAGCGGAGAAGCCCGGACCACCGACCTGGTCGTCTGCGCAGTGCTCCTCGCCATCGGCTTCGCGCTGGGGCGGCAGGCGACAGGTCCACCCGACCGAGACGCCAGCGAAGCGGAGGCCTCCGCTCCGGTCGGCCACGAGCCTTCGGCCTCGAAACCCGACGGGACGTCACCTCGGGCGGAGCCCGGTGGGGATTCGGTCGAGCACGGCCTGTCCCTCCTTCGTGCCGCTGGTGCAAACAGCGAGCCCCAGGTGGGCTGGGAGGAGCTGCCGCCAGACGCGCGCCCGGTGGCGGTAGCGCGAGAGGCGCGCAGCCTGGCGGACTGGGCCCGCGGCCGGCAGCCAGGCGCCGAGGTGGTGGTCGACTGCGACGAACCTCCCTGCCTGGTCGCCCTGCTGGCGAGCGGAGCTGCCCCTGGCGACCTGCAGGAGGACTACAAGGAGCGCATCGACGAGGCGTTCTCCGGAGCCGGCTGCGGGGTGGGGCTCCCTCTGCCCGGCGGACAATGGGCGACCGTCCACTGCATCCTCCCCACGGACAACCCCGAGGCCCTGGAGTTGCTCTCGGCCGGCCTGGCTGGGAGACTGGCGACGCTCACCCGGGAGCTGGCCCAGCGATGAACCTCGCCAGGCTCGCGGCCTATCTGCTCGCCCTGGCCCTGGGGCTCGCCCTGGGTTGGCTGACGGGCTCCGCTCCGACCTCGTCCCGTCCCGACGCTGCTGAGCTGCACACCGACGAGCCAGCCCAGCAGGAAACGACAAGGCGGCCGGCCCCCGAGCCGGCTGGAGGATCACCTGAGCAGGACGCCCGGCACGGGCGGGCCGAGTCGCTCCGGGCGGATCGGGGCCGTCGGCCCCCCCGGGCGCGGGCGGCGCGCCCCCCCCGGG
>CAZBDA010000047.1:13806-31679 GCA_964490445.1 uncultured Rickettsiales bacterium | reverse complement strand
GGCGGGGGGGGGGGGTGGGGGGCGGGGGGGGGGGGGGGCGGGCGCCCCCCCGGCTCTGGCGCGGCGCGCCAGAGCGGGTTCCTCTCCTTCGACGACCTCCCCCCCTCCATGCGCCCCGAGGCCCTCCACGAGGCCCTCGCCGGTCTCGACGAACTGCTGGCAGAGGGCGACTCCGAGCTCGGCTTCTTCGGGCTCGACTGTGATCGCCCGCCCTGCGTCCTGATCTTCGATCGGCCCTACGACCTGGCGACCTACGGCGGGGTGCAGGGAGTCGAGGATCTGCGCGCCGCCCTGGGTGGCACCGCCTCCCTTACCGAGCTCCAGCTCTTCGAGTCACGGGTCGTCCGGGACCAGGAGAACCTCTTCCACCTGCTGATCGTCGCCACCGGCGAGGTCGTCGGGGACAGCGGCGTGATGGACAAGGCCGCCCGCCTGCGCTTTGAGGAGATCGCTAGCGAGCTCGTCCCAAAACCCTGAGCGTATAGGTGCCCCTAGATCAACGGTCATTCAGCCCAGACCCGAGTCGGCCCCCCACTCCTCTCGCGGCCCTCATTGCACGCCCACCTGGCGGATACTCACCAGTCTCCTCAAAGAGCCAACTCCATGCGCTAGTCTTCGTGTATGGAGGTGGTCGTGAAGTGCTGGCTGTTGTGTATAGCTATTGCGGTGACGGGTCTTGGTTGCGCCGGCCAGGGCAACGTCCTGTACGACTTCGACGACGACGGCTCGCTCGACGCAGACGACTGCGCTCCGAGCGACCCGCTAATCCATCCAGCAGCAGATGACCCCTACGGCGACGGCATCGACCAGAACTGTGATGGTGGTGACGGCATCGATAGCGACGGTGACGGCTATCCCGCAAACGACGATCTGGCCGACCCCAGTCTCTATGACTGTGACGACAACGACTCCGCCGTAAACCCCGGCGCGATTGAGCTTCCTGGCAACGGCATAGACGAGGACTGCGACGGCTCCGACGAACTCGATAGCGATGCTGACGGCTCTCCTGATACGGCTGATTGTGCTCCTGAGGACCCCCAGCTCAATCACCGGGACGATGACGGCGATGGCTATTCCACCTGCGATGGGGACTGTGATGACAGCAATGCTGACCTCTCGCCCCGGGACGCCGACGGCGACGGGGTCTCGCTATGCGAGGGGGACTGCGACGACGAGGATCCTACCAACTTCCCCGACAACCTCGAGCTGTGCGACGGCGCCGACAACGACTGTGACAACAGCACCGATGAGGGGGTTACCAACACCTACTACGGCGACGCGGATGGCGACGGCTACGGCGATCCGGGCGCAGCGATCGAGGACTGCTTCCTGCCTGCTGGGGCGAGCCCCAACAACCTCGACTGCGACGACGAGGATCCTACCAACTTCCCTGACAACCTTGAGCTGTGCGACGGCGCCGACAACGACTGTGACGGCGAGTTGCTCCCCGACGAGGTGGACGCCGACTTCGATGGCTACTCGATTTGCGAGGGCGACTGCGATGACGCGAACCCCCTGAGCAACCCAGCCGACGCGGACTTCGATGGCTACTCGCTGTGCGGTCCGGACGGGTTGGCCAGCTCGGGCGACGAGGACTGCGACGACAACGATTCCAACCTGTTCCCCGGCAACTGGGGCGAGGTCTCCGGCGACGGTGTCGACAGCAACTGCGACGGCTTGGATTGGTTCTCTGTGGCCGCTGCCAGCGCCAGCTTCGTGGGGGAGAGCTACAACGACCTGAGCGGCTCTTCCATCTCCTCCGCCGGGGACGTGGACGGCGACGGCTTGGACGATCTTCTCATTGGCGCCTATGAACACCTCATCTCTACTGCCGCCGTCGGCAAGAGCTACCTGTTCTTCGGCAGCAGTCTGAGTTCTGGCGGCAGCTTTGACCTGAGTACAGCCGACGCCTCCTTTCTGGGGGAGAGCCACGGCGACAAGAGCGGTTTTTCCGTCTCATCTGCCGGCGATGTCGATGGCGATGGTCTTTCCGACCTGCTCATCGGTGCCAGGGGCCACAACAACGGCGGTGGCGACTTCGGCAAGAGTTATCTCTTTTTCGGCAGCACGGTTCTTTTGGGCGGGAACTTTGACCTGAGTGCAGCCGATGCCAGCTTCGTGGGGGAGGCTGAAGACGATCGAAGCGGGTCTTCTGTCTCTAGTGCCGGGGACGTGGATGGCGATGGTCTTTCCGACCTGCTCATCGGGGCCTATTTCAACGACGATGGCGCCCACGGTGCCGGCAAGAGCTACCTGATGTTCGGCGCCACTATCGCCAGCGGCGGAAGCTTCGGCCTGGAGCTGGCCGACGCCTCTTTTGTGGGGGAGAACGGCTGGGACGTCAGCGGGTCCTCCGTCTCCAGTGCCGGGGACGTGGACGGCGACGGCCTTTCCGACCTGCTCATCGGGGCTTACGGCAACGCCGAGGGGGGCAGCTATGCCGGCAAGACCTACCTCTTCCTTGGCAGCAGTCTGAGTTCTGGCGGTAGCTTCGACCTGAGTGCAGCCGATGCCAGCTTCGTGGGGGAGGCTGAAGACGACCGAAGCGGCTTCTCTGTCTCTTCGGCCGGCGATGTGGACGGCGACGGTCTTTCCGACCTGCTCATCGGGGCTTACGGCCACGTCGAGGGGGGCAGCATCTCCGGCAAGAGCTACCTCTTCCTCGGCAGCAGTCTGAGTTCTGGCGGTAGCTTCGACCTGAGCCAGGCCGACGCCTCCTTCGTAGGGGAGAACAGCGACGACTTCAGCGGGTCCTCCGTCTCCAGTGCCGGGGACGTGGACGGCGACGGTCTTTCCGACCTGCTCATCGGGGCATATGGGAACGACGATGGCGGAATCGAGGCCGGCAAGACCTACCTCCTCCTCTCCCCCTACGCCACCTCGGACTACGCCGGGCTGTGGAACGTGGCGCCCGCAACCAGCTACGCCTGCGGCCCGGGCTTCGTCTCAGCCCAACTGGACCATCTCGTCATCGACCATGTCGCCCCTTACGCCACGGTCGTGGGCTCCCCGGAGTTGACGATGGACTCCAGCAGCCGCCAGCCCGGCCTGCTCGAGGGCGGCTTCGTCACCAGCGCCACTTCGGATTCCTTCGCACTGACGCGCATCGAGTCCCTCGACAGCGGCGCCTGCACCGCCGCCTGGTCCCTCACCGGCAGCTACACCGGTCCCGACACGCTCAGCGCCGACTTCACCGCCACCTTCACCGGCTCCTGCGGTGACTGCACCAACCAGAGCTTCCCGATCACCGGCACGCGCTGAAGTTCGCCTGCCGGTTGGCGCATACTCACCAGTCTTGATCATCCCCCTTCCCACCCCTCCGCTAGGATGATCCGGTGCGCCGCACCCGCCCGCTTCCGCCCATCCTGACTGCTGAGGGTCAACGCGAGCCCAGCCAGCGGCGCCACACACCGCAGTTGCTGGTACTGAGCCTCGTCGCGCTCGCGGTCAGCTCGCCGTTGTGGCTCCAGATGGGTGCGATCATCAACGGCGATCTCTATCGGGCCTACGACTGGCTCGAGGCGGCGAAGCACGGAAATTTCACTAGAGACGGTCTGCTCGGACACGGAGGCTTCGCCTTGTGGAATCCCTTCCTGGAGGGTGGCTTCCCGTCCTACGCGCACCCCAGTGACGGCAGCTTCAGCCCCAGCTTCTTGACCATTCTGCTCCTGGGCGAAGCGATCGGAATGAAGGTCAACATTGTGCTGCTCCTGGTGGCGGCCGTCATAGGTAGCTACGGCCTGGCCCGGGAGTGGCTCCACCTGGACACCCAGCCTGCCCTGGTAGTCGGACTGCTGACGGCCGTCTGCGGCTGGATACCTGGTGGTGTTGCGGTGGGCTTTTACGAGAGCTGTTTCCTGGCCCTGGTGCCCGGCTTCCTCTACCTCGTTCTGAGAGCTGCACGGGAGCGCCGGCCCTCGCGAGCCATCCTCTGGACAGCCCTGGCGGGGTCCTTCCTCCTGGTGGGTGGCATACAGATGCACCTGTGCCTTGCTTTCGCGGCGCTTCAAATGGTGCTCTGGGCGCTGCTGGGAGCACGTGGGGCTGTCCGCAGCCTGGTTGCCGCTCTCACCCTCTGTGCAGGCATCGGTGCGGTGAAATTCCTGCCGATGCTGGAGTTTGTTCATTCTCGAGGGGGACCTACCCTCACCTACGACGATCCGGCGCCGTGGTGGTCCTTGTTGGCGCGCCCGACCTGGGGACTGTTCTCGATGGTGCCGCAGCGCGCGGAGTACAGCGCGGCCGGGATTCCCCTTAGTGTCGGAAACGACCACGCGGGCATGGCTCTGGTTGCCGGCGTGCTGGCGGTCGTGGCCTTTCGGCGTTGTTCGAGACAGGCCTTTCCTCTGGCCGCGCTGCTTGTCGCCACCGCGGCGATGGGTTGGCAAGCCGGGGGCGGGTTCAACGTGAGCCTTCTCAGCCTCGTGCACTGGCTGCCAGGATTCTCGGCGATCCGAGAGAGCTACCGCTACGTCTCCTTCTTTCTGGCGTTATGGCTCTGTCTGAGTGCCGGCCTGGGCTTCGCCTGGTTGCAGGGCTGGAGCCGAGGCCGCGGTGGCTTTCTAGCTCGGCCCGGAGTACTCCTCTGCCTGTTCGTGTTGTTGTTGCTCCCACAGGGCTACGCCAGCGCCTCGCTGTACGGCTCCATTTTTAGCGAAGAGGCTTCTGGTCGCCTCGAGGAACCGACCACCTTCGTCGACCTCGCCGGGCACCCCGTGTCGTCGCCGAACCACAGCCTGTCGAACTTCCACAGCGTCTTGCTACCCGATCCGCCGAGCCCATCGCGTAGAAGCTATGACCTTGTCCCCTACCTGGCTGCGCGCAGCAACGTGGGGGCTCTGTACATCGCTGAGGATCTACCCCCAGCGGCGGGACTGGCGGCTCGTCCCCTGTACACATGGAACTCTGATGACCAGGCCATCCTCAACCCACGCTGGCGCGGCGAAGCGTGGATTGACGGCGGAGAGGGTGAGGCTGGTTCCTTGCAGCTAGGTGCCAACCGATTGCAGGTGGATGTCCACACCAGTGGCCCTGCCACCTTGGTGATCAACCAGAATTTCTACCGTGGTTGGCGAGTCCACGAGGCTGGGAAAGGAGTAGAAGTGAGTTCCCATGAGGGGCTGATCGCTGTGCGTCTGCCTGTTGCCCACAGAGGGCCGGTCGAACTGCGATTCCGCTCTGGGAGCTTGCGACTCGGCGCCGCAGTGTCTCTGATCTTCCTGTTCGGTATCCTGGCTCTTTGGAGGCTGAAGGTCCGACAAGAGACGCTGTGCTGACTCTGCTGAGGTAGCGTGGCCCGCCGCCACCTGGCGCAGACTCACCAGTCTCCCCAAGTCCGCCGGGGGGTAGACTCCCAGGTCGGAGGGTGTGATGAAGATTCAAGAAGTCTGGGTTTTGTTGCTCGGTTGCCTGTTGCTGGGAGCGCTTCCTGCTTGTGGCACATCGGATGACGATGACACGGCAGGGGATGACGACGACACAGTAGGTGACGACGACACAGCAGGTGACGACGACTCTGCCGGTGATGATGATGACTCTGCTTCTGAGCCGATCTTGGATTCAGATGGTGACGGCTTTGCCGAGGAAGAGGACTGCAACGACGCCGACCCGGCCGTCCATCCGACCGCTACCGAACTGTGTGACCAGGTCGACAACGACTGTGACGGCGCCACTGACGAGAGTGATGCCGACGATGCCCCCACCTGGTACGAGGACGGGGATGGTGACGGCTATGGAGTGGAGACCAGCGAACAGGTCGCCTGCAACCAGCCCCACGGCTACTCAGCCCACGCGGGTGATTGCAATGATGGCGACCCCAGCTATCACCCTGGCGCCGCAGAGTCGGACTGTACCGACCCCAACGACTACAACTGTGACGGCTCTGTGGGCTACGCCGACGCCGACAACGACGGGGTCGCGGCCTGTGAGGACTGTGACGACAACGACATCTCAGTGAACTCAGCAGCTACCGAAGCTTGCAACTCCGTCGACGATGACTGCGACGGAGAGATCGACGAAGTAGGAGCTAGTGGTGAGGCGACCTGGTACCTGGACGCCGACGGAGATGGCTATGGCCGTGCCACGGTCACCCAGGCCGCGTGCGACCGGCCTCCTGCTTATGTCGACAACTCGAATGACTGTGACGATCTGGATGCCAGTTCGTTCCCTGGTGGTGTCGAAGTCTGCGACGGGGCTGACAACAACTGCGACCTTGTCGTCGACGAGGGGGTCACTTCGAACTTCTACGGCGACGGCGATGGGGATGGCTACGGGGATGCGGGGACAGTACTGACTGCCTGCTTCCTGCCTGCTGGCGCGAGCAACAACAGCCAGGACTGCGACGACTCGCAGCCCTCGGCACACCCAGGCGGCATCGAACTGTGTGATGGCTTCGACAATGACTGCAACGGCGCTGTCGACGACGGCGCCCTCGATGCCACTACCTGGTATGTCGACAGCGACGGCGATGGCACTGGTGAACCACTCAACGGCGTTGCTTCGTGCAGTCCGGTCGCAGGCACGGTCAGCAACGCCCTGGACTGTGACGACAGCGACCCCGACAACTATCCCGGCAACACCGAGAGCTGTGACGGAGCGGACCAGAACTGCAACGGCGCTGTCGACGAAAGCTTTGACGCCGATAGCGACGGGGTGACGACCTGTGGTGCGGACGGGAGCGCAGGTACGGCGGATGACGACTGCGACGATGGCAATCCACTGCTCTTTCCAGGCAACTCAGAGAGCTGTGATGGGCTGGATCAGGACTGTGACACCGTGATTGACAACAGTTTTGACCAGGACAACGACGGCGTCACTACGTGCGGTCCCGATGGCAGTGCGGGTACTGCGGATGATGACTGCGACGACACCGACAGTAACAACCTGCCTGGTGGTACCGAGGTGTGTGATGGTCAGGACAACAACTGTGACCTGAGCACCGATGAGGGCTTTGACAGCGATCTCGACAACCACACGATCTGTGGGCCCGATGGCATCATCGGCAGCGCAGACGATGACTGCGATGATGCGGACGATGGCAACTTTCCGGGCAACACCGAGAATTGTGACGGCACGGACGAGGATTGTGACTCGGTCATCGACAACGGCTTCGATAGTGACGGCGACGGCATCACCACCTGCGGCCCGGATGGAATCTACGGAACCGGAGATGAGGACTGCGATGACAACATCGCCGGTGCGCAAGACAGTGGTCTGGCTTCTTCCTGCCCTGCGGACTCGTGTGCCAGTGCTCTGGCAGTGCTGGGAACTCCATCGAGCGGGTCGTACTGGCTCGACCTGACAGGTTCAGGTGTCGTAGAGGTCTACTGCGACATGACCACCGATGCTGGTGGCTGGGCACTTGTGATGACCGCTTCGAGCAGCTCGTCCTACGGCTACGACGACAGTGTCTGGAGCAGCACCAGCACCGCGAACACGGCTCCCCTGGACCCAACTGCTGATGTGGATGTGGTCAGCCCCGCCTTCTATGACCTGCTGGGCACGGAGACCCGACTGTGCCTGGAACGCTACGACGATGGAGTAGTGGTCTGCCATTCGCATAACCACGGTTCGAACAGCAGCGCGCGTGACCTCGCCAATGGTTCGGTGATCGGCAGCAGCCAGGGAACGACCGGCCTGCTTCCGGCGAACCTACAGAGCGTAGTGGCGGGGGGAGTCTGGGCAGCGCACGAATGGCATCGCTATGGCTGGCAGCATGGCAACGTCGCCTGCGGTGGGGTCCGACTCGGCTTCTCGGCCGACAATGATGGCTCAGACAGTCGTGATAGCGCTATCGGTGTGGGCTTGGTGGTCAACGGCTGCGCCATCCCTGATTCCAGGGGTTCTGGCTACTTCCACTATTACTGGGGTGGGCACCCGAATCCCAGGTCATCCGGTCTACGCAGCCAGATCTGGATTCGCTAGCCAGGCGCCTGGCGCATAGCCCCCAGCCTTGCGCCATACATGCGGACGCCTCGTTCGCTACCCGGCCTGAGGGGCCGATGCGCCGTCTCATCTCGTAGCTGGTTCTGGTCCCATCTTGGTCCCACGAGCTCGCAACAGTAGTCAGTAGGATTGGCGCTGCTGGGTTAGTCTTCGTGCTCGGAGTTGGTGACCAAGCGAAGGGGTGTTTGGCCGTGCCGCAGTGGAGACCGAGTCCCACACCGCTGGTGCTGGAGGCGAGATGCAATTCAACGCTCTGTACTCGCTAATGCTTGCCGTTGTGCTTGTCGGGGTGCTGCCGGGCTGTGCGACGGTACCCACAGCCCGGCCGGCGGAGCCCGAGATCAAGCCCCACTTTACCCTCGGAGTCGACCTCTCTGGTTGTAGCCATGATGCCCGCATCAACGACGTCTCCATCATCGACGGCGACTTCCCTGTGGTCGTTGACGTCCCGGTCAACGAGTGGGTCATTCCCGGAGAAAATCAGCTGAGCATCCGACTCGCTCCCTTGCCCGGGGAAACTGTGCTCGGAGAGTCGGCCAAGGTCGAAATCCGTTTGCAGATGCGCCCTAAGGGGGCGCCACGGAGTGAGGACCGTGTCCTGGCCACGGTGCGCTTTGGGGGCGGGTCTACGGACAAAGAAGATGGATCAGCCGGTTCCGCCAGTGGCGACGGTCTCGTGGGGTCGGTGCGCATAGAGGAGACCCCTGGCCAGCCTGGCATCTGGGTCCACGGAACGGTCGCAATGAGTGAGTCCCTCCCGCGCTGGGCCTGGCTGGACGGTGACGTCCTCCCGGACACGAAGGGAACCCAAGAGGCTGTCGAGGCGCAGTACCAGGAGCTCTGGGACATGCTGGCAACCGCGCCCACCGAGGAGCAGGTGCTGCCGCTCTTCGCGGAGAGGAGCCGGGAGTTGGCGATTGCCTATGGCGTGCCCGAGGCGAAGATGGCCCCTACGGGCCTGGTGAAGACCGCGGGAAGTGAGGAATTCGAGATCGTCCCGATGTACCTCGAGCACGCGAAGTTCAAGTTGTTCGCGGGCGGCCGCCTGGCCAAGATCTTCTTCTGGAGCGGGGGCGCGCTGTTCAACTTCAACCACAAGACCGAGAAGCTATCCAAGCAGTTTGATGTCACCTTTCGAAGGTCGGGTGGCGAGTGGATCATCACGCGTTGAAGTGAGGGCTTACTCGCTGATCTCAGCCGTCGCCGCTGATGACCTGCACTGAGCCCCTTCCTTGATGACGGCTACAAGGAGGCATGCGAGCGCTTCCGGTCTGCGTTGCCGCTCCATTTTGCACATAGTCCCCAGCATCCCGACTTAACTTTCTGGTGGCGGTAGGCCTTCGTGTGCACTGCTCTGTTCCGGTGCACTTCGAGCAGGGGCCAGGAAGAAGGCAACAGCAGCTAGGAGAAAGAGCAATACTGCGCCCACTCCCCCATACTTGAGCGGATAAAATGCAAGCTCATTGCCCAGAGTGAGCATTTCCTCTGCGTTTCCGCCAAAGCCCGTTTGCTGTTGCAGGTAAGTATCTGTACGGGGACATTGCTCTGCTCATTCGTCTCGAGGTGTTCTCTTGGCCCTGTTCCATGCCACCGGTTTGACCCTCTCTTTCGGCCTGGGGACCCTGCTCGACGAGGCAGACCTGAGCCTCGAAGAAGGGGAACGGGTTTGCCTGGTGGGTCGCAACGGTCAGGGCAAGACCACCTTGATGAAGATCCTTGCGGGCCTCCAGGAAGCGGATAGTGGTGGCCTTCACTTCGAAGATCACGCTCGGGTCTCCTACCTCCCCCAGGCAATCCCGGAAGGCCTGAGCGGCAAGGTATTTGATGTCCTTCTCGAGGGGAGTGACGGCAGCGCTGCTTTGCTCCAGGAGTACGAGAAGCTGAGCACGAGCCTGGGGTCTTCGCCTCGGGCCTCGGAGTTGGAGCGTCTGCAATGTCTGCAGGACGAACTCGATCTGCGTGATGGTTGGGGGGTCTACGACGCCGCCCGAGCGGCTCTGAGGCGCCTGGGGCTCGAGGACGATGCCCGCTTCGAGGAGCTCTCGGGGGGGCGCAAGCGCCAGTGTCTGCTGGTGCGGGCCTTGCTGTCGAGCCCGCGGATCCTGCTCCTCGATGAACCGACGAACCACCTCGACATTGCATCCATCTCCTGGCTCGAGGACCTGGTCCGTAGCTTCCCAGGTGCGGTTCTGTTCGTTACCCACGACCGCGCCTTCCTGCGCGCGATGGCCACGCGGATCCTCGATTTGGACCGCGGCCGCTTGACCAGTTGGCCAGGGGACTACGCGCTCTATCGGAGGCGCAAGGAGGAAGCTCTCGATGCCGAGATGAAGAGTTGGACGGACTTCGATAAGCACCTGGCCCGCGAGGAGGCCTGGATCCGGCAGGGCATCAAGGCTCGGCGTACCCGCAACGAGGGACGCGTCCGCAGTCTCAAGCGTCTTCGTCGAGAGCGGGGCGAGCGTCGGGATCGCATCGGCAAGGCGAAGATCACCCTCCAGGAGAGCGAGCGTTCGGGAAAGCGAGTGTTCGAGGCATCGTCGGTTTCCTTTGGCTGGCCCGGCCTGCCCATCGTCGACGACTTCAGCCTTGAGGTTCAGCGTGGTGACCGTCTCGGGGTCATCGGGCCCAATGGCTGCGGCAAGACGACTCTGTTGCGCCTCCTGCTCGGTGAACTGCAGCCCCATTCGGGCAACGTGCGCCTGGGAACCAAGCTACACCCGCTGTACTTCGACCAACTGCGAAACCAACTCGATGACGAGCGGACCGTGCAGCAGAATCTCTGCGACAAGGACGATACCGTCGTTCTAAATGGCAAACCACGGCATGTCATCGGCTACCTCGGAGACTTCTTGTTCTCTCCCCAGCGGGCTCGCACCCCGGTCAAGGTTCTCTCTGGAGGGGAGCGCAATCGCTTGCTGCTCGCCAAGCTGTTTATCCACGAGGCCAATGTCCTGGTCCTCGATGAGCCGACCAACGATTTGGATACCGAGACCCTCGAGCTACTGGAAATGACGCTGCTCAACTACAGCGGAACCCTGATCCTGGTCAGCCACGACCGGGAGTTCTTAAATAACGTCGTGACCAGTTGCATTGCCTTCGATGAGGACGGGCAGGTTCGCCACTACGCGGGGGGCTACGACGATTGGCTTCAGCAGAGGCCCGCCGTCGGAGAAACTCCTGCGCTGCATGCGCCGTCACCTGGGCCGGCGACCAGGAAGGCCAGGCCGAAGGCCAAGATGAGCTTCAAGGAAACCCGTGAGCTCGAGCAGCTGCCGGAACAGATTGAGCTGCTCGAGAGCGAACAGGCCGGCTTGAACGAGTTGATCGCTGTGCCTGACTTTTTCGCGGGTTCTCAGGCTGAGGTCCAGAGGGTGGTCAAGCGCCTGGCCGGAATCGAGGCGGAGTTGCTCGTCCTGTTTAAGCGCTGGGAAGATCTCGACCCTACGTAGTTCCAGTTCGAGTGCGGCCAAGACTCGGGATGGATGCTGATGTACGTCACAGCCCGGGGCCTTTTCAAGGAGGCCCGCAGCTTCTCGTGCGACTTGCAGCGCGATTGACCAGTTGGCTGACTGCATCGTCCAGAAGTAGCTCGTGAACAGAGTGTCGAGTGGACTACTCCGCGGGACGATTTCGGAGTGTGGAATTCACACCGGGTGGCGCATACGCCCCCACTTTCCCCGTTCGCTTGTTGCCCTACCAGGCGAAGGTCTCTGTTCGGAACGCTCTGCTAGGTCCGCTTGTTCTGAGGACATCCAAAGCAAGTAGAAGATCGAATCGGTGTCCTATTGAGCAGAGTGGACATGATGCGAATGGTTGGCCCAGAACGAACCCCCGTCTCAGCTCCAGCGTCACCGCCTCCTTGCCGCATACCCTCCAGCGTCGCCCTTTCCTCCTGCTGGGTTAGGCTGGGGATCAGGAGGTCATGATGACGTTGTCGAGTCTTGGGAGTGCGGGGACCGGCTCTTCCCTCGCAACAGGGGCCAAAGAAGCCGAAGTGCCGATTGTGCCACTGATCGATGCGGCGATTTTTCCAGCATTGTCCTTTCCTCTTGAGGTCAATCGCCGGCGGAGTCTGCTCGCTGTTGAAGAGAGCCGAGATGGTGACCAGGTGCTCGGGATCTTCACTCAGCTCAACTCCAAAAATGACGAACCCGACATCAGCGACCTGCATCGAACCGGCATTGCCGTTGAGATTGAGTCGGCTGTGGAGGGACCTGAGGGCGGACTCATAGTCATCATCAAGGGTGTTTGTCGGATTCGCTTGCTTGAGCTGGTACATGCAGAGCCTTATCTACGGGCGCGGGTCGAGGTTCTCGAGGACCAAGGTGTAGGTGACATCGAACTCGCCTCCCTGGTGACGCAACTGCGCCAGGCTGTGGATAGGGCCGTCAAGTCGAACCGCATCCGCTCGGGATGGCGGGTCACCGAGTACCTGGACTCCTACGACAACCCGGCAGTCGTCTCGGATGTGGTCGCCGCCCACCTCAATCTCTCTTCTGCAGACCAGCAGGAGTTGCTGGAAACCCTGCACGTGAGGGAGCGCCTGCAGAAAGTGATCAGTCTCACCCGCATCGCGGCCCCACTGGAGGCTGAGACAAAGCTCAGCGACAAGGGCAGGGAGGAGGCTATTGAACTGGCCATGGCACAGGCCAGGGACAGCTACCGCGGCGGTGTCAAACCGAATGTGAGACTGGTGTCGACGTTCGTGGTTGGCTTTGCCCTGGTCTTGCTCGTGGCATGGGGTGTGATGAAGACCCCCGTGGGTAACGAGGACATGCTCTCGCTGCGAGACTCCTGCGCGAGCGTCCGTGCCGGAATGAGTCCTGCCTCCTTGATTGGACACCTCGACAAGGGCATCTACAGACCACGATGCCTGCCGTCGACCCAGGACTGCACTGAGTTTGCTTCCAAGGAAGGGGAACAGCATCACTTCGCCTGCCCTGGCGGCCAATGCTCTATGTACTGGGATCGAGGGGAGTGGACCTGCCGCGTTGCTCTCGGCGGCAAAGACCTCCGGGCCCTGGGCCCAGGCAAGCTACTGGTCGGGGGGAAAGCCTGCGGCGGGCCCGATCCGTTAGATCAGCAGAGGTGCCCTTAGGACTCTTCTCGGAGCCATTCGCCATCAAGGACTCGCCATGATGCCTCATGCAAGTCTCACCACTGACCGGCTCAAGCTCCGCCCGATCTCGCTTTCGGATGCCCCGGCACTTCAGCGCCACTTCGTTCGCTGGGAGATCACCCGAAACCTGTCCGCGACGGTCCCGTGGCCATACCCGGAAGACGGTGCATACACCTTCATTCGCGACACGATCCTGCCTGGTGCCGGGTGCTACGCGCCCCTCAATTGCCGCATAGCGCTCCAGCGCTCCTGTCCTCAGAGTTTTCAGCGAGAGTGTCGACCACTGACGAGCAAAGATGCGATGGTTGGCTCTCAAGCCAACTATCAGAGGGCAAGATCATGAGATTTCACTCTTTGTGCACCGTGACCCTGGGACTGCTCCTGAGCCTCGTCTTGACGAGTTGCGCCAGTCCACCCCCGACCTGTTCGGCCACCGATACCGCCTACGACATCTGTTCCGCCAACCAAATTTGGGAATGCCCAGTCGCCAGCGACGATGCCCTGGCCGAGAAGCAGGCGCTGATCGATGAGTGTGATGCTGCGTTAGATCCCGCCTCCTGCCATGCGGGCCTTGAGTTCGAGATGTTGGAGACAGAGTTGAAGGAAGACTGTGCAGCCGCGGGTCAGGTCTGTTCTGAAAATCTTCTTGATGGCCCGCCAGAGTGCCAGGACCGCGGTTGAGGGAGGACCGAGCCGGAGTCGCGTCGGCGCATAGCCCCCAACTCCAGCGTCATCACCGCCCGGTCTTCTGATTCAGAGCCCATAGGGTGTCGGCACGGCCACCTCGAAGTCCTCACTGGAGTTGTTCGTATCGGTGGGAACGCCGTCTACGAGACGACGACGAACCGACTCTCCGCTGTAGGTATCGGAAACATAGACAAAGCCGGCATCAATGCTTCCAGGTAGCCGCTTGTACGCGCCGCTGTCGGCGTCCATGAGACTGTCGAGAGCATCGATCACCCTCGCCACTGGGGCAGATTTCAAATCCCACCAGGGACCGACACTGCTGTCTTCCAACTCGGCCTCGCTGCCGGGCTCCAGCAGCGCCACGCTTGGTCCGAACACCGTCATCAGCCAGTCATAGCCTGCTGTGTAGTGCACTGACTCCAGGTTCGCCACCAGCGGGTAGTCCTCGTCGTTGCCGCTGGATTCAACGTAGGCCTCGAAGTCAGCGCCAGTGCTATCGATGCCGGAAAAAGGCTGGTGGTTGGTGCCATCCTGGGCGATGACCAGGGTCTCCCCGGGGTACAGAACGACGTCTTCGGGCTCACCGGGAATACGCCAGAGATTCTCGAAGTAGACCCGCTCAGGGTCGCTGGTGGCGAAGCTGTCGGGATCGCTACCGGGGTTGATCTCGCCTGCCAGGCCATACACGTCACCGATCAGGAGACCGCCCAGCGCAACGGGCTCGGTAGCTACGTTGTAAATCTCGATGAACTGATCGGCGTTGTAATGGTCTGATCCCGCAGCGGCTGGAGAGCCGGCGTAGAACAACTCCTCGATGAGGACATTTCCCATCGGTGGCTGTGGCTCTCCGTACTGGGGGCCTGCGGTCTCGTCCGTGGCAGTGCAGCCACACTGGAGTACGATCAGAAGCAGTAGGAGGGGCCATCGCATGAAAAGAAGCATACCCGTTGCGATTCTTGTCATCGCACTGCATTGCCTGGCTGCTTGCGATGGAGAGGACCCGCAACCAGCCTGGCTGGAACTGGGAGCTGGACTCAATGCCTTTGAGAGTCTCGAGCAGGGAGACGGTGTCGAGTTGGTGCACGGATCACAGGGCGGCTGGCATGTGGATCTTGCGCTACGGTTCGGCGGTTTTGGGCCTGATGGAGTGCAGTTGCGCTATCGCGCGCTCGACCCGGAAAGCGATTCCGAGCTCAGTTTTGTCACCGAGGCTGTTCTCCAGGAGCGTTTCGTGCGTCCCATCGACGGGGGCTGGGAGCGCCTCGGCGACCGGGTCGTCTTTGACATCGCTGCGGCCGATGAGGTGCTCGCAACAGAGGTGCTCATCGAGGTGACGGTCAACTCAGACGCTGACTCTTGGAGTGACTCTAGACGGATCCTGGTGGTCGATGAAGACCCGTGACCCTCGTTCGACTCGTCGCCACCAATCGAGTCCGGTGCATACCTCCCAGGCTCGCCTGCTCCGTGCGCTATGCTCGCCGCTTGCAGCCATCACGAGCCCAGGGAGCGCCATACGCAATCAACTTCTCTTGCTCGCCCATGCGTCAATGCTAGACCTGAGTGAGCTGCACAAGAAGAACGCATGGGGTGGTATGACCGATAAAAGCACCCACAAGATTCTGCTCGGACTCGCGGTCATCGCACTGCCGCTGGCTGGTTGCACCTACTTTCAGAGTGGCAACGCCCCCCCCGAAGGCACCTGGAATTGCACATCCGAATGGTCCCACGAGCGAGATGGCGTCAATGTGCCACGGTCGGTCAGGCAGCAGGTCACCTGTGCAAACAACCTGCTGTCCACTACGGGCGTGCTATCCATTGGAAGCGCACAGTGGTCCGAGAAGAAAGAGGGCACTTGCTACGCCTCTAGCGACGAACTGTATGGAACGTGGACTTCCGCTCAAACCGTTCCAAAAAACGATGCAGCACGGCAATTCGAGCAAGAGAGGTTGGGGGGCGAAAGTCTCGCAATTGCGGCCAAGGCAGCTGAGTCTGAATACCGAGTTCGAGTGACCTCTCGGACAGACACTCAGTTCAAGGCCGTCAACGCAGAGGGCCGGGTCATTTCCTGTACTCGGCTCTAGCGGTGCTCATGGAAGAGCGCGGCGGGTCCCTGGGATGGCTTGTCCTGGCTTCCCCTGGCACATGCGACCCAGTCGTCTTCTTAGGACGCGGACGATTGCTAAGCTAACAGGATGCAGCATCCAGCCAATTCGGGCCGTCTCCCCGAACACGGCTCCAAGCCTCCGAATCGACTGTTCAGCATCCTGGTTGCTACGACCTTGGGCCTGGTTGGCGCCGTCCTCATGGTCTCAGCTGCCGCTAGCCTGGGAGTAACCCACGCGAGCCTCGATGGAGTCGCCGCCGCTGTGCTGATGGGTGGGGGCGGTGCCTTTTGCGCGCTCGGCTCCGTGCAAGCTCTGCGCACGGCAGTCACCGGGCAGCCGGAACGTCTCTGGCCAGCCGGTCTGCTCCAGTGGACAGCAGCCTTGTACCTCCTGGTGGTCGGCGTCTACGCCCTGGCCTGGGGGCAATGGGTCATGGGCTCTCTGTTGGCCGCAGTGGCTGTCGGGTGCTGGCTCATTCCCTTTGTGCTGCGCCGCCGCGGTTGAACCTCAGCCAGTGGCACGCCGCCTCGGCACTTAGCCGACTCGTGGACTCATCTGCGAAGAGTCGCAGGGGGACGTCTCAGTCGGGAACACCCAGGTCAATCCAGCGGGCCAGCAGAGCGATATCTTCTGCAGACCACTGCTGGCCGGGCGGCATCCGCTGACCCAGTCCCCCCGCGATCGACTGGGTTCCTGCCACTTTGTGCCAGAGGTAGCTCTGAAGATGGTTGCCGGGCTCGATAAGAGCCATGTCGATTTGGCCCGAGCGGGTGCCAACGGTTGAGTGGATGTCCGTCAGATCAAGTCCAGCTTTGGGGGCATCTCCGCCGTGGCAGCCGATGCAGAGGGAGATCTTCGGAGCAAGGTCCCTCTGGTAGAGAGTCTTGGGGGCGTCCTGGCTGATGTCGTTGCTGTGGGTCGAGGTGCAGGCACACAACAAGGCAATCACAACGAGTGTGTAGCGCATCAGGTCAGGCCGTCCAGCGGGCTGGTGCCGGCGACTCCCAGCGTGTCAAGAGTTACGCCCGCTGCGTCACACATGGCGATGTGCAGGTCCGCGAGAGCTGCGTCTGGAGCGACGAGATGCCGGCCGTGAGCGAAGGTGTCGGTGCCACCGAAAAGGACAAGGGGGAGGTCGTAGTTGTCATGGTAGTGGCTGTCCCCCAAGCCACTGCCATAGAGGATGGTGGTGTTGTCCAGCAGTGAGCTGCCATCGATGTCGATCTTTGCTTCAAGGCGAGCCAACAGGCTGTCGGCGAAGGTCTGGGTCTGCCAGGTCTGGATCGTGGTCAGCTTCGCGAGGATCTCCTGCTCGTAGTCATGGTGTGAGAGGCCGTGGTAGGTCTCGGGAATGTTCAAGTGTGTGTGAGCTCTGTTGGTACCTTCATTGTTGAGCATGAAGGTCATGACTCTTGTGAGATCGCATTCGAATGCCAGGACCATGACCTCGCAGAGTTCGTCGAAGCCGTGCTCGCTCGGCGCATCGCCCGCATCACACGAGGTCTGAGAGGACTGCTCGATACGCAACTCAAGTTCGCGAAGCGCGGTTGTGTATTGGTCGAGTTTCAGTCGGTCACTTGGCGGTAGGCGAACATTGAGATCGTTGAGGTCTTCCAGCACACCGTCGAGTACGGATAGGCGTAGGTTCTTCCTGCGCTCTGCCTCCTCTGGGCTCAGAGAAAGGGAAGAGCCGAACAAGCGCGAGAATAGGCTCGGGGCAGAGACCACCTTAGGCAGGGGTTGGTTGGGTCCAGCCCATGAGATCGGGTTGGGGTGCCCTCCTGCCGGTGCCGTCATCCCTACCTCGAGGCTGGCGAATAGGGTTTGTGAACCCAGTTCTGCGGCCAGCATCTGGTCGACACTGATGTCTCCACCTGTTGCCATGGAGGTGCAGTGCAACCAGGCTGAAGC
The DNA here is from genome assembly GCA_964490445.1 of uncultured Rickettsiales bacterium. GTDB lineage: Bacteria > Myxococcota_A > UBA796 > UBA9615 > UBA9615 > UBA6601. The sequence continues at coordinate 13,910 of CAZBDA010000047.1, read as the reverse complement.
GCCTTCGTGCCCTTCACATGCTTCATCGAGCGGAGCAGACCCGTAGTTTCGTAGTCCCGAGACCACGGTCATTTTGTCGCGGTAGGGGGCGAATGGAGTGAGGA
>CAZBDA010000047.1:9703-13796 GCA_964490445.1 uncultured Rickettsiales bacterium | reverse complement strand
CCAGGTTGTAGTCGGATCCAGACTTTGCGGGAGTCCAGTCCGCCATGTTGTGGCCGTTCGGAGTGAACCACCACAGTGCGCGTTTGGGCGCGATGTGGTGGTCAGCAAGAAGCCGAGAGGGCATCAGCGACTCAAGCAGGGGAAAGGCGAGCAGAGCGCCTGCAGTCCCACGCAAAAAGCGACGCCGACTGACAGACACTATTCTTCCCCTCGGTGGTTGCGGAAGGGTTCAGATAGGACAATCCCTACGACGAGATCGGCGAACTGGTAGCCCCCAGCAGTGAAGCTTGCTTCGACCGGTTCAATAAAGGGCCAGTCGTTCGCCTGGGTCGCACGTCCCAGGGCATAGGTGAAGGCTTTTTGAACCATGCAGCGATGGGTGCGGGGTTGGCTGGCAAGCGCAGAAGCGAGGGCAGCCACAGTGTCGAACTCGCCGACTCCTGGGAGATCCCCTGCGCTCGTAATGGGCGTGCCATCGTCATACGTACTGCGTGAGAGCCCAACTGCGTTGAAGCTCTCGAGCGCTATGCCGATTGGGTCCAGTTGGTCATGGCAACTGGCGCAGGCTGGGTTGGCACGGTGAGCGGCGAGCTGTTCTGGGACGGTGTCGGCGTCTTCCGATTGGTCGAACTCCTGCTCCACTCCGTCTGGGGGAGGGGGCGGCTTTTCACACATGATGTTGCTTACAACCCAGTGGCCTCGGCGAACCGGGCTGGTACGCGTGGTATTCGAGGTCAGGGTCAGGAATGCGGCGGTAGTGAGTACGCCACCTCCCGTGCGGCCTTCGACCGTGGCGTAGCCGGCTTCTGTCTGGGCGACGCCATAATGCTGCGCCAATCTGGGTTCTAGCCAGCTGGACTGTGCGGTCAGCAGGTCGAGCATGGAGAACTCGCCCTGCACGGCTCTACGAATCAGGTCGCGGAGTTCAGAGCCCATGGCTTGACGAAGTTCTTCATCGAAGCTGGGGAAGAGTGTCGGGTCAGGACTGGCTTCGCTCAGTTCGGTTAAGCCGAGCCAGTGGCCACCGAAACCCTCGACGAGTGCCTCTGATTTGGGATCGGCAAGCATCCTGAGCGCCTGTTGCGAGAGGACTTTCGTGTCGAGCAGGGTGCCGTCGTCCGCCGTTGCTCTCAGCTCAGCATCGGGCTGGCTGCTCCATAGGAAGTAGGACAGTCTTGCTGACAGCTCATGAGCACTGAGTGCTTGAGTTGTGGGCTCAGTGGCTTCGCCAGGCACTTCTACGCGGAAGAGGAACCACGGCGACAACAGAGCCCGTCGTACCGCGTAGGCGATCGACTCGTGGATGTCGCTTCCACTGAGGCTTGCATTCGTGAAGACTGCCATGACCTTGTCGACTTCGGTCGCAGTGACAGGCCTTCGCCACGCCTCCTCCATAAATCCCTGCATGATCTGGCGTGCACAATCGGGATCGGGGCCAGTCTCGGGATGTGGGTTGCAACTGTACAGGCGGTCTCGGCCTGGCGGCAGCTCGCCTGTGGCATCGAGGGGACCCTCAAGTTCCACCCAGTCGACGGCTACAACTCCGTAGTCCACGCCTTTGATGGTGATTTCGGTTTCCCCGGCTGTGAGCTCAATGCTGCCTTCTGCCGCATAGGTCTGCATGTCTTGTTTGCAGTGCTGCCCGTGGGCAACCTCTGAATCGGCGACCACGGTGAAGGTGGCGACGACCTCGTTGTTGACCCGAAACTCCAGCGGCGCTGTAGGTCCAACGCCCTCTCCATACAGCTCGTGGCAGGCGCGAACGCGAAGGGCGTAAGGCCCAGGATGCTCCACCGTGATGAATCTGCTGTGGGCTGCTCCGTGGTAGAGGCTGACGCCGTAGATCCCGGAATTCCAACCGCCAATCTGACTGGGTTCGGCAACCCCGCTCCACTCCTCGTTTTCGGGTTCATAGCGGGTTGTCTCGATGGTGACAGGAGCCCGCAGCCCGTCGGCGATCATCGCTTCGACTGCCGCCTCGATAGTTTCGACGTGCAGTGTTCCGATAGTGAGCGCTTTGGCGTTGTTGTCGAAGCCTGCAACGACCGGGTCCGCGGGGAGGGTGTCTCCTGGATAAAGAGTACTGCCGAGCAATTCCCGGGTCGTGAGTTCGAACTCTCGATTGTTGAGCCGGTGCAGAACCACCCGACCCGGATCCTGATCGAGCGCGTCGGGAGTCGCCCAGGGTAGGAGCTCTGCCTCCCCGTGCTCGTCGATCGGTGCCTCGGACGTCGGGCAACCGAGCCCGAAGGTCACAAAAAGCAGCATGAGAAGGCGGATCGCTAACATCCAGACAATGCTCCAGCGAGCATTTTACTTCATGAATCTACTAGGTCCGTTCAGCGCGGGACCAGGGGATTCCAACTCGCTACCTGTCCCTGTTGGCCCATAGCCCCCAACCCCTGCGTCACCGCGGCCCTGCTGAGTTCACAACGGGCACCTCCCCGCCTGCGCTGCGGTAGGCTTGCTGTCTGGAGCAAATCCCGAGAGCTTGCCGTCCTGTAGGACAGTCAAGGCAACAACAGGTCTCTTGTCGGCCCAATACGCTAATGCCACAGATACAGTCACAGTCGACCTTTGAAGCTCACCGCCGCACGGCGTGGGTGATTCTCACGGTTGCAACGGCACTGGTTGCCACTGCCTGCTCACCGGAGAACCCGTGTCTGCTAGGTGTTACGCCACCTTCCAGGAGCTTCTCCACCGAAGAGGTGTGCGAAGCTGCGGCGCTCTATGAAGCCTCAGTGGCTATTGGCTACGGCACCACCGAGTTTACGGCCTTCGATGAGGGGAGCGTGTTGTATGTGGAGCATGGGCCCCAGGGGGGGCAGCACATCTATGGGGCGGTGTCGGTCACAGGAATGAACCCAGGCGAGCGGGCATTCTCCGAGCCAAGAGGGTGCGAGGGTGCTGAGATCTATGACCCCGTTTCGGTTGTCTATACGATCTCTTTTCCAGAGGATCTCTATCCCTCAATTACCAGCCACGGGGCGCCGTGGCTTGAGGGGGGGACAACCCAAGAGGCGACCAGCGGATCCATACGGCTGGTGATGAACATCTGGGACGTCATAGCGGCCTATCCCGATGACTCCGGGGTCACCCTGACAGGACACGCTGTTGTGAGCGATGCATGCGGCACTACAGTCGAGGCGATGGATACGTTTGTATTGTCTCTGGATGAGTGAGGAACCCCCTTACTCCAGACACTGAACTCAGCAGAGTGAACACAAGGCTGCTTATCGGACGGATACGCCGACCGATCCCAGTGGGCGACTGTTGTCAGGCAGATATGCCCTGACCTGGCTGAATTTGGCCATTCAGTCCCAACGGCTCAGCAGGTAGACAGACCAGCCAATGAGGCGGCCTGTCTCACCAGAGACCGTATCGCGCACATGCAGCGTCCACTCTCCGTTGACAGCGTCGTCACCGGAGCCCACCGACGTGACAATGGGGCCGGGTGTCCAGATCTCGTTGTTCAGGACGGTCCCTTGCTGGCCATTCGGATCTTCAAGGGTGATCACGAGGTCCTCGCTGCGAGCGTGAGCGAGGTGGAGAGTGACGACAATATCCACCGGCACAGTGGCCAGTCCACAGGCCACCACAGTGGAACTCAAGGTTGCCCCGCCATCAGGGACCTCGAGGTCGTCGTAGCGGTAGAAGTCCTTGGCAAACCAACCGTCGACACACCAACGGTCGTTTGCGGACCAGGTCGCCCTCGAGAACTCACCGAGGCAGGCCTGCCCTGCCGGGCACGGCTGCGACGTACTGCAAGTAGGAGCTGGAAAGCCGACGTTGCTCGCAGTGTCCTCACATTGACCGGTAGCACCCGCCACAGAGCTCGGTATGCCCTCGCAGGTCTCCGATCCGCTGCAATCGGAGTTCTGCAGACATCCTGAGCTGCACTGCGGTTCAATCTGGCACAGAGATGAGCAGCCATCATCCGCCTGCTGGTTGCCGTCATCGCAGCCCTCACCGATTCCAAGAAGGTAGTCCCCACAGACCGCTGTAGCAGCGGAATCATCGTCGTCGCCCTGGGCGCTGTCGTCGTCGCCCTGGGCGCTGTCGTCGTCGCCCTGGGCGCTGTCGTCGTCGCCCT
>CAZBDA010000047.1:0-9603 GCA_964490445.1 uncultured Rickettsiales bacterium | reverse complement strand
GGGCGCTGTCGTCGTCGTCCTGGGCGCTGTCGTCGTCGTCCTGGGTGCTGTCGTCGTCGCCAGTGGAGTCATCGTCGCCGGCCATGGTGTCATCATCATCCCCACCACAGCTCGGAAGCACTGCAAGCAGCGAACAGGCGAGCAAAACGATCCATAGTCTCGTGAGTTTCATGGCGACCTCCGGCACAAAGACTAGCGCGGAGGAGAGCGCTGGGCAGACTCCGATTGGCGGATACTCACCAAACAATTGCAGGGGAAACGAGTTCCCGTTGAAGGTTGTATTGGCCAAGGCAATCGAGGGGCTCTCAAAGAGTTATACAATTCTCTTATGCTTCCGCGATTTCGCACCGCGTGTCTCATCGTCGCGACCCTCTATGTCTTGATCGGCACCGGAATGCTCCTTCGAGGTGCAGCGGTGGCGATGGCCGAGTACGGGGTGCCTGAGGCGACACTATCCTCGCCGCACTACGTGGATGCTATCAACTGGGTCTATATCCACGCCCTCGTGCTGGGTGTGCTCGTGGGTGTCGTTGGATGGTTCGCACGTGAACCCGCTCTCAAACTGTGGTTCGCACGGTGTGCTGCCGTCGCCAACGGGGTGTTCGCGGCCCTCGACTTTGGTCACTCGAGCCTCGGAAGTGGCCTCTACCAGGGTGACGCTTCCATCATTCCGGGGGTCATGGCGCTCACCTTCATGCTGCTCTTCGTGGGGCCGAGTCTTCGACGAGAGTAGAGTCCGGTAGGGCCTCGCATTGCCCTAAGCAGTTTGCATCAACAGGCATCGCCACGCGAGAGGTTCAATATCACGCTTTCAGTTGAACCAACTCCATGCAGCCTCAGTCACCAGGCTCAGCAAGGCAAAACACAACGCCTCTTATCGGCCCTATACGCTGGCGGTGTTCACCGGGCTTCGGCCAGCAGGCTCAGGTCGAGATCATGGGGAATGCGGTCCTGGCAGCCGTAGGAGGTCTCACGCTCAGCCAGCGCGCAGTCCCAGGAGTCCCTTTCGGTCCAGGGATTCTGCGCGTGCCAGCTCAGATTGATGAGCCCACCAGCATTCCAGAACGCAATCAACTCAGCCTGAGTCTCTGTCATGCCCGGGTCGGCGATGGCGCTTCGCTCTTGCGGATCTCCTAAGGCATTGAAGCGGGGGGCCTTTCCAGGACCGTAATCCGCTCCGATCGTGCCCATCCACTTTTCGCTGGTTGCTGCTAAGTCTGTGACCGCCCACTGCGACCAGTCGGCGCTCTCATCGCCGTGACCGATGAACTGTCCGGGGATCAGTCGCGATTCCTGCTGATCGGGCAAGGCGGCCAACCAGGAGAGCACTTCTTCGCGGCCCCAACTGGAGGTCAACTCCGGCGGCATTTCGTCCCGGTCTAACACCTCGGGAGCGTTCATCACCTCGTTCGCCCCTTCGTTGTAGGCCAGCGCGTGGCACTGAAACCAGGTCTGAAACAGGATGGTACGCGGGTAGTAGCTGTTCACCGAGTCGAGAAACTCCCTGTAGTCGTAGGTCTCGACCTGGGCGTCATCTGCTACCGGCCACGGGCAGCCGGCAATGCCCATCTCGGGGATAGAAAAAGGCTTGCCCAGGGCAACCAAGCTCTCGTACGCGGCCACCATGCTGTCACCGAGGGTGTCGCCGGTTCCCTGCAGGTACAGGTCGGTGCCGACGATGTCCACGTAGTCGCCGCCGGGGTAGTTGAGTTCGGGGCCGGGCTGATGAGCACTCGGCGCGTAAATCCACAATAGCCTGTCGAGCCCACGGTCGTTGCTGAAGTACTCGTGCATGTGACGCCACAAGGCGACATAGCCGTCGGGGTCGTCTCTTCCGCTCCACCAGAACCAGGACCCGTTCATCTCGTGAAAGGGGCGCCACAAAACCACTGCTCCCGCATCGGACAGTTCCTCGAGGTGATCGCCGACCCGGTCCAAGTAGGCCATCCAGCGCTCCTGGACCTGTTCGTCGCTCACTGCTTCGCTGCAGCCGGACAGCGCCAGCAGCAGGGCAGCAAGAAGGAGGGCAGTAAGCGTCTTCGAGTGGCTTCGCATCAACATGGCGGACGACTCCTCGGCCGGATTGTTCCGCAAACTTTATTCGCAGACATTAATGGAGAGTACTCCATGCCCCTTTGGGCCGAGCTCTCCTGGCGCATACTCACCAGCCTGATCCGTTGTGTCCCTCCATGCGTAACCTTGTAGACTTCTCGCTGGAGGCTCAATGAATCTCAACCAAACCGGGTCTCTTGTTCTTGCCTATCTTCTTAGTGCAGCCCTGCCCGGCTGTACCCCTTCCACGGAGCCGATCGAGCCTGTGGTTCCAGGAGATTGGATCCCCCTGAGTGTCGCGGGGATTGAGGAGGAGCTCGATGACGCTCAGTTGGTAGAACTCGCCGAGCGCTATCGCGTGATCGGTGCTACCCACCTGAGTGCGGAACAGCGGGCGCGTCTTCGAGAACTGAACCCGGAGGTGTTGCTGGTCAAGTACCAGGCTTCCGTAAGTGTTCGCGAAGACCTTCTCACCGCGGAGCAGATCGAAGAGTGGGCCATGCTCGACTCGACTGGGAACACGATCCCCTCGCTGAATTCCGCGTCTCTGATCATGCTCGACCCCAGCAGCGAAAGCCTCCGTGCAGCACGGGTGATCCAGGTCCAAAACGCGATCGAGGAACTGGGTTTCGATGGCATCGTGTTCGACGAGGCCGCGATTACGCGTGATGGCTTTTATCCGGGCTTTGCTGGGTTCAATGACGCCACCAATGCTGTGTGGGAGATTGAGGACTTCCGTGCAGAGCAACTTGAGAACATCCAGGCAATTCGTGACGCGCTGCCCGATATCGGTCTGGCCTGCAACAGCATCGGCAACGGAACGAAGACCCAGGCCCACCTAGAGGACGTGGTCGCATTTGCGGGCCCATGTGACGGCCTTCTGGCCGAGGGCTACCGCTCTGTGGGGCTGAACGCCCCGATCGATGAGGTCATGTCCGAGACAGAGTGGTTGGCAAATGTAGAGATGGGCACCCTTGTTTCCGAATCGGGCAGCTCAATGATGGCCTTTGTCGAGATCAGCGAGGACCAGGTTGCCGATGAAGCAGCAAAAGCCGAGTTCGACCTCTTCCACTACGCTACATTCTTGATGGGCTTCTCCGACGGACAACTTTTTTCCAACACCATCGAGGGTACTCAAGAAGTTAATGGAGGCTTCATAAACACCCCTGTGTTCTCAGCTTTTCAAAGTATCAATCCGGGACAGCCTCTGGGTAACTACAGTGCGGATCCGGGTGGGGGCTATACGCGGAATTTCGAGAACATTGTGGTGGTCGCTAACCCCACCGAGTCGAGCGTCACATTTGCGCTCAGCGAGAGTCTCGTGGGTCTCGACGGCACGTCCTACGCCGTAGGGGATTCTCTGACTCTTGAGGCACATCGGGCAACGCTGCTGTTGCGTGAGTAGGGGAATAAGTCGGATAAGAGGCCTTATGTTGACTCTCCTGAGTTAGCTGGCGCATAGCCCCCAGTCCATCCTCGCGCTTCCTTGCTGTGCCGGAGTGGGCTACCTGACCCAGAGTGTGCCCCAGCTGTCCATGCCGCACGCCCCGACGTGATAGTAGGAATTCTGGTTGTTGCTGTACGCTGACGAGTAGATGCCCATTCTCTGCCAGGACGGGCAGCCGCCGGCGCTCCAGCTGGGTAGTCCGCCGCTGAACCAGTAATTGCTGTGTGGACCGTCCCACGATGGATTTGTCGAGTAGGAACCGGTTGCGAAATCGCAGTCGGAATTGGCGGGATTCCGGCTGTCGGATTCCCAGGTGCAGTTCGACCTGCCGAACTTCTTGAGGCCATTGCTCTCAAAGATGATGCGAATGCCGATGGCGTTGCCGTTGTCCTGCTTGATCTGGTTGATCACCGTATCGGACAGCTTGTGGATGACGTCGACGCCGGGGTCGCTTCGGACGATCTGCGACGGCTGTCCCATCGCTGCCGGAATCATAACGAGCCCGTGGTTGTCGCCACCCACCGACACGAGCGTCCAGCCTCCGTCGTCGTCCGACATGTCGCAGTACCCTTCGAAGGGAGCCGAGCCTCCCGGGGCAAGCCAATAGCTGCCATCCCCTGTGGACCAGCCACCATCTCGAATGGCAAGGCACGATTGCGCCGGACAGAAAGCAGTCATGCCGTTGAGCACCGGGCCGGCGACAGTGTCATCGCAGTCGTCATCATTGGTGCCGGCGGTTCCGTCTGGACCGCAGGTCGTGGTTCCGTCGTTGTCGCTGTCAAAGCCGTTGTCGATGACCCCGTTGCAGTCTTGATCCTGGGCATCGCAGATCTCGCTGCTTGACGGATTGATACCCGGGTCCCCGTCGTTGCAGTCGTCGTCGGAGTTGCCGGGGATGCCGTCTGGGCCGCAGCTTGTGAAGGTGTCTGAGTCACTGTCGAAGCCCTCATCGATGTTCGAATCACAGTTGTTGTCCTGAGCGTCGCACAGCTCGGTGTTGCCCGGGTACACCTGCGGATCCGCGTCATCGCAGTCATCGTCCGCGCTGCTGGAAATGCCATCGATCCCGCAACTGGTGATGCCGTCGCCATCCAGGTCATGGCCCTCGTCGATTGCGTTGTTGCAATTCTCGTCGTTGCCATCGCAGATCTCTATGGCACCGGGGTAGTTGTCGGCATCGTCGTCGTTGCAGTCCAGGTTGTTGCTGACCGTTCCGGTGGTCTGGCTGCACGACGTAGTGCCTGTCAGCGGATCGCCGTAGTTATCGCCATCGTTGTCGACGTACCAGGTGGTGGCATCGAATGCGCCGTTATCGGCGCTGCCGTCGCAGTCGTTATCGAAGCCATCGCACAGTTCGAAGCCCCCGGGGTGCACCGAGGCCTGGCCGTCATTGCAGTCCTGGTTGTTGCTGCTCGCTCCGGCAGGCAGAAAACAGGCCACCAGCAGTGTTCCTGGATCGCCGTAGCCGTCGCCGTCTGCATCGCCGTAGAAGGTAGAGGTGACTCCCTCGTCGATGCTCAGGTCGCAGTTGTTGTCTGTCCCGTCACAGACCTCGGTGGCGGCGGGTGAGTTGACGCCGGCCGGGAAGGCCGATGCGTCCAGATCGTCGCAGTCCCCCGAGGCGCTGACATAGCCCGGTGGCGCTGCACAGGCGACCAGAGAGTTGCTGGCGTTGCCTATGCCGTCGCCATCGAAGTCGGCGTACCAGGTAACAGGCGCTGCTGCGCCCTCGTCGATGCCGCCTGAGCAGTTGTTGTCGATCCCGTCGCAGACCTCAGCGCCACCAGGGAACGAGTTGGCATTGAGGTCGTCGCAGTCGTTGGCATTGTTGACGTAGCCCAGCGGCTGGTTGCAGGAGACCTGGCTCAACGTGCTGCGGCCGTAGCCGTCGGCGTCGGCATCCAGGTACCAGGTGGTCTCGCCGGTGGCACCGGCCTCATCAGCCTGGCCGTCGCAGTCGTCGTCGATGGAATTGCAGGTCTCGATGGCAGTGGAGTGCACGGCGGCGTTGTTGTCATCGCAGTCCTCGCAGGCCGCCTCGCCGTCGTTATCGAGATCGGCGTAGCCCACTGAGCCATCGCAGTTGTAGTCGGCAGGATCGGTGCAGTCAGACTCGGTGGCGCCGGGGTGGTAGCGCGGGTCGGCATCGTTGCAGTCACCTCCGTGTGCCGCATAGCCGTGGGGCTGATTGCAGGCGACCGATGCGCTCGAGTCGTCGCCGTAGCCGTCGCCGTCGCTGTCCTCGTACCAGGTGGGGGCACCCTGCGCGTCGCTCTCGTCAACCGCTCCATCGCAGTCATTGTCGATGTTGTCGCACAACTCGTCGGCACCGGGGTGGATGGCGGCATCGTTGTCGTTGCAGTCGATGTCTTCATCGTGGCCGTCACCGTCGGCATCGACGAGTGGCGACGCGCTGTCATCGTCGTCCTCTATAGAGGAACTGTCGTCGTCACCGCTGTCGTCATCATCAGCGCTGGTGTCATCATCATCAGCGCTGGTGTCATCATCATCATCATCTCCAGCACAGCCCACCACCGCTCCGAGCAACAGACCAGCAAGGAGTGCTCCCCACAGCTTTTCGAGTCTCATCAGTACCTCCAGCGGAAATACTAGCGCAGCGTCATGTCAGGCTTTCTGCGCGTCCCGCATTGTCAACGACAGGACCATGGGAACAGCTCTCAAAGAGCTTCGTGGTCACCGGTACATGCTGAAGCCACCCCTGGTGGATACTCACCAGCCCCCCACGGTCACGATCGCCCACTACAAGGTGCTGGATCACCTATCCTCTCCCTCGGAACCACAATGGCCGACATATCAGAGCTCGCAACTCGTCAACTGGCTGCCTACAACGCATCGGATCTCGATGCCTTTGTGGCCTGCTATCACGAAGACATCCGGGTTCTGGACGGCGAGGAGGAGACACTCCGTGGTCGTGAGGCCTTCCGAGAGCGCTACCGCGGACTCTTTGAGCTGTGGTCTTTTGGTGCGGAAGTCCCCAGACGGGTCCACGTGGGCCAGCACTGCGTCGACTACGAGACCTGGTGGCGGATTGACCCGGACTCCGGTGAACGTTCTGAGGGAGTCCTGCTCGTGCGCTACGTGGAGCGGGACGACCTGATCGGCCTGATTCAGTTCCTGGACTGAGTCGGACCGCGGCGCCTCTGGCGCATAGCCCGCAGAATGCGCACCCTCCGCCCTGTAGGAAGGACGACAAGCTGGGATTCCTTCGGTATGGGCGCCGCTACGTCTCCAGGCCCTCAGCGACGCCTGCGCCTGCCGCGACTGCCGCGCCCGCCGCCTCCGCCGTTTCCGCCACCTCCGCCGTTTCCGCCACGCCCGCCGTCGAGGCCCGTGTCGAAGCGGGGCATCGTGTCCCGTTGGATGGTGGCCCCCACGGCCTTCTCGATGGCCGCGAAGTCGAGTTCCTCTGCCGGAGATACGAAGGTGATGACCTCTCCGGCCTCGCCCGCGCGCCCGGTGCGGCCGCTTCGGTGGATATAGTCCTCTGCCGACCTCGGCACGTCGAAGTGGACCACGTGGGTCACCTTGCTTACGTCGATGCCACGGGCCGCGACGTCGGTCGCGACGAGGATTGGGCAGCGGCCGGTTCGGAAGTCCTCGAGAGCCTCCATGCGCTCCTTCTGTGTGCGGTCGGAGTGGATGCTAGCGGCCTCTCGATTGGACATTCGCCGAGCCTTGCGAGCCAGTTGGTCGGCTTCGCTCTTGCGCTTCACGAAGACGATGACTGACGCCAGGCGGTCGTAGGACAGAATCCGGCCCAGCAGTGCCGCCTTGCGGTTGTTCGCCACGCTGAATGCGCAGTGAATGAGGCCCTCGGCAGGCTTGCTCGGGTCGACGGCCACGGTCTCCGGGTCTCGGAGGATCGAGTCGGCGAGCTTGCGTACCTTGGGTGGCATGGTCGCCGAGAACAGCAGCGTTTGCCGCTCGTTGGGGATGTGCGACACGATGTGGTTCACATCGGGCAGGAAGCCCATGTCGAACATGCGGTCGGCCTCGTCGAGGATGAGGAACTGCACGGTGCTCATGTCGAGGTACTTGTCTATCTGCTTCATGTGGTCTTTCAGGCGGCCAGGCGTGGCCACGATGATTTCCACGCCAGCGCGGATGGCTTCCTCCTGGGGAATCATCTTCATGCCGCCGACGATGGCGACGCTCGAGATCCCGAGGTGGTAGCCGAGCGCCATCGCTTGCTCGTCGATCTGCAGTGCCAGTTCACGCGTCGGGGTAAGCACAAGGACACGCAGTCCGTCGGCCTTGGTCTCCGCGAGCTGGTGGAGGACAGGAATAAGGAAGGCGGCGGTCTTGCCGGTGCCAGTGGAGGCCGATGCGATCAGGTCGCGTCCGGTCATGGCCAGCGGGATGGCCTTGGACTGGATTGGGGTGGGCTCGGTGTAGCCCATGTCGGAGAGGCCGCTGAGGACGTCTGGGGCGAGGCCCATGGATTTGAAGGAAATGTTTGCTCCAGGTTGTGAAGGGCAGAGAGTAACGCGCCGCACGCGGCGGAGTGAGCATTGCCGAGTCCCCCGCCGGCTTTAGCATCGCCGAGGCCCCCGATGGGGAGGAAGAATAGAGCCAGCCTGGTGGTCGGTTAGCGAACCACGACCGGTTTGAATGTTGGAAGCCTTGCTGAATGGACCTTCGGAGGACTCCTTCCTGGAATTCAGCATCTGTCAGTTGGCGCATACACCCCATCGTTGCGATGCGTACCAGCCGGTCCTCCTCGCCACAAGAACATGCTGCGGCGTGCCTACACGCTGCTGTTGGTGTTGCGACTTCGATGGAGGCGTACTCGACCCGCTACACCGTGTCGGCCACCGACCGCAGGACCTCCGCCGGAGCCTGGTCGATGATGTCCCCATGGGCCACCACGATCCGCACCAGGGAGGGTGTGTCGGCGAGGTCTTGAAGTGCTTTGGCCAGCGCCGCTCGATCCTTGATTCCCAGGAAGCGAAAGGCTCGGGTCACCTTCGGGCCGCCAGTCGATGCGGTAACCCAACGATAGAACCAGCCCTGGATGCCTGGTTGGTGGGGCAGATTGAAAACGGCGTCCGTGAACACCAGCGTGGCCCCGTCCGAGCCCGTGATTTGCAGGACTCCTTCGGCCTCGCCGGTTCCCGCCAGGGCACGATACTGGACCCGGTCGTCAGCGGGGAACTCGGCCAGCGAGCCCGCTACCTCTACTACCTGTGAAACGCGCTTGACCGCTCCTGCAGGACAGTAGATCCCCGCTTCGGGATAGCGGGCGGCAAACGCAGGCGAATCCAGTCGATGCCACCCGTTGGGCACGATGATTCGTCCGACCTCTCCCCAGGAATCCAAAGCCGACATGGATGCGTCGTCCAAAGGCATTGCGTTGTGGATCACCAGGCGTCCATCCAGCTGTCGGGCCACCACCATCCAGCGTCCCAGGGGCATGTCCGGCAGTTCTCCCCGGACTGCCCAGGCATGCTCTCCCAGCTCAATCCACTCACCATGAGGATGAACTCGCCATTCGTGATTTGTGTCTTTCCAGCCCAAGTCGTTTCCTCCGGGACCTACAGCTTACTTAAGACAACGCGCTCAGCCCTCGCTCGAGAGGATTGGCCGGAGGGTCATGGCATCCAACAGAGTTGAAATCGGTCTCTACGAAGCACTCGTATTCACCACGTGGCGCATACCCCCCAGTCTCGCCAGTGGTCGGTGGGCGCCCCACTCTCAATCTGAGTAGTTCGCGGCGACCTCCTCGGCGACGAGCTGGTGGAGTTGGGACAGCCCAAAGCTCGGCAGCGGACGACCGTTCACGAGGAAACCAGGCGTCTTGCGGATGCCCAGGGTAGCGGCGTCCTCGATGTCTTTCTTGACGATTGAGGCGGTCTCGAAGCCGGCGAAGTCCTGCCGCATTCGTTCCATGTCGAGCTCCACGCCGGCAGCCGGCAGTAGCTGCCAAAGCAGCTCCGGCTGTGGGTTGTGGTGGCTTGCCCACTGACGCTGGCTCGAGAACATGACATCGAGGGCCTCCCAGTACTTGCCCTGGAGACGGGCAGCCTCCAGCATCTTCGCCACGTCCTCGGAGCCGTGGTGGAATGGCGCGTACCGTAGTACCA
>CAZBDA010000046.1:27087-36471 GCA_964490445.1 uncultured Rickettsiales bacterium | reverse complement strand
CAATCGGCTTGGAGGGGAGTCCTCTTGTGTAGTCCAGGCCGGTTGATCCGGCGTCGAGCGCTCCGCGAGGGCGACCTCATTCGAGTCGTTGCGCCGGCATCACCATTCGAAGCCGAAGCGTTGCAGGCGGGCGTGGCGATGCTCGAGAGCTGGGGCTACCGCGTGCGGATGCGGGACGACATCCACAGCAAGCAGCATTACCTGGCCGGTTCGCCGCAACGTCGCGTGGAGGAGTTGCACGAGGCCTTCGCAGACCCCGAAGCTGCTGCGGTACTTCCGGTCCGTGGCGGCTATGGGCTGACCACTGTCCTGCCGCTGCTCGACACCGAGCTGGTCCGCGCCAACCCGAAGCTGGTCGTCGGTTGCTCTGATCTGACCGTGCTCCTGCATTGGCTGGTGAATACGGTGGGCATGTCCTGTTTCCACGGACCCATGGTCGGAGCCCTGGGTGGCGCCGGTGACCCCGAGGGAATGGCCCGCTTTCGGGCTGTCACCGAGAGCGCCGAACGTCCCGCGGATCTGTCGAGTCGCTTCGACGATGCTCACGACTGGTGCTTCGCTCCAGGGGTCGCGCGGGGACGCGCTATTGGCGGCTCTTTGTCACTGGTTGCCGCGCTCTGTGGGACGCCGTGGCAACTCGACACCCGCGGCGCCGTCCTGTTCCTCGAAGATGTGGGTGAGCGGCCCTACCGAATCGACCGGCTTCTTACCCAGCTGCAGCACAGTGGCCTGCTCGATGGGGCCGAAGCAGTGGTGCTGGGTGATTTCGTGGGCTGCGACGAGGCCGGTGGCCGGCAGACCTGGCGTGATGCTGTCGACCGGGTGTTCCGCAACCTACCGGTGCCCGTGCTTGCAGGCCTCCCCTTTGGCCATGGCCAGCCGAACCTTGCCTTCCCGCTGGGTGGCAGGGTGGAGGTGGATGCGGGTCGCGGTGTGGTCCGGTTCCGCGAGGCGGCTCTTGTCAGTTGAAAAGGCACGCGCCCGAGTCCGCCAATTGCTCGATCAGGCGGTGCTTTCGGGCACCTTTCCGGGCGCTGTCTTGCGGGTTGAAGATCTGCGCGGGGCCGGCGCACTACTGGAGCATGCGGTCGGCCGGGTTGCCAGTGACCCACCGGGCCCCGACGTGGGCGTCGACACGCTGTTCGACCTCGCTTCGCTAACCAAACTGTATACGGCGACGGCGACGCTGCGCCTGGTAGCAGCGGGTTCGTTGGGTCTGGATGATCACCTCGAGGATCTGCTCGGCGCTGCTGGGCAACACCTGCCCGGTGTGACGGTTCGTCACCTCTTGGAACATCGCAGTGGGCTGCCGGCATGGCGTCCCTACTACGAGGAGCAAGACGTTCTTGCCGCGGCTCTTTGCGAGGCACCGCAGCGGTCGCCGGGTGCGGCACACGAGTACTCGGACGTCGGCTTCCTGGTGCTCATGGAGGTGCTTGCCAGGGCCAGCGGGATCCCGTTGCGTGCGCTGGTCACGCGCGAGGTGCTCGCGCCCCTGGGCCTGGTGGATACCGGGTACCGTCCGGTGGGGCAGGGGGAAGCTGCGGCACTGGAACAGCTGAGTTCGGGGCGGTTTGCGGCCACGGAACGCTGCCCCTACCGGTCCTTGCTGTGTGGCGAGGTGCACGACGACAACGCCTGGGCTATGGGCGGTGTGGCGCCCCACGCCGGGCTGTTCGCAACTGCTGAGCAGGTGGCTGCCTTTGCCCGTGCCTGGTGGGATGCTCCGGAGATCGGCTACCTGGCGCAGGAGCTCAGGGATAGCGCCTGGTCGAGGACGTCGCGCGGCGGCAGTCACGTGTTGGGCTGGGACACTGTCAGTTCAGAAGGTTCGGCGGCGGGAGCCAGGCTGTCGCGGCAAAGCTACGGGCACCTGGGCTTTACGGGGACGTCCTTGTGGGTCGATCCCGACCGCGCTGTCGCCGTAGTGCTGCTCTCGAATCGGGTGCACCCTTCGCGCGACGACAGCGAGGCGATTCGCAAATTTCGGCCTGCTGTTCACGACGCGGTAGCGGACTTTGTCGACCAAGTGCAATAATCGTCGCCCACCTGGTAAGTGGGTAGCGTTGCTATCATGGCCCGGGGATGGGCCGCATCGAGGTACTCCATGACAGGCGAGCAGGGAGATCAGGACAACGGCGGAGCGTGGTTCCACCGTGAGCGCGGCGGGCAGGTGCCCCAGACCGCCGACCGCAACGACCCGAATGCGATCTCGGGCCTCTGGCAGAAGTGTGACGGCTGCGCTGAGTACCTGCGCACCGCAGACCTGCAGACTTCGGCGATGGTCTGTGAACACTGCGCCCATCACCACCGGATCGGTGGCGAACAACGGCTGTTGTACCTGGTGGACGAAGGGAGCTTCTCGGAACTCGATGCAGACCTGACGTCTGAAGATCCCCTGGGCTTTGTGGATAGCAAGTCCTACCGAGATCGGCTGGATGCCTCCATCAAGAAGACTGGCCGAAAGTCGGCGTTTTTGTACGGCAGGGCCACACTCGACGGTCGGCCCATTGCCATTGGTAGCTTCTTGTTCTCGTTCATGGGCGGCTCGATGGGCTCGGTGGTTGGCGAGAAGGTTACCCGCCTGTTCGAGCTCGCCCTGGCTGAGGGGTGTCCGGCGATCTGCATTAACAGCTCTGGGGGGGCGCGCATGCAGGAGGGCGTTCTTTCGCTGATGCAGATGGCGCGTGCGACGGCGGTGCTTGGCCGGTTGCGCGACGAGGGCATCCCCTACATCTCGTTGCTCACCCATCCCACCACCGGTGGAGTGGCGGCATCTTTCGCTATGCTCGGTGACGTCATTCTCGCCGAGCCCAAGGCGCTCATCGGCTTTGCAGGACCGCGTGTCATCGAACAGACGATCCGCGAGGTGCTGCCCGAGGGTTTTCAGCGCAGCGAGTTTCTGCTCGATCATGGAATGGTCGACCAGGTGGTTGACCGCCGTGATCTCCGGCAGCGCATTGCGAAGATACTCTCGCTCCTGGTGTCCTGACCGGGAACCCTCCCGCGGGTGTCGACTCCGCCCGGTGGCACCCGGTCCGCCTCAGTGAGCGGCTCTCTCAACCTTTGGCTCGAAGCTGTCCAGAGCAGAGGCGTCAAGCTCGGGCTTGAGAAGATTCGCCGCGCCCTGGAGTTGGCCGCGGAGCCGCAGCGCTCTTTTCCCAGCGCACTGGTGGCCGGCACCAATGGCAAGGGCTCTACAGTGGCCTTCGCAGAGTCGCTGCTGGCCGCTGCTGGCCACCGGGTCGGCTCGACCATTTCACCTCACTTGCATAGCTACCGTGAGCGCTTTCGTGTCGCCGGAGATCTCGCTTCTGAGGCTCAACTGGAGGTCCTTGCGCAGCAACTCCGGCCCCGCATCGACGCGTGTGACGAACTCGCCGAGTTCACCTTCTTCGAGCTCGGAGTCCTGCTGGCGATGTGTCACTTTCGAGATTCCGCGGTCGATGTTGCGGTAGTCGAGGTGGGAATGGGGGGCGAGTTCGATGCGTCGCGGGCTTGCGAGGCCGAGGTTGCCGCGCTGGTGTCCGTGGACATGGACCACCAGAGGTTTCTCGGCAACACGATCGAGAGCATCTGTCGCACCAAGGCGAGGGTCGCTCCGCTCGGCGGTGTCCTGGTGGTAGGGGAGCAACGTCAGGACCGACTCGTGGTGATTCGTGAAGAGGCGGCGGCGGCGGACTGCGCCCTTGTCCTTGCCGGACAGGACTTCTCCTGGAAGCTCGATGCTGGCCAGTTCAGCTACCGCGGATCGAGCGTCGCGTTGGACGGAGTTCGCCTGGGCCTGCGGGGACAGCACCAGGGCCAGAACGCCGCCTGCGCCCTGGCGCTGGTCGAGACACTCTGCGATCGGCACGGACTGCCAATTCCAGGCGAGCAGCAGTGCACTCACGCGCTCACGTCGACACGCCTGGCAGGCCGGTTGGAGTGGCTCCCTTCTGTGTCCGGGCGGCCAGCCTTTCTGCTCGACGGTGCGCACAATCCAGCCGGTGCCGAGGTGCTCGCTCGGACCCTGGGTGCGCAGCCTCGGCCGCGCCGCCGACACTGGTTGTATGCATCCATGGCGGACAAGCAGCGCTCGCAGGTGCTTGCCTGCCTCCTGCCTCACGTGGATTCGGTCATGTGCACTGCTGGCACCAGCAGTCCGCGGTTCGAGCCCCCGGCGCTACTGGCTAAACAGGTCGAACAGCTTGCCGGGCCTTCGCTGTCTGTTGCCAGCGCGGAGACCCCAGCACAGGCGCTGGAGACCTTGCTCGGCGAGGCTGTAGCCGAGGACGAGGTGCTGGTTTCGGGCAGCCTGTACCTGGTCGGGGATGTGCGCAGGCTGCTCGGCCTGCCGCTGGGCTAGACGGAGTCTCGCTACTGGATTTGCCAGGATTTCTCTTCGCCCCGGGGCAGCGGCAGGGCGCGGCGATGGTCCCTGACCTCGTCCCGATCCAGTAACTGGAGTTCGGTGGGCTGCGTGGTGGGACAGTCCGAGTAGCGTGCAGTGATGCGCAGTGCGAGATCCAGGTCGCTGCTCTCCTCGTTGCCGAGATACAGCGAGAGGGGACCGGGATGAGCACCGACCCGCATGAACGTGCCCAGGTGCCAGTAGCTCTTCAAGAGTTCGTTCTCGTCGTGGTTGCGGCCGACGATCAGCTTGTTGCCACCGGGAAGACGGAAGTGTCGCCCCACCTTGAGCACCAGTACGTCGTCGAAATCGAGGTCTCGCTCCCCTTGGAATTCGATGGTGTCCTTGAGGCGGTTTCCATAGCTTCCGTCGGTGAGGAAACAGCAGCCGCCGGCGGGCTGGGGGTAGTCGAGGACACCAAACTTCTCGGCGAGTTCGATCTGAATCTTGCGGCCGCGCCCGTGGATGTCGAGCAGGAACTCACGGTCTACCCAACCGCGGCGTTCTGGAATGCTCTCATCGAGCTTCTGCTGACACAGGGGGCGAACTACCAGGCCCTCGAGTCCGCTTTCCTTCTCGATGAGCTTCATCTGCCTTCGCATCTGGGTCATGGGCCGCTGCCCCAGCACCTCGCCAGTCGCGATGAAGTGGGCCTGGTATTCCTCCATCAGTTCGCGGTTGGCGTGCCCGAGCATGTGGATTCGGCAATCGATGCATGGGTTCACTGAACTGCCCCAACCGTGCCTGGGCTCGGTGAGAACCTTCAGGTAGCCCTCGCGAACGTCGACTACCTCAACGGGGATCTGCAGGCCGGCGGCACCGACGATGGCTTCGTTCTGGTACTGACTTCCGTCCTTGCGCTGATGGCCCATCTTGCGCTTGTGGTCGGTAAGGCAGAAGCCTGTAAAGCAGTTGATGGCGATCACGTCGATGCCCTGCAGGCGCAGGATGATCCCTGCCAGGGTGCTGTCGAGGCCTCCGGAGTACATCAGCAGGCAGCGGACCTGGCGCCCCTGCTCGTCGAGCCGGGGCTGGATCTCGCGGTCGAGGTGCTGCTGTAGCTTCTCGTCGATTCGGACGGTATTGCTCATTGTTCGTCGGAGCTATCACTTCAGATCCGACTTCGTCAACAAGTATGTGCGGCTGAAAGACCGAGAGGCAGTGGCCGTCGGGCCATCCAGCTGCTGGTAAATCTCGCATCATTGGCTGCCCCCAGCGGCAAGAATCGGTCAAAATCCAGGGAGTGTTGATGGACCTTGCCGCCCTGAGAGCAGATTGGGACGCACAGGTGGGCTTAGATGCCTCTCTGGATGCCGCCGGCTGTCTCGAGTTGCAGGATTGGCAGCTAGAGCGGGGCGCTACCTTCGATGGCCGTCCTTTGTGCAAGGTGCTGCGCCCGGCCTTTATTACGCCCACGGACCTGGACGAGACGCGCCGGATTTGCGCCCACACGGTGACAGCCATCCGCAAGGTGCGCCGCTGGCTGCTGTCGGGGCGCAGCTGGCCCGAAGAGTTGGAGCTGGCGCAGCCCGCCCTGGACCTGGTGCGCATCGAGCCTGGTTTCGAGGGCCTGGGGATTACCTCCCGGCTGGATGCCTTCGTGACGCCGAATTCCTTCTCCTTTGTCGAGTTGAACGCCGAGGCGCCAGCAGGCATTGCCTACCACGACGTCCTGGTAAAGATGTTCGAAGGGCTCAATGCCATGGCGTGGTTGCGGGAGCGGGCCAGTGTGCGTCCACTACGAGTCAGCGGCTGGTTGCTGCAGGCTCTGCTCACGACCTACAACGAGTGGGGGCGCGGAGCCGGCAAGCCGCGCATTGCCATCGTCGACTGGCGTGACAGTCCCACGGTGGCCGAGTTTCGCTTGCTGGCCGAGCGCTTTGGGCGAGCCGGATATCACACGGTGGTGGCGGATCCCCGCGACCTGGAGTTCAGGTCTGGCAGGTTGTTCTTTGGCAAGCAGCGTATCGACCTGGTCTATCGCCGGGTGTTGATGGAAGACTGTCTCGCGCGTCCCGACGAGGTCCGGGCTCTGGTCGACTCGGTGCGAGAGCGTGCCATCTGCATGGTCAACCCCTTTCGAGCCCACCTGCTGCACCGAAAGCGCTTGTTTGCCCACCTGACTGATCCCACGACCCCCGTGGACTTCAGCGCCGAAGAACGGTTGACGGTGGCAGCCCATGTGCCCTGGACTCGGGTCATGGCTGATTGCCGGACCAGCTGTCCTGATCATCGAGAGGTAGAGCTTCTGGCCTACGTCCGATCGCACCGGGACCAACTCGTGCTGAAGCCCGACGATGACTACGGCGGCCACGGCGTGTGTCTGGGCTGGAACGTAGGACAGGCTGCCTGGGAAGAGGTGGTACAGCGGTCACTCGAGTTTCCCCACGTGGTCCAGCAACGGGTTCCGATCTGCAGCTACGAGTTCCCGATGATGGACGGAAGCGGCGAATCGAAGCGCCTGCTGGTCGATCGCGATCCGTACGTATTTCGCGGTGTGTTGGGAGGCTTTCTGACGAGGCTCGCTGCCGGGGAGTTGGCAAATGTCACCGCAGGTGGAGGAATGGTTCCGACCTTCGTGGTAGAAGCGGGCGGTTGACGGCCGAGGGCTGATCAGCACGCCTTGGATTGGCGGGCTGCTGATCCTGCGATCCTGCCCTGCTACGCTTGCAGCAGGGAACGCCAAGAAGGGGGAGACGCTGTCGTGAGCGAACACGAGTACACGCTGGGAGTGGAAGAAGAGTACGCGATCGTCGACCCTGAGACGCGTGCGCTGAAGTCCCACATCCACACGCTGATCCGCATGGCCAAGGGCAAGGGTAGCCGTGCCATCGGTGAGAACCTGATGTTCCAGCCGGAACTCCACCAGAGCGTGGTCGAGGTGGCCACTCCGGTGTGCCGCAACATCGCCGACGTTCGCAGAGATGTATGTCGCCTACGCCGGATGATTATCCGTGACGCGGAAAGCACTGGCGCCACGATCGCGGCCATGGGAACGCACCCGTTTTCCGATTGGAAGGACCAGCAGATCACCCGCCGCAAGCGCTACCAGCAGATCGTCGACGACATGCAGGACGTCGCTCGCGGCAACCTTATCTTTGGTCTGCACGTGCATGTTGGAGTACCCACCCCCGATGCCGCCGTAGAGGTAATGAACGAGGCCCGGTACTTCCTACCGCACCTGTTGGCCCTGTCGGTGTCCTCGCCGTTTTGGCTGGGACGAAGTTCGGGGCTGATGTCCACCCGATCGGGCGTGTTTCGGCGCTTCCCCCGCACGGGGATCCCCTCGAAGTTCCGTTCGCACGCGGAGCTCAAGCGCTACACAGAAATTCTGGTCGAGACGGGCTGTATCGAGGACGCCGGCAAGATCTGGTGGGACCTGCGCGCTCACCACAGGTACCCGACGGTGGAGTTTCGGATCTGTGACCTGACGACGCGAGTGGAGGAGACGCTCTGTCTGACAGCTCTGGTGCAGGCCATCGTGGTCCGCCTGCGACAGCTACGCGAGGAGAACCTCGGCTGGCGACAGTACCCAGCGGCCTTGATCGAAGAGAACAAGTGGCGCGCCATGCGGCACGGCGTGCACGGCAAGCTGATCGACTTCGGCAAGCGAGAAGAGGTCTCTTTCGGCCACCTGCTCGACGAGCTACTCAAGTTCCTCGATCCGGTGTTGGATGGGCTCGGCTCGCGCAGCGAGGCCGAGTACTGCCTCAAGATCCTTGCCGAAGGAACCTCTGCTGATCGGCAGTTGCGGGTCTTCGAGGAGAGCGGCGGTGACCTCCAGGCGGTGATGGACCACGTGGTCGCCGAGACTCGCGAGGGTGTCTTCGAGGGGTCCGACGGTGAGGACACGCTGGAGGCCACCGTGCCGTTGGCTCCGGACGACACGTGAGTGACGCCGCGCCGGTGGCCGCTCCAGTAGCGGTCGCAGTGGTGCAGTTGTGTGCAGGTGCCGATCGCCAGGCCAACCGCATTGCGGCAGAGGCTGGCATTCGCGAAGCCGCGGTTCGAGGGGCGCAGGTCGTCTGTCTTCCCGAGATGTGGCCGTTCATCGGCTCGGATGCCGACAAGGTAGCGGGGGCGGAACCGCTTGCTGGTCCCAGCGTAAGCGCCATGCAGGAGCTGGCCCAGGAACTGGAGATCTGGCTGTTTGCTGGTTCCTTTGCCGAGTGCTCGGGCCGCAGTGACCGCGTCTACAATTGCTCTCCAGTCATTGATCCGGCCGGGGAGGTCGTCGCGGTGTACCGCAAGATCCACCTGTTCGACATCGACATTGCGGGTGGGCCCTGCTTCCTGGAGAGCAACTCCGTGACGCCGGGTGAACAACTGGTCGTCGTGGACTGTCCGCTGGGGCGGGTGGGCCTGAGTGTCTGTTACGACCTCCGCTTTCCCAGCCTGTACGAGGGCCTGCGTGGCGCTGGAGCCGAGGTTTTGATGGTGCCCGCCGCCTTCACCGCTCATACTGGCCGGGCTCACTGGGAGCTACTGCTTCGGGCCAGGGCGGTCGAGCAACAGTGCTGGGTCGTCGCCGCAGACCAGGGTGGGCGACACAATTCTAAGCGTGAAAGCTATGGCAATTCTATGATTGTCGATCCCTGGGGCGAGGTCGCGGCATGCCTCGCTAGCGAGCCGGGCGTGGCGCTGGCAGACGTGGACGCCAGCCGCACAGCGCGGGTCCGACGCGAACTGCCCTGTTTCGACCACCGTCGTTCGTTCAGCCACTGTTGACAGCAAGGGTTTGGGGGCTTACAGTCCGGCGCCTTCCAGTCCGGCGACTCCAGGAGACGACATGGCTTCCCTTAGCAAGAAGACCAATTCCATTCGCGGCCGAAAGCGTTCCAAGCAGGGCGCAGCTCGCAAGAAGCTTCTGCGGAGTCGTGGAACGACGCCGGCCTTTCCCATCCACACGCAGCCTGTCGCTCCGGTGAAGACCAGCGCGCCGGCAAAGGCTGCCGCGGAACCCAAGGCAGAGGCCGCCGCGAAGCCCAAGG
>CAZBDA010000046.1:0-26987 GCA_964490445.1 uncultured Rickettsiales bacterium | reverse complement strand
CGAAGGCCGCCGCGAAGCCCAAGGCGAAGGCCGCCGCGAAGCCCAAGGCGAAGGCCGCCGCGAAGCCCAAGGCGAAGGCGAAGAAGAGCGCCGCAGAGTAGCGGTGCTGCCCCGGTTCAGGGGGCAGAGTTCTCGACTAACTGATCAATCCGTGGAAACAGCGGCGCTGGCCGCTCGAGGGGCGCTCCTGCGCGCAGGGCCCCCCACTCGGTCGCGGCGGGAACGAGCAACTCGCTGCTCTCTACTCCCAGGGCACGCAGGCAGTCTGCCGCCTTGCCGGGGATCACCGGGCTGAGCAGCACGACGGCGATTCGCACCGCTTCCAGCACTCCGTACAGGAAGGTGGCCAGCTCCTGGAGCCGTGCTTCATCCTTGGCCATTTTCCACGGCTCGCGGTGTTGAATCTGCTCGTTGCAGGTCGAGATAATCGTCCAGGCTGCTGCGGTGGCACGGGTCAACTGGAGCTGGTCGTAGGCTGTGGATGCTGCGGCAACGGCCTCGGCGCAGGTGGTAGACAGCAGGACGTCCGGCTCCGGGCCTTCGTCCGGCACCTCTCCGAAATACTTTGTGACCATGCCGATGGAGCGTGACAGCAGGTTGCCGAGGCCGTTCGCCAGGTGAGCGTTGTACACCTCTTCGAAACGCTGCCAGCTGAACTCGCCGTCGCGGCCGAAGTTGACCTCGGCCGTCAGGAAGTAGCGCAGAGCGTCGGCCCCGTAGGTAGTGGCAATTGCACCCGGGTCGATCGAGATGCCGGACGACTTGCTCATCTTCTCACCGGCAGTGAGTACCCAACCGTGGACAAAGACCTGCTTGGGTAGCGGGATCTCGGCGGCCATCAGCATTGCCGGCCAGATGATGCAGTGGAAGCGGGTGATGTCCTTGCCGATGACGTGAACGTCGCAGGGCCAGAAGCGCTCGTACAGCTGGTCGTCCGAGGCGAAACCCGCACCGGTCAGGTAGTTAATCAGCGCATCGAACCAGACGTAGATGACGGTGCCGTCGCGGAACGGGATCGGGATCCCCCAGCTGACGCTCTGCTCGCTGCGAGAGATGGAGATGTCTTCGAGACCCTCGCGCAGCAGGCCGAGCACCTCGTTGCGGCGGAACTCGGGTTCGACGAAGGATGGATTTGCAGCGATGTGGTCGAGCAGGGGTTGGGTGAACTCGCTGAGCTTGAAGAACAGGTTGTTCTCTTCGAGCCACCTCGGCTCGCGGGTCGGGTGCTCGGGGCACTTGCCCTCGACGAAGTCCTTGTCGGTCTTGAAGGCCTCGCAGCCCTCGCAGTACCAGCCCTCGTACTTGCCTTCGACCAGGTAGCCGTTCGCCCGGAGGCGCTCCAGCAGGGCCACTACGGCTTTCTCGTGGTCCGGATCTGTCGTGCGGATGAAGCGGTCGTAGCTCACGTCCAGCAGGTCCCACGCATTCTGGAACGCGGGAGCCAGGCGGTCGACGTATTCCTTGGCGGTGAGTCCGGCCTCTGCTGCCGTCTTCTCGACCTTGCTTCCGTGCTCGTCGGTGCCGGTCAGGAAGCGCACGTCGTCGCCGCACATGCGCCTCCAGCGGGCGATCACGTCGGTCATGGTCTTCTCGTAGGCGTGACCGAGATGCGGGGTGCCATTGACGTAGTCGATGGCGGTAGTGATGTAGTACGGCCGACTGCTCATGACTTCCCTCTTGTGTCGCCGCGAGAGCGCTTGCGGCGCCGAGTGCGACGCTTCTTGGCTGTGCGGGACGGCACCCCAGATCCTGCGGCCGAGGGCGTGCCTTTCGCCGAGTTCTGCGGGTCGGTGGTTGCCTGACCCGCTGCCGCCTCGGCTGCGCTCAGCACCGCCAACCTGCCTGTGTTGTATCGCTGCGCCAATGTGCCCTGGTCCAACTCGGGTTCGGGGAGCTCTCGGTCGACGTTCTTATCCCAGGCCTGAGCCGGCAGTTGGTGCCGCCCTCCGTCGCGGTCACGCAGCGTGAAGGTCTGGCGCAGGACATCGATCGCTACGACCCGCCCCGCCAGGCCGTCCACGGTGGTCGCTTGCTTGGAGATGCGCGGCAGGAACTGGTGGTAGGCCTCGTAGAAACTGTTCTCGTAGTTGAGGCAACACAGCGTCCGGCTACAGTTGCCAGTGGTCTTGTCCTCGCTGAGGGAGACTCCCTGTACCTTGGCCATCTTGATGGATGTTCTTGGATAGCGGTCCAGGTGTGCGGAACAACACTGCGGCCGGCCACAGCGCCCGACACCACCGAGCACCTTCGCTTCGTCCCGGTTCCCGAGTTGCCGCAATTCTACCTTCATGCCCAGCGTTCGGCCGAGCGCCGAGGCGAAGCTGCTGGCATCGTGCTCCTCGCCAGCCAGGACGCAGAGGCTGGCTCTACTGGCGATTCCGTCGACACTCAAATGCACGAGCCGCAGCGGCAACTCCTGGTCTCGGATGTAGCGTAGCGTCTGGCGCACCAGGCCCGGTTGTCTCTGCTCGGCCTCGTGTTGCGCCCTCAGGTCCTGTTCGGTGGCGACGCGCAGCAAACGGTTGCCGCCACCGGATCGATTCTTTGCCGGGGCCGGGCTACTGAGGCGGTGGGGAGCGCGCAGTACGGTACCCAGTGCCAGTCCACCCTTGCCCGAGGTGACGACCTGTGTGCCGACTGGCAGCGGCATGTCGATCTTGCCGATTTGGTAGTCGCCGCGCTTGTCCAGGGGTGCGGAGGTCACCGTGACTACCATGCGGTCGGTGGCCTTGCTGCGGCCGCGCTTGCGCGGCTGGCTCACGATGTGCCGCCGTGCAGACGCAGAAGGACATCCTCGACCAGGGCTCCCGAATCGACGTTGCGGCGCAGGCGGCCACGCGCCACTTCGATGTGATCGATCAGCTCCGCCATACGGGCGGGTCCGAGTTGCGTGAGTGGCCCACTGACTGCCTCGAAGTGGTCGTGGTAGGGCTGGAACGAAGTTGTGCTCGCGCGCAGCGCCGCGTCGCGGATCAACTCTTCGAGCAAGACCAGTACCTGTCGTGACTCTTCGCGGTTGCGTTGTACCGAGGACAGCAGACTGTCGATGGCGTCGCGTTGGCCCTCTATGCAGCCGATGAGCGTCCGGACCCGCTCACTGCGAGCCTCGTCGATGTCGGGGTCGAGCAACTCAATCGCTCGGCCGGGCAGCCCGCGGGCGCCTGCAGCGGCACGTTTCGCTCGCGCCGGCACGGTGTCGTGGTGTTCCAGGAGCCAGCGCTCCAGCTGCTCGTTGGGAACCGGGCAGAGATTCAGCTTCTGGCAGCGCGAACGCACCGTTGCGAGCAACTGCCCAGGGTGTAGGGCGCAGAGCACCAGTACCGTGCGTTCGGGCGGCTCCTCGAGGGTCTTTAACAGCTTGTTCTGGGCATCGACGTTCATGGAGCCGGCGTCATCCAACAGTACGACCCGGTGTCGGGCGCCAGACTGTCGATAGCCGAGCCGGCGTTGGATCTCACGGACCTGCGCGACGTTGATCGTGGCGCTGCTGCCTTGGGGTCCCTCGCTCCAGAGGTCGATGTGCGTGCCGCTATCGGCTTGTCGGCACGGGGCGCAGTCCCCACAGGGTCGTCCCTGGCCTGCCGAGCACACCAGCGCCTTGGCGAAGATGCGGGCGACGGTCATCTTGCCGATTCCGGCGGGGCCGAGGAACAGGTAGGCGTGGTGCGGGATGTCCGTCTCAGCAGCACGCCTTAGCGCTGCGCGCATCCGCTCGTGGCCAACAATGCGGTCCCATTCATTCACTGGGTTGCGCCTCCACCGCCGCCAGCGCGGGGGACAACAACTCGATGATCTTTTCGCTGAGGTCCGCGGCCGCCAGTGCACCGTCGACGACGAGGAAGCGCTGCGGATCCCATTCCTGCTCGGCACGGTAGCCACGCCGCACCGCGTCGTGGAATTCGCTCTCCTCGAGCTCGATTCGGTCGAGGCCAGCACGTGCCTTGGCCCGTGCCAGCGCAGTCTCCACGGGAAGGTCAAGGAGCACGACCTTGTGGGGCAGCAGGCCGCCTGTGGCGAGCCGGTTGACCTGGAGGACGGCTTCCCGGCCCAGTTCCCGGGCCCAGGCCTGGTAGGCCATGCTGCTGTGCAGGTAGCGGTCGCACAGGATGATGGCTCCTCGTTCCAGAGCCGGCCTGATGACCTGCTGAACCAACTGCGTCCGCGAGGCAGCGAACAGCAGCATCTCCGTGACGTCTTCCATCTCGTTGGCCTGAGGATCGAGGAGGAGGCCGCGAATGCGATTGCCAATCGGTGTGCTGCCCGGCTCCCGGACCGAGACAACTTCATGCCCCAGCTCTTCTAGGTGCGTGCGCAGGATCGCCATCTGCGTTGACTTGCCGGAGCCTTCGATGCCCTCGAAGGCGATGAACAATCCGCTGCTCATGAGACCGCGGACAATAGCATAGAGGGGCCTGCCGGCTGGGTCATCGGTAGCCTGCGGAGGCCGCCGTTGCCGGGCCACCAGGAAGCATAATCCGAGGCTGCGTCGGCTTCGATCGCTACGATCAACCAGAGCAGGTTCGGCCACAGCCTTGCGGTGGCCAGGTCCGACTCTGAGGGCGCCGCCGCGGCATCGCAATGACTGTGGTAGATGCCTACCAGCGAGTCACCGCCCGCTGTCTCCATCTGCTCGGCCGCGAGCAGCTGCAGGGGGTCGATGGCGAAGGCTTCCTGTTGCTCGGAGGGGGGCAGCTCATTGCGGCAGGGGATGGCCTGACGAACGTAAATGCCCGTCTCGCTACGTCGTCCCAGCAGCAAGCCGCAGGCCTCGTAGGGATAACGCCGCAGACACTGGCCGATCGTGGCAACGAGTAGGGGAGTGGGGAAATGCAGGATCTCGGGTGCCTGCGTCGTCCCAACTGCGGTCGGGCTCGCCGCGGTCTCCCGGGTCACGGTGCCGTGACGAGGGGTGCCACAGCCACGGAACCCATGGCCAGGTTGCTGACGAACGGGTTGAAGTTGTCGAATGCGCTGTCTGGCGCGCGACGCACTCCAGCCACTCCGATCACGTAGACCGCTCCGGCAGCAGGGAAGGCCGTGCCGGGAATCGTGATGCTCGTGAAGACATCGCTGCCACCGATCCAATCGAGGTAGGCGGAGGCCCCCTCAGGCTCGTTGCTGTAGGTGATTTCTCCGCCGTCGTTGACGACTACCGCCAGGTAGTTGTCGTACTGCTGTCCCAGCGAGACCTCGAGCGCAGTGTTGGCGGCATGGGTCAGGTCTGCCTCGGCGTCCGGTATGCCACTGAGGGTCGGAGGCGGTGGGGCCAGCATCTCGGCGCTGTACAGGCGGCCATCGTCGTAGACCTCGAGGGCGTAGGAACGGCCGATCACGTAGGCCAGATCGGAGTTGTCGGCCGAGGTGACGGTGTACAGGCCGTTGCCGGAAGAGGGCAGCCCTACCGAAGTGATTCCGTCTGATATGGATACGCTGTCGGCGTCGCTGAAGAGGTTCTCGGCGACACTGTCGAGGCTGCGGGCTCGGGCCAGGAACGCCGTTGCGGTGGCTCCCACGGCCAGCTCGGGGCCAAGCCCGAGGGCCTCGGCGGCCGCCGGGTTGTCGACACCGACGAACAGCGCCTCTGCTACGACGGTTGAGAAGTAGTCGTCGATCTCACTGCAGCCTGAGGTGAGCATTCCTGCGCTGAGAAACACGAGCAGTGCGGGCAAGTAGTCGAGGGTCTTCATGGTTCGGAATACTAGCCGGATTCGAGCATCGCTGCGCCGAATACAATTGCACCAGGGTCAGTGCACCTCGATCTGGTAGGGCGCCATCAGAAGCGGGGTGTTTGAGGAGACGAGGGGCGCGGCGCGCAGCAGCCGGGCACCGGTGCCGAGCGCCGGCCTCATGCCCAGTTGGCGGTACAGGGAAGTCCGGTCGAGAGCGCCGAGTAGTGAGGTGCTCGCGCTGGACTTGCCCAGCAGGCTGTCGATGAACGAGGGCAACTCCGGCAGCACGAGCAGCTCGGCTTTGCCCTCGATGCCAGCCTTCTCCTTGGCGACCGTGATGGCTGTACGCAGCGAACCCAGTTCGTCGACGAGACCAATCTCCCGGGCCTGTTGCCCGGTCCAGACTCGCCCCTGGGCGACGCGGTGTAGCAACTCAGGGGTGGTTCCGCGGCCCTGGGCTCCCTTGCGTAGGAAGGTGCTGTAAAACTCGTCTACGAATTCGCCGAGCTTCGCCCGGCCTGAATCACCGAGGGGCTTGCCGGGCGAAAAGATATCCGCCATTGCGCCACGCTTGATGTGCTCGCTGGTGAGACCGACCTTCTTGTACAACTCGGCGAGATTGTACTTGCCGGCAAACACACCGATGGAGCCGGTCAGCGTGCTCGGCTGGGCGATGATCATGTCTGCGCCCATGGCGATGTAGTAGCCACCGCTGGCCGCCATGTCACCCATGGAAATAATGACCGGCTTGCCTGCCTTGCGAGCCAACTGCGTCTCGCGCCAGATGATGTCGGATGCCAGGCCGCTGCCTCCGGGTGAATCAACTCGCAACACAATGGCCTTAACCTTTTCGTCGAGACGGGCGCGGCGGATTGCCTTGGAGATCGTGGCGCTGCCCATGGTGCCCCCGCTGACCGCGTCGCTGTCGCTGGTGCCACTCGTGATCTGGCCTTCACAGTAGATGACGGCGACGCGGGGGCTGGAGCCGATGCCCCCGAAGCTGGACATCGATCGCTGGTATTCACTCAGGCCAACGCGCGCCGGGCCGTCTTCCTTTGAGTCCTTCGTTTCCGGGCTCTCCTGCTCAGCTACGACTTCGTCCTCGGAGACGGCCTTCTCGGCGGTCGACTCCTCGGTGGTCGGCTCCTCGGTGGCTTCGGCATCTTCGGCTTCCGAAGTCTGTTCCGCCGTCGGCTTGGAGCGCAGCAAGCCAGACAACGCCTCAGGCACTTCCCCTTTGCCCGGCACATGACTGGCTGGCTGGGAGGAAGAAGCGCTGCCACGAGCCACTGCCTGGCCGGACTTGCCAGAAGATGGCGACGGCGTCGCCGCTGGTTCTTCAGGCAGGTCGAGGGAGAGACGATCCGCTGAGATGGGCTCCACCTCCTCCTCGCCCAGATGGTCGAGCAGTTGGTCGCGGTAGTAGAGCCCGTCGATGAGCCCGGCACGCTGGGCGCCGGCGGCGGACAACGGTGGGTCGTCGATAATTGCGCGCACCTTCTCGGCAGAGAGCCCACGAGCTTCGGCAATGGTGTCGACGAAGCCAGTGAAAATGCTGTCTGCCAGGGAGTTCAGCATGTTGCGGTAGGGGACCGACATCTCGGTGCTGGTCAGCGGTTCGACGGCACTTTTGTACTTGCCGGAGCGGGTGAACTCCGCCTCGATGCCGAGCTTGTCGAAGGTGCCCTTGAAGAACGTCACGTTGATGTCCAGGCCGTTGACGAGCAGGAAACCCTGGGGGGCCATGAAGATCTCGTCGCAGGCAGTGGCAACCAGGTACTCCTTGTTGCCACCCATCTCGAGCCAGCAGGTCGTCGGCTTGCCCGAGTCGCGCGAGAAACGCGCGATGATTTCGCGCAGCTCCTGGACCTTGCCGTACCCGGCCGAGATCGCGTCGATCCGGATCAACAGGCGTTCGATGCGGTCATCGAACGCGGCCTCGTGGAGCACCTGGTCGATCTGGAGGATCGAGATGTAGTCCGGGCCAAGCATGGCGAACGGCTGCTCGGGCAAGGTCTGCTCGGGCAGGGGCCCGCGCAGTTTGAGGACCAGGGTCGAGCCCTCTTTGACGCTGGCGCCACCCGCCTTGATGATGAGGCCAATGCCGACTACCGACGTGACGAGCACAGCCAACAGGAACAGAACGAGGAGAACGATCAGCAGCCGATTTCGCTTAATCCGAGCCTCTGGCTGCGAGGGAGCGATACTAGACCCCCAGGGTCACACGGCGGATGCTGGCAGAGGCCTTCAGGTCGATCTTCCAACCCTCGACGGCGCGATTTCGGCGCGAGCGCAGCAGGTTGGCCTTGATTTCACTCTTCTTCTCCTCGAAGTCGGCCTCGTTGGGTTCGGTGCTGTCCTTGAGGCGCATCACGACGTAGCCCACCGGGATGTCCACCGGAGTGGCCGTCACGCTGCCCACCTCGGACAGTGCGAACGCTGCCTGGACCGCCTCGGGGGTGATGCCACCCAGCTTCGGCACGGAGCGGCTCGCGGCGTTGAACTCGCCGCTTTCCTGGATGCTGGCATTCTCCTGGGCCAGCACGTCTGAGGCGGCCAGTGCATCGATGGAGCCGTCCAGGACGCCGACCAGCTTCTCGGCGTAGGTCCGAGCCAACTCGGGAGACTTCTGGTCGCGGGCAAGGTCGAGGGCGACCTCGTCCTTGACCTCTTCGAGCGCCTTTGTGCTCGCTTCCTGGACTTCCTCGACCCGGATCAGGTGCAGGCCGTACTTGGTCTCCACGACTCCGCTGGTCCCCCCGGCTTCGAGGCCGAATGCCGCGTCGCTGAATTCCTGCACCATGCGTTTCTTATCGAAGAAGCCGAGGTCTCCGCCGCGGCTCGCGGAACCATCTTCGGAGTGCTTGCGGGCCAGCTCGGCGAAGTCCGCGCCGTCGGCCTGAACTTCGGCCAGGATGGCGTCCATGCGCTTACGAATCTCGCCACGGGCCGCCTCGTCGTCGCCGTCGTTGAACTTGAGCAGAATGTGCCGGGCACTGACCTTCTTGGGCATGTTGTACTTGCGGTCGAAGTCGCGCTCATAGCGCTCGCGGATGGCGTCGGCATTGTCCGCCGCGAAGGTCGCTATCTCTTCGTCACTGAGGCTTACCTTGGAGCGAAACGCCGACGAAGAGACCTTGATGAACTCGACGTTGCGTTTGCGATTTTCCTGGTCGTAGGCGTCGCGGGTCTCCCGCTCGCTGACGACCACGCTGTCGCGGATAAAGTCGAGGATGCTGGAGTACAGGAGGCGCTCTTCGAAGTCGGCTTGCAGCTTGGATGCTGCTCTGGCCGAATCGTTGCCCAGGTAGGACTTGTAGCGCTCCATGTCGAAGTTTCCCTCGTCATCTTGAAAGCCGGGTTCCTCGAGGACTGCCTGCTGAATCTGCGCCCGCGAGACCACAAAGCCCTGCTGGCGGGCCTCTTCGGTGATCAGGCGTCGTTCGATGATGTTGTCGAGCACCTGCACTCGTAGTCGCTGGGTGTCGGCATCGCTGAACTCAGGATTGAAGCGCTGAGCGCGCCGGACTGCCTGGCGCCATTCCTGGTTGAGGTCGGCGTCTCGGATCGCATAGCCATTTACCTCCGCAACGATCTCAGTGCGATCGGACAGCAGGGCAGTCGAGCCGAAAAACAGGATGAAGGACAGGCTGATCACGACGATGATCGCCTTGACCATGAATGAGTTGGTCTGGGTTCGCAGGTAGCCGAGCATCGAAATTCCGGGTTGTTTCTTGCGCCAGTGATCCTTGTGGGCGGCGCAGTGTCGCGATTGCTCACCCGCGCGTCAAGAGCCCAGTGCTGGAACCTTGTCAGACAGCCAAAATCAGGAGCTTTTTCGTCCCAGGCAGAAAAACCTTGTATCTGCGCTCTTTCTTCGTTGACACAAGCTTTTCTGCGATCCATTCTCAGCTTCAGCGGGCCACGCTTCGGTAAGACGCGCCAATATCTTCGTCTCAGGCCCAGGGGTCGACATCTCGTCGGCCTGGCACAAGTAGTTTTCATGGAGGTTACTACCTCCAAGTTGTTGCGGGGCGGTCTTGTTCAACGCACTCTTTGGTCTCTTCAGTAAAGACATTGCCATTGATCTCGGTACGGCCAACACGCTGCTGTATGTGAAGGGTCGCGGCATCATTAGTAACGAGCCTTCGGTGGTCGCAGTCAGCGGTGGCCCCGGCGGCGTACAGCAGGTGCTGGCAGTTGGTCACGAGGCCAAGCAGATGCTCGGCAAGTGTCCGGGTGAGATCCGCGCGGTTCGCCCCCTCAAGGATGGCGTGATCGCCGACTTCGAGGTGACCGAGGCGATGCTTCGCTATTTCATTCAGAAGGCACACAATCGACGTACCTTCGTCAAGCCGCGCATGGTGATCTGCATCCCCTTCGGAGTTACCGAGGTCGAGAAACGTGCCGTGCGCGAGTCGGCTGAGAATGCCGGTGCCAGCGAAGTGCATCTGATCGAGGAGCCGCTGGCCGCCGCAATCGGCGCCAACCTGCCCATCACAGAGCCCTCGGGCAACATGATCGTCGACATTGGTGGCGGCACCACTGAGGTCGCGGTGATCTCCCTTGCCGGGATCGTGATCAGCAAGTCCGTCAAGGTGGGCGGTGATTGCTGGGACGAGGCAATCGTCAACCATGTTCGCAAGCGTCACAACCTGCTGATTGGCGAGCGCACTGCCGAGCGCATCAAGCTGGCCATCGGCAATGCCTGGCCCGATGGCGAAGTGGCGACGATGATCGTCAAGGGGCGTGACCTGATGGCTGGCATTCCCATGGAAATCACTATCGATTCTGAAGAGATCCGCGACGCGCTGGCGGAACCCGTCGAGATGGTCGTCGAAGCCGTGCTGGGTACTCTGGAGCAGACGCCCCCCGAGCTTGCCGCCGACATTGTCGACAAGGGCATCGTCCTGGCGGGTGGAGGTGCCAACCTCAAGGGGTTGGACCGACTGCTTTCGGAGCGCACCGGCCTGCCGGTGGTGGTCTGCGATGACCCGCTGTGCGCAGTCGCCATCGGGTCGGGCAAGGTTCTTGAGGAGATGACGTTGCTGCGGAGCGTAACGATGCACTAGCGGTCGGTGGGAGGCGCAGTTCCCACCATCTGATTCCAGCTCCGTAGTTGCGGAGCACCAGCCCGACGGACTCTGGGATTCGGGTTAGAGGTTGTTCCTTGTCACGCGCGGGGATTCGTGCTGTCTGCCTATTGGTACTGCTCGGGCTGTTGGGCTGGCATATTCATGC
This sequence comes from uncultured Rickettsiales bacterium, assembly GCA_964490445.1. Lineage (GTDB taxonomy): Bacteria > Myxococcota_A > UBA796 > UBA9615 > UBA9615 > UBA6601. Next base: position 16,077 of record CAZBDA010000046.1, on the reverse strand, counting down.
CCGCGCCAAGCCCCCAGGTGCCGCCAACCTTGGCGATCGCGCCTTGCTGGCCATCACCGGGCCCATTCAAAAGGGCCTCTCCAACGTCGCGAGTGGTGCCACCTCCCTGGTCTCAAACTACTTTAATCTTGTCGGCGTAAACGAAGAGAATAAAAGGATTTCCCGAGACCTGTCGTACGCGATCGGCGCGCTTGGCGAGCTCGATGAATTGCGTCTCGAGAACGAGCGACTGCGACAATTGCAGGGGCTGCGTTCCAGGGTCCCGGGCCGGACTGTTGGCGCATCGGTGATCGGTAGGGGGGTCTCGTCCCGCTTTCATACTCTGCGCATTGATCGTGGGGCCCGTGCCGGCCTTCGCCACGGCCAGAGCGTGATCGCCAGCCAGGGCGCGGTAGGTCAGGTCCTGCGGGTGTCGGAGCATTTTGCCGACGTGCTGGTCCTTACGGATGGCCTCAGCACCGTGGGAGTGGTGCTCCAGGAGAGCCGTCAGCGTGGACTTGCTGCCGGCCAGGGCGGCGAATTCCTCGAACTCGGCTTTGTTCGGCGGCGAGAGATGCACGCGATTGAGGCGGGCGACCTCGTGGTGACCAGCGGAGAGGATGATCTGTTTCCCGAGGGGATCCCGCTGGGCCGCGTTACAGAAGTCACCGCCCCCGAGACCGGCCTCTTCCTGGAGGTAACCATGGAGCCGGTGGTCGATCTGGGCCGCGTAGATGAGGTCCTGGTGATCGTGGATTCTGGAATTGGCCCGTTCCATTTCCCGAAGGGCTGGCCTGGGGCCCCGCTCGAGGCGAGTCCTGTTGCCATGGATGATGCCCCGGCTTTTGCCGAACCCCACTCGGTTGCTGGGCAGCAGGGGAGCGGGCTGTGAACGCCGAGGGACGGCTGGCTCTACCCGGTGAAGGGAGCGGCGGCCTGAGTCTTCGACCCAGCCGTGCCCTGACGGGCATGGCGATCGGCATTGGCTGGCTGTTGCTCAAGTCGTCGTTGCTACCGGTCCTGGGACTGAGCGAAGTGCCCTTCGATCCACTCCTGCCCCTGCTGGTTGCCTACGGCCTGAGTAGTTCCCGGCTCGAGGCCGTCGGCCTGGCGCTTGCCCTGGGAGTCGCTGCAGATGCGCTGTCTGGGGTCGGAGCCTCGCGATCCTTGCTGCAGTACCTGCTGGTGGTGCTGGTCGCGAGTCCTGCAGCCGGTCACATTGTGCTCCGGGATCGCTGGATGCCGACGTTCGGTGTCGTAGTCCTGAGCCTTGTATCGGGACTGGCGGCCTACCTGCTCCTGGGTCTGTTCGGCCTCGAACTGGCGACCGACCTCAGCGCTCTGCCCATGGAAACCCTGGCTGCTGCCCTGGCCAGCCTGTTGCTGTGGCCGGCTCTGGTTGGCCTGACCGGTCCGCAGGGCTCGGTTGGTGGGGGGCGGTCCTTGTGAGTTCTGATCCGACGCTGCTGAGCCTGCGGATTTCGGGACGGCCCCAGGAGCTACGTCCCCGCCTCAGTGCCTGCGCAGTAGTTCTGTGCGCCATCCTCGCGATGTTGCTGGGTAGGCTCTGGGTGCTGCAGGTTGTGAACGGTGCCGAGTTTGCCGCCCAGGCCGAGAAGAACCACCTCAAGCAGCGCGAGATTCCGGCGCCGCGTGGCAGCATTTACGACGCGGATGGACATCGCATCGCAGAGGTCCGTGCTTCCTTTGACGTGTTGGTTGCCCCTGACGCCGTCGACGAGGCTGTCGCGCGTGCCCCCACTGGCAGCGCCGAAGCCCTCGGCGGCCCTCCTGAACACGACTTATGGGAACTTCCTTCGCGACTCGACATTGGCACTCTCAGCACTCGGCTGGCGGCATTGCTCGACAACTCCAGTGGCGAGGAATTGCTGGAGCGCTTCGCCGAGGGCCGCCGATTGGACCGTTGGCACAACGTGGTGCTGGCCGCCGATGTCAGCGAGGCCGAGTTGCAGCGAGTGCTCGCTCGCAGGGCATGGCTTCCGGGCGTCTCGGTGGTTTCCCGCCACCGCCGTCACTACCCTGACGGAGCCATGTTCAGCCACCTGGTGGGCTACCTGCGCGAGGTGCGCGCCGACGAACTCGAGAAACTGCGAACCCGCTACAGTGGTTCGACCCACGGAGCTGAGTGGTACGAGCCGGGCGACGTGATCGGCAAGTACGGCGTCGAGTCAGCGTACGAGGAATGGTTGCGGGGGCATGACGGTACCTACTGGGTGCAGGTCGACGTCCACGGTCGCGAACTGGGCCGCTCGGCAGCCCCTGAGCATCCCGGCGATGAGTACTTTCGGTCCATCGATCACTTTCTGGATCGAGGTTTGATCCCCGAAAAAGCGGGCTATGACCTGCACCTCACCGTACGTAGAGACCTGCAACAACTGGCTGGGGAGTTGCTGGCCGAGGAGTCGGGCTCGGTGGTCATGCTCGAGGTCAATTCTGGCCGGGTGCTCGCTGTGGCCAACGCGCCGGGCTTCGACCCGACCATCTTCAACGGTCGCATCAGTCCCGAGGAGTGGAAGGCTCTCAGTCAGGATCCGAACCATCCCCTGGTCGACAAGGCCCTGCAGGGCGTCTATCCGCCGGCGTCTACCTGGAAAATGATTGTTGCCTCTGCGGTGCTCGGCAGCGGCGGTTGGACGGAGCGCACCCAGGTGCATTGCGACGGGGGCTTCAAGGTAGGGCGTCGCCGCTTCAATTGTTGGAAGCGTGTCGGCCACGGAAAGGTCAACCTGTCCAGCGCTCTGCGGAGTTCCTGTGATGTGTATTTCTACCGCGCAGGCCTGGCCGCCGGGATTGACACTGTGGCTCGCTACGCAGACATGTTCGGCATGGGCAGGCCCACCGGGATCGGCATTAACTCCGAGGCCGGTGGCCTCAACCCCACCACGGAGTGGAAGAAGAAGCGATTCCGCTCCCGGCCGAAGCTGGGTGTATGGAAAAAAGGGGACACTGCCTCGTCAGTGATTGGCCAGGGCTACACCCTCGCTACCCCGCTGCAACTGGCGAGTATGACCGCTGCGCTGGCGAACGGAGGCACCGTCTATCGGCCGCTGGTGGTGGAGCGGATTGTCGGCGCAGATGGCGAGGTTCTGCAGCGACATGATCCCGAGGTGGTGCGGCAGATCGACCTCGCTCCGGAGCACTTCCGTTCGATTCGCAAGGGCATGTTTGCGGTGCTGGAGGAGCCCGCGGGTACCGCCTGGAAGGAGCGGCTGACCCACCTGGCCTACGCCGGCAAGACGGGTACAGCGCAGGTCGTGCGGCTCGCTGCCTTGCGTACTCGCAAGATGCGCGAGACGAAGCGTTTCAAGGACCACGCCTGGTTCGTGGCTTTTGCCCCTTATGAGAACCCGGAGGTCGCGATCGTGGTTCTGGTCGAGCACGGCGAGCACGGCAGTACCGCCGCCGCACCAATTGCTCGGCAGATGTTCGAACACTACTTTCGCGACCAGTTGGAGGATGCCAGGGTGGGCAAGTTCCGAATCGGTGACTCTCGCAAGAACCCACCGGGTCTGAAGGCAGCCCTGGCCGGTAAGAAGTCAGTGGCTGTGCCGAGTGCCCAGGCGGTGGCCCGGTAATGGTCAATTCCGGGGACAGGGCCTCTCTGCGTCGGCGTCGCCGGATCATGGACTGGCCGCTGCTGCTGACGACACTATTGCTGTGCGCTATTGGGCTGAACACCCTGTATTCAGCGGCGGGTTCACCCCTGCTCGAGGGGGTGCCAAGGGCCTTCCAGATGCAGGCGCTGTACATGGGCTTCGGTGTGGTCCTGATGTTGCTTCTGGTACTCATCGACCCGCGCCTCTATGAACGAAGCGCCTACATCTTGTTCGGGTTGACTGTGCTGCTGCTGCTGCTGGTGTTGCTGGTGGGGCCAGTTCGTGGTGGCTCGCAGCGCTGGTTGCAGTTGGGGCCGCTGAACCTGCAGCCGTCCGAGCTCGTCAAGCTGACTCTCGTGCTCGCGTCGGCGCGCTACTTCGCAGCGCGGCCCCGCGCAGAAGGGTGGGGCCTCCGAGAACTGGCATTGCCCGTTGCGGTGTTCCTCGCACCAGTCTGCTTGCTGGTGTTCAAGCAACCCGACCTCGGCACGACGATCTTCCTGTGCGTCATCTTCGCGGTCATGACCTTTGTTGTCGGCCTGCGGTGGCGCACCCTGGCGGTCATCGTATTGGTGTCTGGGCTTGCCGCGCCGCTGGCTTATCACCACGTCTTGGGTGACTACCAGCGCGAGCGGGTGGATGCGATGCTTTCCCCCGATGCTGATCCCACAGGGCAGGGCTACCAGGCGATTCAGGGACGTTACGCCATCGGCTCAGGGCAGATCATGGGCAAGGGCTGGGGCCAGGGAACACAGGGCCGGTTGCGTTTCCTGCCTGAGCAGCACACCGACTTCATCTTCTCCGTATTTGCCGAGGAGCGGGGCTACGTGGGCTGCGTGTTGATCCTGACGCTGTACTTCGGCTACATGCTGTTTGGCCTATGGGTCAGTTGGAACGCCCGTGATCGTTTCAGCGCCATCCTCGCGGCGGGAATCGTCGGGGTGTTCTTCTGCCATGTCTGTATCAACCTGGGAGGAGTCCTGGGCTTCATGCCGATCACCGGCGTCACGCTGCCATTCATGTCCTATGGCGGCTCGTCCGTGATGACGATGCTGCTCGCTACCGGGATGCTGCTCTCAGTCTCGATTCGTCGGAGTCCCTGACGAGTTCGCATCGAGCCCTCGTCTTGTAGCGCCGGGGCCGTCCGTGCCATCGCCACGACAAACCGAGTAGCGCGCTCCCGCCGCTCTGCTATAAGGCCGACCATGACCGCTTTGCCTCGCCCTGCACTGCTCGTCCTGGCCCTTGTCTTCGCTTCTGCCTGTAGCGGTTCAGGAGAGTCGGTGACGAAGGTGATTCACCGCTGTGGCAACCTCAACATGGACAGCCTGGCCGGCACCTTCGGTCGCCTCGACGGGGAGCAGTCGGTCAACCCTAAGTTTCGTATCCGCTTTGACCGTGAGGGCGACAACGTCACTGCCCGCTTTGTGGCCGGCGGCCATGAGCGCTTCGCCCTGGTCGGCCGCCGAAGTGGCAACGAGACGATGGACTTCACCGAGGATGGCAGCGGCAACACCCGCCGCCGACGCCTCAAGGTATCCCTCAACAGCCAATGTCGTGTGCAGGTGGAGGATGGTTGGGTGAGCGGCGCCGGGGAGACTCTGCAGGAGCATGATCATCCTTCCGAGCCCCACACCTTCGTTCCCTTTGACCTCAGTCGCCTGGATTTTGAGCCCTGCACCGAGCGGCTGGCCCTGGGCAAGAATGCTCGCAGCAGTAGCCCGGGCACGGTGAGCCCGCCGGGTGAGGTGCCGGTGATCACGCAGGATCATCTCAGCGTGGCGCAGTGGTCGGCACGCTCAGCACTTCCGGATGGCTGCACTGCGCAGCTCGACCTGTGGGTGAACGGCGAGGCCGAGGCGCTCGAGTTTCCCGTGCAGGGTAGTGGGCCGCAGATTCACTGGATCTTTGAGTACGACACCCATTTTCTTGGCAAGAAGGGCCTTGCTCTTCATCGTGTGGCGAAGTGTGGAACCGAGAGCAGGATTCTGGGAGTAGCCTGCGCAGAAATCGAGGTGAGGTGAGGCATGACGACAGCGTATGTATTTCCCGGGCAGGGCAGCCAGGTTGTTGGAATGGGCAGCGATTGGCTCGGTCGGTCTGACCTGGTCAAACGCACCTTCGACGAGGCCGACGAGGCCCTCGGCGAGGCGCTGTCCGAGGTGATTCTCGAGGGGCCCATGGAGCTGCTCACAACGACCCGCAACGCATCCCCGGCGTTGCTGACCGTAGGCGTGGCCTACTGGCGTGTGCTGGAAGCCGAGGGCCTATCGCCTGATGTCGTCGCCGGTCACTCTCTGGGCGAGTACTCAGCGCTTGTCTGCGCAGGTGTCCTGGAGTTCGCCGACGCGGTGCGCCTGACCCGTCTGCGCGGCGAAGCCATGCAGACCGCGGTGCCCGTGGGGGTCGGCACAATGGCGGCCATCATCGGCATCAAGGACCCGGCCGTGATCCAGCAACTGTGCGACGAGGCAAGCGAGGGACAGGTGCTCGAGCCATCGGCCTACAACACGCTCGGCCAGGTGGTGATCGCCGGACACGTCGAGGCGGTTGAGCGGGCTTGTGGCCTGGCTCGGAACCACCGCGGCATTGCCAAGCAGCTGAATGTCTCCGCACCGTTTCACTGCTCCCTTCTGGCTCCGGCGGGGGAGCGGTTGGAGAGCGCCTTGGCAGAGGTCGAGCTCGGCCCGTTGCGGGTTCCTTACGTGCCGAACGTCACGGCTACATGGACGGTGAGCTCTACTGGCGATGAGATCCGGGAACGCCTGATGCGGCAGGTCAGCAAGCCCGTGCTGTGGCAACAGAGTATGGCGGCGATGGTCGAGCGCGGCGTCGACAACTGGCTCGAGGTTGGCGCGGGCCGCACCCTGGGAGGCCTCATCAAGCGCTTCGACCGGCAGGCAGAGGCTGCCAATTTCGAGTCCGAGTCGTGGAGGACCTGAAGCGCGTCCACATCCGTACCTTCGGGTGCCAGATGAATGACCTGGACAGCGGCAAGATGCTGCGCCTGCTCGAGTCTGATGGCTACGTGTCCACCGACGATCCAGGGGACGCGGATGTCATTCTCATCAACACCTGTTCGGTGCGTGAGAAGCCGGAGCAGAAGGTTCGTTCGTTAATGGGTCGGCTGCGCACTCTCAAGGAAGAGAAGAGCCATCTCGTCCTGGGTCTCACGGGCTGCTACGCGCAACAGGAGTCCGGCGGGCTGCTGCGACGCTTCCCCTGGCTGGACCTGGTCATGGGTCCCGACGCAATCGTTCGCCTGCCGGGCCTGCTCCTCGACGTCCAACTGGGCCGCCAACGAGTGCTCGCCACCGAGCAACTCGACCGGCAGAACTATCCCTTTACCAACGATCTTGTCGTGCGCGACCAGCATGGGGTCACCGCCTTTGTGACGATCCAAAAGGGCTGTGACAGCTTCTGCTCGTTCTGCATCGTGCCATTCACCCGGGGCCGCGAGGCGTCAAGACCCGCTGTCGACATCGTGGCGGAGGTTCGCGGACTTGCCGATCGCGGCGTTCGGGAAGTGACCCTGCTCGGCCAGAACGTGAACAGCTACGGACTGAAGCGCAGCGAGGAGCCCCTCTTCCACGAGCTCATCGCACAGGTCGCCGAGGTCGACGGCATTGAGCGCATCCGGTTCACGACGTCCAACCCGTGGGACCTGGACGAGGGACTCGTCGAGTTGTTTGCCCGGGAGCCGAAGCTGTGCTCCTACTTCCACCTCCCCGTGCAGTCGGGCTCCGACGAGATGCTCGAGCGGATGCGCCGACGGCATACGCGGGCTCATTACCTGGGGCTGGTGGCGGCTCTGCGCGAGGCTCGCCCCGACATTGCCCTGTCGACCGACATCATCGTCGGCTTCCCAGGTGAGAGTGAAGAAGAGCACCAGGGCACTTTGTCGCTGCTCGATGAGGTCGGCTACGACTTCATCTATTCCTTTAACTACAGCGAACGGCCCCACACTCCCGCGTCCCGCAACCTGCCAGATGATGTCCCACGCGAGGTCAAGAAGAGTCGCCTGCACGAGGTCCAGGCACTGCAGGCGAGGATCACCCAGGAGCGCATGGCGGCCTACGAGGGCGAAGTGGTCTCTGTACTGGTGGAAGGTCCGAGCCGTCGCGACCCCTCGTGGTCCAGCGGCAGGCTGTCGCAGAACTGGATCGTGAACTTTCCGGCTGGCGCCGATCTGCGTGGACAGGTGGTCGATGTTCGCATCGATCGGGCGCTCAGCAACTGTTTCCTCGCCAGTTACCCTGTGCCCCCCCGCTCGCTCATTGACGGTGCCGCACTAGTCGTCTTATCGTGAGTCCCTATGAATTATTATCGACGAATCAATGGGCTGCGGGTGCTCTGTCTGGGGATTGCGCTGCTTGCTTGTGGTTGTGCTCACAAACCCCTGGCGTGGGCGCCGCAGAAGGAGCCGACCACGCTGCCTACGAAGGAAGCGGGGATCGTGCTCGACCCCACCCGAATCCGTGCCGGTGAGGACCCACTCACGGACCTGGACGGCTACGACGCCGAAGACCTCTTCCAACTCGGCTACGATGCCTTCTCGAACGACGATTTTGAGTTGAGCGCGCTCCTCTACCAGCGGATGGTGGAGGAGTTTCCTGGCAACGAAAACGTCCTGCCGGCCCGCTACAACCTCGGCATGGCCCTTGAGCGGTCGGGCTCCTTCGAGAAAGCGACCAAAGCGTACCAGAGCTACGTAGAGCAGGCTTCGGAGCAACATCCTCAGGATGCCGCGGAAACTCGGGTGCGTGTTGCGCTTCTGCTGCAGCGCTTGGACAGGATCGCCGAGTCGAAGCCAGTGCTGGAACAGGCGCTCGCTGAGCCGCTGCTGGTGTTGCCGGAGCGGTGGGAGGCGCAAATCCTCTACACGGTCGTGACAGCTTCCGAGGGCAGGCACGACCGTGCTGACTGGAACATAAAGGGCATACAGAACGCGATTCGCCAGCGCACCCGGCGTGATGGCGAACTGTTCCCATCCCAGTCGGCAATGCTCTGGTACCACGGTGGCGTCCTGTCGCGAATGCATGCGGCGTCGTACCGACTGGACGACGTTGACGACCTGGTGGTGCTCGAGAAGCGTCTCGAGATGAAGGCGCGGGCGCTGCTCGAAGCTCGCCAACAGTACAAGCGCTGTCTCAAGCACAGGGTGGCCGAGTGGAGCGGACCTGCAGCGCTTGCCCTGGGCGGTGTCTACGAGGACTTTCGCAGGGACCTGTTGGCTGCGCCCGAACCGTCGCAGCTCGATGCCGAGCAGGGCAGTGTCTACCGCGAACTGTTGGATTCGGCGACGGGCAAGTTCCTGGAACGCGCAGCAGCCGATTACCGCCAGGTACTGCGCCAGTCGCAGCGTTATCAACTGAAAAGAGAGTGGACGCTGGTGATTGAAGAGGCCCTTGTCCGTTGCGAGGAGTTGCTCGCAGCGATAGCCCAGGGGGCTCCCTCAGACGGCACTGAGGATGCTGCTAGCGAAGTTGCTCCGGGCGCCGACGAGTCGCCGTGATCCGAGAGGTCGCGCTCAGTCTTTCCCCTTGCTGCCCTTCTTTCGCTGTCGCCGGTCGACCGCCTCGTTGTAGTTGCTGCGCGGGTTGTCGCTCCAGTCGCTGCCTTCGCGGCGAAGTTGGTGCACACCGTCGAAGCGCAACTGATATTCCCGGGCACCCCAGGCGAGCTTGAACTCCGGAGCTTTGCCCGCCAGCCACTGGTACAGCGGTGGTGACAGTTTTCGGGTGGTCTCAGCCAGTGCACGCAAGGCGCTGCCTGCCGGTCCGGTCCCCGGAAGGGGGCGGACCTGTTCGCCGTCGCGGCCCTCCCATGCGGGGGCAATGGAGTCGGTATCACGCATCGTTGCGACACACTTTAGCGAACCCTAGTCGAGAACGACGAGCAGGCCATCGAAGCTATGCCCTTCGGGGAATCCCCGCAGGCGGGGAAAGTCTGAAGCCGCGCGTGCTTCCTGGGGGCGCGAGGTGCGCCGGCCAGCGGCCCTGAGCCCCGCGGCTAGCTCGCGCCCCAGCCAGCCCCGCGGTACATCGCGCAGGTTGCAGCAGCAAAGCATCCAGCCGCCTGCTCGTAGCTGCCCCGCGGCCTGGGCCACCAGGCTACGGTAGTCGCGCTTGCTGCTCCAGCCACGCTCGCCCGCCTTGCGTCCGCTGGCACGGCTGGGAGGGTCGATGATCACTCCGTCCAACTCGCTTGCCTCTCGTCGCAGCCAGGTGCTGGCATCTGCGCTGACAATGGGGTGCTGGTCGGGCGACAGGCCATTTGCCTCGAGGTTGCCTCGGGCGAGCTCACCATAGGGTCGAGACAGGTCGACGGACCAGACTCGGGCCGCGCCAGCGACTGCGCAGGCGACCGAGAACGCGCCGCTGTGGGAAAACAGGTTGGCGATCTGGGCATCCTTCTGTTTTGCCACCAGCGCTTCGACGCGAGCCCGATTGTCGCGCTGGTCGGGGTACAGGCCGCTGGAAAGGCCGGACAATGGGCTGACGCTGAAACGGTAGCAGCGCTCGAGCACCTGCCACGGCTCGCTCGGTGTGACGGTCGGTTCGTGGATCCATCGACCCGGCAGGCGTGCATCCTGGCGTTTTCGATCCCTTCGCAGGTCGGTGAAGTGGTCACGCTCGTACAGTCCCAGGGGACCCAGTTGTTGCTGGACGCCACGATAGGCGGCTGCCGCCAGCTCCCGAGCTGCCGGGGTCTGGAGGGTCGCCACCAGCACTTCGCCCCAGAGGTCGAGGGTCAGTCCTGGTAGGCCATCGGCTTCGCCATGGATGAGCCGGTGGGCAGTGGTGGTGGGGTCATCGAGCAGATCCTGCCGGCGCCTGATGGCGGAGCTGGCCCGCTGCGCGAGGCTGTCCTCGTCGACCAGTTCGCCGGCATCTCTGCTGATGACTCGCCCACAGGGAGAGCCGGTCGGATCGATTACAGCCGTTGCCACGTATTGGCCTCGCTCGTCGACCAGCCAGGCCATCTCGCCGGGCTTGATGCCTCCCATGTCGCCAGTCCATCGGTCGGCAATCAGCCAGGGATGTCCGCCGGCCAGGATCCGTGCTGAGGACCTGGAGACGACAAGCTCACGAACTCCGGGAGGGCGTGTGCGGACTGTGGGTTGCTGATCCTTGAGCCCAGGGGAGCGCTTGCCAGCGCGGTCATTCGCCCCTTTGTCCGACGCCGCTGTGTCCTCCGCTGGGCCAGGCTCCAGCAACAGTTCCCAGTCCTCGTCCGTCGGCCAGCTGACCTCGCAGTCGTCCCAGCTCAGGCTGGCGCAGTGCAAAGCCATTCGGGGTGATCCTCCTGGCAGAGGCTCGCCATAGTCCAGGTCGCCGACGATGGGCCACCCGGCAGTTGCCAGTTGGATCCGAACCTGGTGGGTGCGCCCTTGTGTGGGTTCGACCTGCAATTCGGCGCGGGTGCCATCCGCTGATCGTCGCAGCAAGGTCCAGTTGAGTTCGGTGCTTCGGCCGTCGATCTCGGGCCCTTCGACCCTGCCATCCGATTCTGCCGGGGCCGGATGGACGACGGCGAGGTAGACCTTGCGGACCAGCCGTTCCTCAAAGAGCTGTGACAGTCGGGCCCTCTCGGTGCCGGCGCGTGCTACCAGCAGCAGCCCTGATGTGCCCCGGTCGAGTCGGTGCACTGCAGTGGCGTCGCCAGGAGCCAGGCCCAGAGTTCGGGCAAGGGCCTGGGCGATGGAGCTGTGGTCGTCCTCGGAGCTGGGATGGCTGGATAGGCCAGCAGGTTTCCGGACGACCCACCACTGCTCGCCCTGTGCGGCGATTAGCAACTCAGCCGGACGGTCTGCCGGCGATTGCAGAGAGGGCCGATAGTTCAATTCCACCACCTCTCCGGTGCGTAGCTTGCGGCCGGCTCGCCGCTCGGTCCTGCCGTTGACCCGTACCTGCTCGGCATTCAGCAGCCCCTTCACCTGGCGACGGCTGAGTTCGGGAACGTTGGCGACCACGAAGCGGTCCAGCCGCGCCGGGAGGGCGGGGGAGGGGACCAGCAGGCGCAGAGTTCGCAGGGCAGGCACTCCAGGAATCACGGCCGTCCTGGCCGGAGCGATGAACCAGAGAGGTACAATGCGCCGCAGCGATGTGCAAGGCACGAGGCGTGCGAGAGGAGCCAGTTGTGGCAGGCGAACCGAGTGACAGAATCGCAGATCTGGAGGCTCGGCTGGTCGAGCTCGAAGTGCGCAGCGAGGAGCGCCGCGCCGACACAGCCCAGTTGGACGAGTTCGTTCGGGCGTTCGAGGGCCGGATTCGCGCGCTCGAGAACCGGGTCGAGTCTCTCAAGAAGCTGCTCGAGAACCCCCCTGAGGCCATGCCCGCAGCCAGCGAGGACCTGCCGCCGCACTACTGAGTGATTCGGCCCGTCCGGAACCATTGCCGGGCGAGTGCGGTCGTGCTACCACTGCGCCGCTCAAGGGTTCGCGCGCAGGCGAGCGCGTGTACGAGGGCATTCACAGCAAGGTGGCAAGGCCGCCGAGTCCATCCAGTCCGAGGTAGCTCATGGCGGAACCGACCAACGTCTTCGACAATGTCCTTGAATGTATCGGCAACACTCCGGCCGTCCGGCTCGGCCGGGTAACCGGTGAATTGCAGAGCGAGGTCTACGCCAAGCTCGAGTTCATGAATCCTGGTGGCTCCGTCAAGGACCGCATCGCTCGCCACATCGTCCGCTGCGCCGAGGAGCGAGGTGATCTCACACCTGGCGGTACGATTGTCGAAGCGACCTCCGGAAACACCGGGCTGGGACTGGCGATCGCCGCAGTACTGGGTGGTTACCAGAGTACCTTCGTCATGCCCGACAAGCAGTCGATGGAGAAGGTCCAGGCCTTGCGTGCCTTCGGCTCTCGCGTCGTAGTGACACCGACGGCCGTGGAGCCGGAGGACCCGCGTTCCTACTACTCGGTGTCCCGCAAGGTCTGCGAGGAGAGCCCCAACGCGTTCTATGCAGACCAGTATCACAACCCCGACAACCCCGAGACCCACTATCTCGAGACCGGTCCCGAGATCTGGAAGCAGTTCGACGAGAAGCTCGACGTGTTCATCGCAGGCATGGGCACTGGCGGCACCCTGACCGGGGTTGGCAGGTACCTCAAGGAGCAGAATCCCAACATCAAGATTGTCGGTGTCGACCCCGTAGGATCGATCTACTACGACATGTTTAAAACAGGAAAGATGACAGAGGCTTACTCGTATAGTGTTGAAGGGATTGGTGAGGATTTTCTTCCCTCGACGATGGACCTCTCAGTGCTCGATGACGTGGTTCGCGTCACAGACAGGGAGTGCTACCTGATGACCCGGGAGCTGGTCCGCGGAGAGGGCATCTTCTGCGGTGGATCGTCCGGGGCGGCAGTAGCTGGCGCCATCAAGTGGCTGAAGAGCAATGACGTGGCAGGACAACGGGTAATGGTTCTGCTTCCCGACACCGGCCGCCAGTACCTCGGCAAGATCTTCAACGACGACTGGATGCGCGAAAATGGCTATCTCGACGCGGTGGCCGGTAGCGGCACTGTGCGCGATCTGCTTGGCCCTGATGCTCAGCGCCCGGTGGTGTCGGTGCAGGTGAGCGATCCGATCCGTGATGTCGCAGCACTGATGCGCGAATACGGAGTCAGCCAGGTGCCTGTCCTGGACGCCAATAGTGTTGCCGGAATCGTCACCGAGGCTGGAGTCTTGAGCCACCTTCTCGACCATCCGGGAGCCGCTGGCGAGCCTGTCGGTGAGATCGTGGTCAACGCCTACTCCTCTGTCGACCTGGATACCGGAATCGGAGTTCTCGCCGACATGTTCATGCGGGTGAAGATGGCGCTGGTGATGGACCAGGACCAACTGGTCAACGTGGTTACCAAGATCGATGTCATTGATTACGTGTCTCGGGCCAATCGATGAGCGCAGACAATCCCTGGCCGCCACGAGACGATCTCCATCCCGAGAAGGGTTTCGGCACCCGCTGCATCCATGCCGGCCAGCCCGCTGAGCCGGTGACTGGAGCGGTAATGATGCCCATCTACCAGACCAGCACCTACGTCCAGGACGGGGTGGGTGGCCACAAGGGCTATGAGTATGCCCGCACGGGCAACCCGACCCGGACTGCGCTGGAGGTCTGCCTCGCTGCTCTCGAAGGGGCGCGGCACGGCACCTGCTTCAGCTCTGGATGTGCTGCTACGACCACCGTGCTGCACGCATTGCGCCCGGGTGATCATGTGGTCTCTTCGGACGACGTCTACGGCGGCACCTGGCGCATTTTTACCAGCATCTTCGAGCCCCTTGGCATCGAGTTCTCCTTCGTGGACATGTGTGATCTGGATGCAGCGCGTGCGGCCATTCGTCCTGGGCAGACCCGGCTGCTGTGGATCGAGACTCCGACCAATCCGTTGCTCAAGGTGATCGACATCGTCGCCCTCTCGGAGATGGGGCACGCCGCCGGCGCCATCTCGTTGGTGGACAACACCTTTGCCACGCCGTACTTCCAGAACCCACTGTCGCTGGGAGCTGATGTCATCCTTCACAGCACGACGAAGTACCTCGGGGGCCACAGTGATGTGGTCGGAGGTGCCGTACTCACCAACGATGACGAGTTCGCCGCGGAGATGTTCCGGCTTCAGAACTCCATCGGGGCCGTTCCCGCGCCCCAGGATTGTTTCCTGACCCTGCGCGGCATCAAGACGCTGCACGTGCGCATGCCGCGTCACGAGCAGACGGCCATCGCCCTGGCAGAGTTCCTTTGCGAACATCCCGAGGTCGATCGAGTGATCTATCCTGGCTTGACGAGCCATCCGCAGCACGAAATCGCTGCCCGCCAGATGCATGGCTTCGGGGGGATGCTCAGCTTCGAGTTGAAAGCTGATCTCCGTCGTGCCGAGCGCTTCGTCTCAGCGACCCGGGTGATGACTCTCGCCGAGAGCCTCGGTGGTGTCGAGAGCCTCATTGAGCTGCCCGCTGCGATGACCCACGCCAGCGTGCCCATAGAGACCCGCGAGGCGATCGGGATCCGCGACGGACTGGTGCGGCTGAGCGTCGGGCTGGAAGAGGAATCAGACCTGCGTGAAGATCTCGAGCAGGCCTTTGCTGCGAGCCGCTAGCGCTGCGTCCGTCTAGGGGCAGGTGCCCGGGATCAAGCTGGCATCACTGTCGTCGCAGTCGCCGCCCTGCAGCAGCCCCCCGCAACCCAGGTTCATCTCGTGCACTGCGTTGCGTAGCATCGCCGACATGTCGGGACTCTGGCTGGCGTCCCAATCGCTGAGGCCGCCGTTGCCGTTCCAGAACAATACGGCACCGCCGTTGCTGGGCTCGGTGTAGATGATCTTGGCGCGGTTTCCTACAGACGCTATCCGGGTTGCCCCACGCGAGGTGTCGGCGACCGCATTCTCGTGGTTGCTGGAGCCTGCGGCGAAGGTGAAGGCGCTACTCCACGAGCCGTGTGGGCCATTGATGATGGGGTTGCCGCTGCTGCTGACCACGCAGGAGACCGATTGCGGTCCGTCGCCGACGGTCTGCGAGCGGACCAGATCTGCGAGATGGGTGCCTTCCACCACGGTTTCACTGCCGCTGCCAGGAATAAATCCGGCGCTGTTGGAGAGCGCATCATCTCCGGTGACAATCAGGCCGCCGCCGGTCTGCAGCCAGAGCTCCATGGCAGCCAGTTCGGAGAGCGTGATGTCGCGGGCCCCCATGTACCAGATCAGCACCTGGTGATCGATGAAGTTGTTGATGTTGATCATGGTGTTCAGATTCGCCGCGTCGTTCCAGGTGACCACCTCGAGACCGGTGGCGTCGAGCGCCGTCATCGAGTCCCAGAATGTCGGCTCGTCACTGTCGTTCACCAGTGCAACAGAGCATCCCGGGGGGGTGCAGCCGACGTAGCCGTCGAGGTCATCATCGAGCTCGTCGGCGGGGACGATGCCGTCGCAGTCATCGTCGATGCCGTTGCAGCGTTCGGTGCCTCCGGGGGCGACGGACTGGGTCGTTTCGTCGCAGTCGCCGTCACATGCGCTGTAGCCGTCGCCATCCTGGTCGACCTCGTTGGCTCCAGGCTGTCCGTCGCAGTCGTTGTCGGCGCCGTCGCAGATCTCCGGTGCGCCGAGGTAGACCGTCGGCAAGAGGTCGTTGCAGTCACCAGCGCAGGGTGACTGTCCGTCCCCGTCGTTGTCGAAGCCCTCGTCGACGACGCCGTCGCAGTTGTTGTCGGCCCCGTCACAGGTCTCGGCTGCGCCTGGGTAGATGTTGGGATCCAGCGACGCGCAATCGCCTGCACACGAGGTGAAGCCGTCGCCGTCAAAGTCGAGGTTCTCGTCTACGACCGTGTCACAGTCATTGTCGACGCCATCACAGACCTCGGGTGCACCGGGAACCTGCGTGGCGTTGTCGTCGTCGCAGTCCACCGCACCGAACGCAGCCAGTCAGCCGGGGTAGGCGCCAGTAATGCCGTCGCCGTCGTTGTCGAGGTCTTCGTCGACATCGCC
>CAZBDA010000045.1:17840-37237 GCA_964490445.1 uncultured Rickettsiales bacterium | reverse complement strand
CATTGAGATCGGCCAACTGCAGTTGGTAGGTGGTGGTGCCGAAGAAGTCCGAGACGCTCTCACCCACGCCCACGAGACCGACTCCGGAAAGCACTTCCCCCATCATCACGCCCGGCTGGAACGGACCGCCAAAAGGCACGACAGCGAAGGTGAGAAGCACCGGCACGACGGCGAACCAGGGCGCAATGTTGTAGATGAACTTGTCGACGAACGGAGGCGTGTAGTCCTCTTTGGTGAGCATCTTGATGGCGTCGGCGATGCCGTGAAACAGACCAATCAGCGTGAAGCGCTTGTACCAGCGGATGCCCCCCTTGCCGGGGATCGGGATCGGGATGTAGGCACGGTTGGCACCGATGCGATTCGCCATTACCGCTGCCTGCTTGCGCTCTACCCAGGTGAGCAGCCCACCCATGTTGAGCAGCAAACCCAACACAAAGGCCAGGTTCAGCACCGCGACCACGACAAAAGGCCCGTCGATGGTCATCAGGTCTCCAGCACTCCACCGACATGGCGGAAGCCGGTCTGCTTGCCCGGGAACTCGAACTGGCCGTCAGCCACCTCCCCTGCCTTTGCAAGCCCCTCCTGCTTGAGCTTCTTGCGCGCCTGGCGAACGTTCTTGGCAGGCGGCTTCACGCCCGCCGCCTCAGCGATGCCGCACAGTGCCTCGTAGCCATCGACCACGTCATCGCCTACCGACAAGGCTCGACGGAAATGAGACACGTGGCCATCGACGTTGGTCCATGAGCCGTCTCGTTCCGCCCAGTTGGTGATGGGCACCACCGCGTGCGCCAGCGAAGTCACCGCGTCGCTGTCATCCGTCAACTGGATGAGCTTGCTGACCTTGCCGAGGGAAGCAGTCAGCGCCGCCTCGTCGTCGAAGTGATTTACCAGGCCAGGTCCCCAGACCAACAAGGTGTCGATCTCCCCAGCGTCCAGGGCGGCCAGGATCCCGGCAAGGTCTTTGCCATCCTTCTTGCCCGGAACGATCCCCGACTCCGCTGCGCCGCGGCGATTGGGATTGTGATCGTCGGTATGCAGAAGTTCGTCGGCGGGATAGCCATCGACCCGGTCAGTCTTGACGTCCAGGTGCTGGATCTTGAGCTTGCTGGCAATGTGGCCGAGGGCAAGGGCCTCCTCGTTGCTCATCCAGGCACCACCGATGATGGCCGCGCGCTCGGGCGTCTCCTTCTTGTGTGCGGCAAGGCTCTCGCCGATCCACTGCAGCACCTCTTCGAGCGAGGACTCGTCGGTCGCAGCGAGCTTCGCTGCAGGTCGCGTCATTGAGCCGAGCTCTTTGTACAGGTCGCGCCCCTCGTTGCACATCCAGTAGTCGTTCACGCCGAGCCGCTCGCGGGGCATGATGCGGATGATCTCCGAGCCATCGTGATCGACCGTCGTGTTGCAGTTGCGCGAGCAACCGCCGCAGACCGAATCGGTGTGCTTGAGGAACCAGACCCGCTTCTTGAAGCGGAAGTCAGTCTTCGTCAGCGCGCCCACCGGGCAGATGTCAGCTACGCAGTCGGTGTAGGCATTCGCGAAGGTGCCGTCGTCGCCTACCGTGACCACGGCGCGATCACCACGGTTGACGATGCCCAGCTCGTGGGTCTCGGTGACATGCTCGGTAAAACGAGTGCAGCGGCTGCACAGGATGCAGCGCTCACCGTTGAAGATGATCCGCTCACCAAAGGGAACCAGACGCGGCTTGTGCACCTTCTCGTCACGCAGCTCGCTGCGCTTGCCGTCGTGCAGCATGTAGTAGTCCTGCAACATGCACTCGCCGGCCTTGTCACAGATGGGGCAGTCAATCGGGTGATTGATGAGCAGGAACTCCATCACCTTCTCGCGTGATGCCTTCACCTCTTCGGTCTCGGTGAAGACCTGCATCTTGTCCTCAGCATCTACCCAGCAGGTCACCGCCGGGCGCCGCGCAGGCACGTGCTCGCCTGCGCGTTCGTTCCACGTGCGCACATCGGCAATGCACATGCGGCAGTTGCCGTCGACGGGCAGCCCCGGGTGGTAGCAGAAGTGAGGGATGATCTTGCCCACCTTCTTGGCAGCCTCGATCACCTTGGTGCCCCGCGGAACGGTGACTTCGATGCCATCGACCGTCAGCGTGACAGTATCTGTACTTGTTTCTTCGGACATAAGGCTGGAGCTATTTCCGGGGGCTCAGGCGATGAAGGGGTGCTCGGGCTGCTCGCGGCGCTGCGGAGCACCACCACCCTTGAGGTTCAGGTAGTCAGGGAAGTTGTTGTCGTAGGGACAGCAGCCGTCGTTTATGTGCTGCTCGAACTCATCGCGGAAGACGTCGATGAAGGACTTGGTTGGCCAGGCGGCAGCATCAGCCAGGGTGCAGATGGTGCGCAACTCCATGCCATCGGCGATGCGATAAAGCTCGTCGATGTCGGCCGGAGTTCCCTGGCCGTATTCGATGCGCGCGCAGATCCGTTCGATCCAGCCCGTGCCCTCGCGGCAGGGCGTGCATTGTCCGCAACTCTCGTGGTGATAGAAGCGCAGCAGTACCATCAGCGATCGGACCATGCAGGTGCCCTCGCCAATCACAATCACGCCTCCCGACCCGAGCAGCGTGCCGTGCTCCTCGCAGCTCTCGTAATCCATGTTGATCTTCAATGCGGTCTCGGCATCGACCACCGGCACGGACGAGCCACCTACGATAAGCGCCTTCAGCGCCACGCCGTCGAGCATGCCGCCGCACTCGTTCTCGAGCAGGTCCTTGAAGGGGTAGCCAAGACTGACCTCGTACACGCCAGGTCGCTTGACCGGGCCACTGACGCTGAACATCTTGCTGCCCGCGCTCTTCTCGGTGCCCCAGGAGCGATAGCCCGTCGACTCTTCGCTGGAACCCGCACCGGCGTGGGCGATGTAGACCACCGACGCGATGCTCTCGACGTTGTTGACAATGGTCGGGTACCCGAAGACCCCGTAGACCGCAGGAAACGGCGGCTTGATGCGAGGCTGGCCCTTCTTGCCCTCGAGGCTCTCAATGAGGCCGGTCTCTTCGCCACAGATGTATGCGCCCGCTCCCGAGTGCACCGTGACGTCGCAGGTGAAGCCGCTTCCGTAGAGATTCTCGCCGAGGTGGCCGGCCTCGTAGGCCTCCTGCACTGCGGCTTCCATCCGCTTGAGCGAACCCAGGTACTCGCCGCGCACGTAGATGTAACAAGTGTTGCTCTGCATCGCGTAGCAGGACAGCACACAGCCCTCGAGAAGCTGGTGCGGATTTTCTTCCATGATGACGCGGTCTTTGAAAGTGCCCGGCTCGGACTCGTCGGCGTTGATCACCAGGGTAATGGGCCCCTGGGGCTCGCGAGGCAGAAAACTCCACTTGAGGCCGGTGGGGAAGCCGGCACCACCGCGCCCGCGAAGGCCGGAAGCCTTGACCTCCTGGAGCAACTGCTCCGCGCTGTACTTACCTTCCAGCACCTCTTTCGCAGTGCTGTACCCACCGCGCCCGATGTAGCTGGACAGGGGCCAACTCTCGGTGCCGCGCTCGAAGTTCACCAGCACACCGTTCTCGCCTAGTACGGGATAAGTCATCGCGCCATATCCTGGGGCTCATAGCCCGGACCGTCTACTTCACCGGCGACGGGACGATCCCCGGCCGTTTCCTTTTCGTGGCTGTGGCCGGGGATGATTACGCCCCAACCCTTGTCCAGAGGCTTGGCGTCCGCCGGCAGCTTGCGGCTGGGACCACTGCCAGGACCGTAGGGCAGATCAGCCGCAGCCGGCTGCTGGTCTTCACTACCTCGCAACCGCTCGATGAGGTCATCGACATCCTTGAGACTCAGGTTCTCGTAGTAGTGATCGTTAACCTGCATCATCGGTGCCGAGCCACAGGCACCCAGGCACTCGGCGCCCAGCAGGGTGAACTCGCCGTCGGGCGTGGTCTCACCCTTGTGGATGCCCAGCTTCTCTTCGATGTGACCGATGACGATCTCGGCACCCATCATCGCGCAGCTCAGGTTGTGACAGACCTGCAGGTGCCAACGCCCGGTCGGCGTTGTGTTGTACATCGTGTAGAAGGTCGCGACCTCTTCTACCCAGGTGACCGGCACGGGTATGGATTTCGCCACCAGGCGCACAGCCTGCCGACCGATCCAGCCGAACTCGCGTTGCGCCATCGACAGCACCGGCAGGATCAGCGCCCGCTGATGGTCGGCGGGATAACGCGTACGTAGCCACTCAATGCGCTCGCTGGCCGCGGCGCTGAACTGCAGATCACCGCTCGTCTCAGTCATCGGTCACACTCCCCGCCGATCATGTTGATCTGCCCGAACACCGGAACGATATCTGCCACCTGGGAACCCAGGAGCATCATGTGAATGCAGCCCATGTTGATGAATGACGGCGGCCGGCAGCGCGCCTTGTACGGGATGCCGCTGCCGTCGCTGACGAGATAGAACCCGAGCTCGCCGTTGGCTCCTTCGACGGCGTGGTAGACCTCGCCCGCCGGTGGCCGAGGCCCTTCCATGATGAGCTTGAAGTGGTTCATCAGCGCTTCGATGTTGCTGTACACCTCGCTCTTGGGTGGCAACACCATGCGCGTATCGTCGACGTTGATAGGCTCACCGACGCTTGAGCGCAGCAGCGGGTCAATCTGGCGGCAAATCCGGATGCTCTCTTCCATCTCCCGCATCCGCACGAAGTAGCGGTCGTAGTTGTCGCCGTACTTGCCCACCGGCACATCGAATTCCACCTCGTCGTAGCAGTCGTACGGCGCGTACCTGCGCACGTCGAGGCCGACACCGGTGGAGCGAAGGCAGGGTCCGGTGAGGCCGTAGGACACCGCATCCTGCTGCGTGATAACCCCGATGCCTCGCATTCGATCGATAAAGATTCGGTTGTGGTCCACCAGTCCGTGCACATCACGAAGTTTCGGGATCAGATCGTTGTTGAGCAGATCGTTGCAGCGGTCCAGCCACTCGTTGGTCACATCACGCGAGAGGCCACCAATCCGGGCGTAGGTCTGAGTCAACCGGGCGCCACTGACGTTCGCGATCTGCTCCCACAACCAGTCGCGCGCTTCGATCATGTACAGGAAGGGCGTGATGGCACCCAACTCCATGAGCGCTGCACCGATGCAGGTGAGGTGGTCGGTGATCCGACTGATCTCTGCCATGTAGGTGCGGATCAGTTGGGCCCGCCGCGTGGCCTCGACAGAGAACATCTTCTCGACGGTGCCGACCCAGGCGAAGTTGTTGATCAACGGGCTGCAGTAGTTGAGTCGATCGGTGTAGGGAATCGCCTGGTGGTAGGTGTGGTGCTCACACTCCTTCTCGAAGCCGCGGTGCAGGTAGCCCGGAATCACATCGACGCCGACGATCGTCTCACCATCGAGTTCCACGACCATGCGGATGGTGCCGTGCATGGCCGGATGGGACGGGCCGACATTGATCACGGTGCGGGCCGACAGGTCGCCGTCCTCGCTTTCGGGGTAGATTCTCCGGATCCGGATGCCGCGCGGCAGATCCACGAACTCACCGCCCTGGTTGTAGGGCAGCGCCGATTCCGTTGCCTGTGGCTGCGCGCTCACGTGGGACCGTCCAGGTCTCGAGGCCCGGGATGCACCAGCTCGTCTGTCTCACGAACGCCGGGATAGCGCTCTTCGAACAACGGGTGTGCCTTCATCTTGTCGTAGTCCTTGCGCAGCGGATAGCCCTTGAACTCCGGGTACAGCAGGATGCGGCGCAGGTCCGGGTGGCCGGAAAAGACCACGCCGTACATGTCGAAGGTCTCCCGCTCCATCCAATTGGCGGAACCGTACAGGGGACACAACGACGGCAACTCCTGGTCCTCTTCGACTCCGCACTTCACCCGCAGGCGGTGCATGTGCCGAGTGCTGAAGAGGTGATCGACCACCTCGAAGCGCGGCTCACGCTCGTCCCAGTCGATCGCAGTCGAATCCATCAGCATGTCGAAGAACAACTCGGGTTCCTGCCGCAGCCAGGCCATCACCTCGAGACGCTGGTCTGCCGAGACGACAATGGTGTCATCGCCGTGCTGACTGTGCGCGTCCAGCACCCTGTCGCCGAGCCCAGCGCGAACCCGACTCATCAGGGGGCTCATTTCGGTTGTCTCCTGGTTGCCTTCAGTCATGGTCTTGCTACGCCGTGGTGATTCTCAAAGGAGAGGGTGGCGATCGTCCTGGATCTTTTCCTGCAGCTTGATGAGAGCGTCGAGGATCGTTTCCGGCCGCGGCGGGCAGCCTGGGATATAAACATCGACGGGGATGATCTTGTCGCAACCCGCAACCGAAGTGTAGTTCTGGTAGAAGCCGCCTGACACAGCGCAGGCACCGACCGCGACAACCCACTTCGGCTCACACATCTGGTCATAGACAGTGCGCAGGATCGGAGCCTGCTTGTGGACGATCGTGCCGACCACCATGAGCATGTCGCTCTGACGCGGCGAGAAGCGCGGCAAGGCAGCACCGAAACGATCCGTGTCGTAGTGATTGCCCGATACCGCCATGAATTCCATGCCGCAGCAGGCGGTCACGAAGGGATACTGAAACAGCGAGAACTTGCGCGCCCAGCCAATGACAGAGTCAAGACGCGTGGTCCAGACCTTGTTTTCCAGCGAATCGTCCGCGCTGACAGGAGCGCTGCCGAGCGACACCATCGGGGCTTCTTCTACCGCCATTCGAGAGCACCCTTCCGCCACGCGTAGAGCAGGCCAACTACCAGGGACAACAAAAAGACCAGCAACTCAATCAAGCCGAACAGCCCAGGCAGTTCGGTGTAGAGCACCGCCCAGGGATACAGCAGCACTGTCTCCAGGTCGAACATCACGAACAAGATTGCGACCAGGTAAAACTTGACGGCCGTGCGCCGCCGGTTGTCTGACTGCATGGGTTCGATGCCACACTCGAAGGGCTCCAGCTTGACGGCTGGGCTGTCCTCCTCACGGGGCTTTGGACCGAGGATATGGTTGATGCCGAGCATCACCGCCATGAAGCCCGCCGCGCCCAGCACAGCGAAAAGGACTGGCAGGTACTGGGCTATCATCACCTCTCCGAGTCGCCAGAAGGTCATGTGTGGGCAGCAGGGCCGCGGCCCCGAAATAGGCCTATGCGCTGCGTTTTACACGCGCGGTGTGGCCTTTGCAAGACTACAGGCCACCCTGCCCGACCCGAAGCCCCGGACCTACTGCTAGACTCGTCGCCATGGCGGACAGCCCGCTCTCATTCACCTCACTGCCGCAGGACGACCCACTCCACGTGGCTCTCGCCAAAGTCGGCGAGTTGTATTCGGCCACCAACTTCATGACCTGGTGGGACGCCCGTGCGTTCGCCGTACAGGGGGGCGGCGCTGGCGGCTGGGATCCATTCGACAAGGACCGCTCAGAGCTCCTCGCAGCCTTTGTCGAAGAGCACGTTCTCTCCAACTACGTGTCTGGGGCCACCCCACGTTTCGAAGAGCACATCGCGCGGGTAGGTCGGATCGACTGGACGACGATCCGAGAGGGTCTCCTCAACGCCCTGCGCCACCACCCTGTGTCGGGGGGCATGCGACCCGGCGCGGCCTCGGGCCAGTTCTCACCCCACGCGTTCATGCTCCTCGATGTCCTCGAGGACCAGATTGCCACCGCACTCGCCCTGCCTGATGGCACCACGCTGCAAACAACTGACCGCGCGGACCTGCGTTGTGCAGTCCTGCATCCGCGCGAGGGCTCCGCCTTCGAGGGAACTCTGTACCAGTACCTGTTCATGGCCTGGGTACCGGCGAGCAAGCGGCTGCTTTGGTTCGACCTGGGGGGCAGTCAGTGAGGGCTGGGCGCGGCACGGTGCACCACAGCCCCAAAGAGCCGACCTATCGCCTCAGAGACCTGGGTAGGGCGCAGGAGATTCTGCGGGTCTGTGCCCGTTATGGCTTCGGCCACGTATTTTCGTCACCGACACTGCAGAAGATCCCGGGCCTGGGCAACTTCGCCCAGGAACGGGTAACCAGCGCCGAGGGCTCGGCCCCGGAGAGGTTGGTGGCTGCCCTGGAAGAGTTGGGCCCGACCTTCATCAAGCTGGGCCAGGTACTCAGCACCCGCCCGGACGTCCTGCCTCCCGACTACCTGGAACAATTCCAGAAGTTGCAGAATGAGGTGGCACCTTTCCCGGGCGAAGAGGCCTGTGAGATCATCAGCACCGAGCTTGGCGCCCCCACCGAGGACCTGTTCGCAGAGTTCGACTCCCAGCCCGTCGCCTCCGCTTCGATCGCCCAGGTGCACAGGGCGGTCCTCGAGGATGGTCGGATCATGGCGGTCAAGGTGCAGCGCCCCGGCATCGAGCAGACGCTCCGCTCTGACATCAACATTCTGTATTTCCTCTCCGAGTTCATGGAGGGCCGTCTCAACCTGGGAATCACCTCTCCCCGAGCGCTCGTCGAATCTTTTGACCGCGCCATCTCGGTAGAGGTGGATTTCCTCTCCGAAGCTGCCAATGCCGAGGCATTCCGCCATGCGCTGCATGCCACCGAGGGTGTCTACGTCCCAGCCGTTCATCGTTCCCTGACCAGCCGACGCGTGCTGACAATGGAGTGGGTCAGCGGAGCCAAGCTGTCGGACATCGATCAAACTTCCGCCGACCCCCAACTGGTGATGGACCGACTCATCGAGGCCACGTACCAGCAGATTTTCGTGCAGGGGATCTTCCACGCCGACCCTCATCCGGGGAACCTCGTTGTCAACGACCAGAGCACGCTTACCTACCTCGACTTCGGTCTTACCGGTCGCATCACTCCAGAGATGCGCGACACCCTGGAAGCGCTGTTCGTCGGCGTGATCTTCCGCGACTCGGAGGGTCTGGCACGAACGCTCTACCGCGCAGCCAGTACCGAGGCGCGAGTAAACCTGCGCGAGCTGAGCCGCGAAATCCGATCCCTGTTGGACACATACGGTGGCGTGGCACTGCAAGATCAGGACACCAGCCGCATTGCCCTGGATGTGCTCGAACTGGCCGCTCGCCACCAACTCCGGCTGCCCGAGGAGTACGCAGTGCTGGCACGCAGCGAAGTCGCCCTGGACGGCATCGCACGGACTCTCGTTCCCGACTGGGATCTCATGGCAGCGACCCGGCCCTATGCGCAGCGCCTGGCGACGGAGCGCCTGCACCCCGAGAAGCTCAGTGGCGACGCGCTGCGCAGCGGCATGGGTGCCCTCAGCATGCTCAAGGAGTTGCCCGCACAGGTCGATCAGCTGATGCTCGATGTCGAGCAGGGCAACCTCGTTGTCCAGGCCAACACGCCGTCCGTTGACCGCCTCACAGCCACTGTGGATCGGATTGGCAGAGCCCTGGTCTTCGGTGTCGGCGCCTCCGCATTCCTGGTCGCGTCTTCGACCCTGTTGGCGGTACTTGTCGAGCAGCACACGGAGTTTGCCGCGCAGGGCATCCTCGGTACTGCGATGGGCCTGCTCGTGGTGATCGTGCTCGGCGGAACGACTGTGCTCGCCTCGGGACTCATCGTAGCCCTGATCTGGAACCTGTTCGTGCGTGGTTGGATTCAGCGCATCCCGTGGCGGCGACTGATCCGGCACATTCCCGTGATCCGGCGTCTCGCCCCCAGTGGCAAGAAGGCCCCGGCACAACCGCGAGAATAGCTACCGCTGGCTGCACGGGTTTATTACACCCGTGCGAACAGCAGTCTGTGACTGGACGCAAGCCCTACCCCGCTGGTAGCATCCGCGGAATCTTTGAGAAGGTCGCCTCGGTAGAGTTTAATGGGGCCGCGAGGAGCCAATTTAGCGACAAACCAACACCTCTTTATCGTCTAAGAGGAAGCACCCAACCCACAACGAGTAGTTGATGACGACGACCAGCATCAGTGTTCAGGCTGCCCAGGACCACCCCCTCCCCGAGCAGGCCCCGGGGACCGTCATCGGCGGTCGATTCGAGGTTCTCTCCAAGCTCGGCGAAGGCATGCTCGGAGCGGTGTATGCCGTCCGGAATACCAAGACTGGCGAGAAGTTTGCCCTCAAGCTGATGCGCCCGAAACTCGTCGCTGACGACCTCGACGTCAATCATTTCAACCATGAGATCCAACTGGCCAAGCAGTTCGACCACCCCTGCATCGCCAAGGTATTCGACAGCGGCGAGCACGACGGCACGCTCTACTACACGATGGAGATGGTCGAAGGCGGCGAGTCGCTACGCCACCTGATCGACCGCTACAAGTCGCGGGGCGAGGACCTTCCCATCGAAGAGGTCCATGACATCATCGACGGCACGCTGGAGGCACTCAAGCACGCCCACAGTGTCTGCATTCACCGCGATCTCAAGCCCGAGAACATTCTGCTGTACGACGAGAAGGACGCCGAGGGGCACCTCATCCGCAAGGTCAAGGTGACCGACTTCGCCATCGCGAACATCGTCAGCCCAACCATCTTTGCCACGTCGTACCTGAGTCGCGAGGGCGCCTTCTACCTCGCCCCCGAGATGAACGAGTTCCGCGACAAAGCCGCCCCCAACAGTGACCTGTACTCCCTGGGAGCGATCCTCTACGAGATGCTGCTCGCCGAGCCGCCGATTGGGCGTTACGAGATGCCGTCGGACATCCGCTCCGGCGAGTTGACCTCCGGAATCGATGACCTCATCGAGATCTCCCTGGCGCCCAATCCCCAGGACCGTTTCCAATCAGCCGAAGACATGCAGAATGCCGCGGACCAGGCGTTCTCCGACGTGTATGCGAGTGGCGAGACCAACTGGCAACGCACGGCTCTACTGCTCGCCATCCTCGCGCTGCTCTCGGTGTGGGCCATTTTCTCCTCGCTGGATCAGCGTGAGACCCTTGCTGGAGCCTACGATTTCGACATCGCGCACAAGGCCGCCCTGCTCGCCCAGGTCAAGGCCGACAACGGGGAGTTGGCGGCGCGTCCCGCAAGCACGGACAGTAAGTACGAAGACATGGCCTGGATTCCGGGCGGTTCGTTTATCCGCGGTAAGATCTTCTATCGCAGCCGAGGGATGCTCAAGGCTCAAGCCGACGACCCCACCGTATCCACAAAGATGCGTCGCAAGTTGGGCGAGGCGTGGCGCAAACTTGGCTCGGAAAGCCTGGCGAGCGATGTCGCCCGGGAATATGCCCGGCAACTCGCTGAGAAGAGCGCCGACAAGAAGAGCTACGAGTGTGCCCAGGCTAAGAGTTGCAATCTCACCGACGATGCCTGCAAGGCGGAGTGTGGGGTCGCCATCACCGATGCCGAAGTCGATGGCCACCTCGCAGAACTGCTCGACAAGGTCGACATGGAGAGCATCGCCCAGGTCGTCCTGGAAGCTGAGGTTGCTGACTTCATCGTCGCAGGAAAGAGCGAGATCTCCGAAGAGATCATTACGGTCGGGGGCTTCTTTATCGACAAGCACGAAGTCCACTGGCGGGTGAAGACGACCGACCCGATCGCCACTCCAGAGCAACGTCTTGCCGACGAGAAGTGGAACGCAAACATCGCCAACGAGCCCAGGCAGGACATCACCTGGCACGAGGCCAAGGCCCTGTGTGCGGAGGCCGGCAAGCGACTGTGCTCGGAACTGGAGTGGGAGAAGGCCTGCAAGGGCCCCAACAATGACCCCTTCGGCTACGGAGCTGAATACACAAGCGGCACCTGCCTGCCTTCGGGCTTCAAGAAGGCTCAGAAGGATGCAATGGGCAACATCAGCGAGGCGGGCGACAAGGTCGATACCAGGAGCGCCTGCACCAATGAATGGGGAGTGTTTGGCTTGAGCGGGGGCATCCGCGAGTGGACTGCCACGGGTCAGGGCAACAACTACGTCGTCAAGCCGGGCACCATTGGCGACGACCGCCTGGGAACCCGTTGCGCCGGTCGCGACGACCGCCCGTCCAGCTTTGCCCAGGTACATATCGGTGCGCGCTGCTGCGCCGACCCTGAGGGCACTGCACCGGCTGCCACGCCAGAGGCTGCACCGGCTGCCACGCCAGAGGCTGCACCGGCTCCCGCGCCCGATGAGGCTGCGAAGGCTCAGGCGCCCGATGAGGTGCAGGAGTATCTGGACAAGGCGGTTGGCGGCCAGTAGTCAGAGCTTCGGGTTGCCCCGGTGGTCTGAGGTCACCTCTTCGTCGAAAACCGCTACCGGCCCCCCGGCTGAGTCCTGTGGGTGTTGCTGGAGTTCTCGCAATACAAGGCCGTACACGTAGGGGTCTTCGACCAGGTCCATGTGACCGAGGCCCCGGGTCATGACGTTGCGCACATCGTCGCCGTCGTTGACCGTCAGAATCGAGCGCTGGTACGGACAGACGACATCCCCGGTCGAATACACCGAGACCAGGCGCACACCGACAGGGAACGGGTCCGAATTGAGATCACGAATCAGCGGTGACGATGGGAACAGTTGCCAGATACTCCGTGAAATGAAGACCAGGCCGACACCAGCACCCAGGGCAGCGATGGGCGTGCCGTGGTGGGGCGTGCCGAGCGTGATCACTGTCGACGTGTAGTCGGCGCCGCCGGCACGCTGCACCAGGTAGCGGGCAATCAGTCCCCCTTTGCTGTGGCCAATGAAGTGGACCTTGCCGATGTCCTCGCGCTCACGAAGGCGCTGGACCTTGGCGTCGATCAACTCGGCGAGAGCTCCGATGCCACGGGTATTGAAGTTATTGAACAGGCCGCCCAGGTGAAAGGAGACCACCCGGAATCCGTCCGAACGCAGACGCCGCTCCAGGGTTTCCATCACCCGACGGGTCTGCATAAAGCCCTGAATGAGCACCACGGTATCGCCGGGCAGAGCACTGTCATCTCGGCGAACGTCCGCGTCACCAACGTAATAACGCAGGCTGCCGACATTGCCGGAGATGCTGCGCCGAAGTTGTCCGAGCAAACGCAGGGGGAGCATGAGTGGCACTAAGGATAGCAGCCTGTTGATTTACCCCAATCGGTACTGCATCATGCGGCCGTCTTGTCGGGTCTGCAGCTCGTCAGGACGGCGCACCCAGGTACCCACCCGGAAGCACCCTCGTGTCACAGGACCGCTACAAAGAGGCCGGCGTCGACATCGACGCAGGTGCACGCCTCATCGACCGCATCGCCCCCTTCGCTCGCAGCACACGCAGGCCCGAGGTGCTCGGCGGCCTCGGCAGCTTCGGTTCCATGTGGCAGATTCCCGCAGGCCGCTACGAGGACCTGGTGCTGGTTTCGGGGACCGATGGGGTCGGCACCAAGGTCAAGGTCGCTCAGGCTCTCGACAAGCACGACACAATCGGCATCGACCTCGTTGCCATGTGCGTCAACGACGTCATCTGCACCGGCGCCGAGCCGTTCTTCTTTCTCGACTACTTCGCCTGCGGAGCGCTGGATGTGGATGTCGCTGCGGCAGTGGTCGAAGGCATCGCCGAGGGCTGCCGGCGCGCCGACTGTGCCCTGGTAGGTGGCGAAACGGCGGAGATGCCGGGAGTCTACGATGAGGGTGTCTATGACCTGGCTGGCTTCGCTGTGGGCGGGGTCGAGCGCAGAGAGATCCTCGAGGCGGGACGGATCCGTGCGGGAATGAAGCTCATCGGCCTACCGTCTACCGGGCTGCACAGCAATGGCTACTCGCTGGCTCGCAAGGTCCTGTTCGGGGAACTCGGCCTGGGACCGAAAGACCCCTTCCCCGGCAGCGATCGAAGCGTCGGCGAAGAGTTGCTGGAGCCTACTGCTATCTATGTTCGACCGGCCCTCGAGTTGCTGCGCAACTTCCACATCGGCGGCATCGCCCACATCACTGGTGGCGGCCTCCTCGAGAACATCCCGAGAGTTCTGCCTGAAGGAACCGGAGTGCGCATCGATAGCAATTGCTGGCAACGTCCCGCCTTGTTCGACTTCCTCCAGGAACAGGGCCGGCTGAGCGACCGCGACATGCTGCGAACCTTCAACTGCGGCATCGGCATGGTGTTCGTGATCGACTCGCAGGATGCCGATGCGGCCCTGGAGCGACTGTCGCAGATGCATCAACCGGCCATGCTCATCGGTGAAGTTGTCCCGGCCAGCGGCGAGCAGGGGCGGGTCGAGGTCCTGTGACCGCCACTGTCTCTCGAGTCGCAATCCTCATCTCGGGGACTGGCAGCAACATGTGCTCGATCCTCGATGCCGGCAACAACGAGGACTGGCCCGCCGAGTTCGCACTGGTTCTCGCCGACCGACCAGAAGCCACGGGCCTCGAAAAGGCCCGTGCTCGCGGCGTCACCACCAAGATGGTCCACTTCAGAAAGTTCCGGGGCCGACGAGCCGAGTTCGACCAGGAATTGCTCCGGCAACTGCAGGACGAGCGAATCGACTGGGTCGTTCTCGCCGGCTTCATGCGCATTCTCAGCAGCGAGTTCCTCGACGCCTTTCCCGGTCGGGTCCTGAATATTCATCCGAGCCTGCTTCCCAACTACCCGGGCCTCAACACCCACACACGGGTGCTCGAGGCTGGCGACGCTGTGCACGGCTGCACTGTTCACCTGGTCTCGGAGCAGCTGGACATGGGACCCGTCCTCGGCCAGGCCGAGGTGCCCGTTCTCGCCGGCGACACCGCCGAGACTCTCCGCATCCGGGTGCTCGAACAGGAGCACATCCTCTATCCTGAAGTAGTACGCAGGGCGATCTGTGGACAGTTGCTGTCGGACGCACAGGCTGCGGACAGCGGCGGAAAGGCAGAAACAAGGTGAGTACCCGTAGATATGACGTGGCCGTCGTCGACCCATCGCCCGGAGCACTGATCGCGGCAGCCCTGCTGGCAAAGGCCGGCCTATCGGTCGTGGTGCTCGACCCGGAGACCGAGCCTGCGAAAGTCGGTGCCTATCGATTCGTACGACATCGGCCGCCGGTAGTCGGCTTCGGCGGTTGCCCCATGCTCACCCGCACTCTCAAGGCGCTCAAGTTCCACCCCCACGAATTCAATGCCGTCCGACGGGGCGAACCCGGGCTGCAGGTCATCAGTCGCCAGCACCGTGTCAACATCTACTCGGACCCCGTGCAAATGGAAGCCGAGTTGCAGCGGGAATTCCCTCGCGATGCGGCGGCGCTGTCGCAGGTGATCGCCAGGAGCCGGGTTTCTGCCGACTCTTTCGCCGACGCTCTTGACCGTGCCGTCGAGAGCGCGGGTCAGATAGGTCTCCTGCAAAGCCTCGGCCTGCAGCGTCCCCGCTGGAACCCTCCCCTGCCGCCAGAGAGCGTACCCACGTGGGGCGAGTTCCTCGATGGCAGCAACCTCAGTGACGACGGCAACATGTTCATGCGAGCACTGCTGCGCCCGTTCTGCGCTCTGGACGTCGTGGAAGACCTGCCCCTACCCATCGCCGGCATGCACCTCACCGCCGTGCTCGACGGGGTCTACATGGACCCGGGCGAGGAACACGCCCTGCTGACCTTGTTGCTGCGTCGGGTCCGGGCGATGCGCGTCGATGTCTTGCCTACCCAACTGGTGGGTTTCGAAGGTGGCCGTCGGCAGCTCGATGCGATTCGGCTGGCAGACAGCGACGAAGTCATTCCCGTCAGCTTCGTCATCACCGGTGGCGACCCCGAGGACCTGCTCGAGTTCCTGCCCGGAAAACAGCGTGCCTACCAGCGAGTTCTCAGCAGATTGGCACCCTCTCACTTCCGATACTCGATCTACATGGGCGTGGAGGCGCAGGTGGTGCCACCCGACCTCGCCGTGCACGCCATCCTCTTCAACGAGGCCGCCCCCCAAGGTGCCGGCGGCTGCCTGCGCATGACCCAGACGCCCCCGGGCAGCCCACTGGCCCCCGACGGGCACTGTGCGATCACGCTCTCCACCCTGCTGCCCTACACCGAGGAAGGTGCTCTCCCCGACAACCTCGATGCCATCGCGGCGGAGATGGTCGAGCAGGTCAAGTCGCTGATGCCGTACCTAGAGCGCCACCTCGATGTCCTGCAGGTGCCCGCGGAAGATGACGCAGCTGGCGAGGACAGTTCGATTGCGGTGGACTTCAGCCCCGTGGCCTACACACCGGCCATCCCGCCGGGCGACGACCCCGTCGCTGCCGGCCTCGGCGTGTCCCTGCCGCACCGCAACCTGTTCTGCGCCGGACCGGCTGCCTACCCAGCCCTCGGCCTGGGCGGTCAGAGCGTGGCGGGACGCCTCGTCGAGCGGCTCAGCATGGCCGGAATGAAACAGAACAACGACTGAACTGGCCCCAGCAACCTGGGGTCAGCTGGCAACTCAGTTGATGCTCGCGCGGTCTACTGAGATCACGCCGCTAAGCTTGCTCAACTCGCCCATCAGACTCTGCAGTTGGCCTGCGTTAGAGACACTCACTTCGAGCACGATCTGCGCACGATCATTTCGATTGGTACGCGCTTCAGCACGGGAGATGTTGACGTTCATCTTGCCGATCGCACGAGTCAGTTCCGCCAACATCATGGGTCGGTCCACAGTGACCAGGTGAAGCTTGGCGTTGTGCTCTCCCTTTTGCTTCGAAGACCACTCGACATCGACGCGACGTTCCGAAGGAAGGGCAAGGGCCTGGGAACAGTTGGACCGATGGATCGCCACTCCCCGTCCCCGCGTGATGAAGCCCATGATCGGGTCACCGGGTAGCGGCCGACAGCACTTCGACATCACGGTCAGCAGACCGTCTACACCATCGATACGAACCGGAGAGGTAGTGCGCCGCCCCATCTTGCGGAACAGGCCGCTCAGGGACATCATCCCGACTTCCTCTTCCTCTTCGTCCGGCAGCTCTGCAGGATCTACGTACAGCGCCAGGAACTTCTCCGGAAGCAGGCGGCCGTAGCCGACATCTGCGTACAGTTGCTCAGGCTTGGGATGGTGAAACTCGTCCAGCGCCCGAGCCAGCCCGTCCCGTTTCAGGAGCAACTTGAGACTCAAGCTGTGCTTGCGTAGCTCCTGGTCGAGGATGGCTCGTCCTACCTCGATAGCTTTGCGCTTCTCCTCCTTGCGCAGGTGTTGACGAATCTTCGACAGGGCTCGCGACGTCCCAGCGTAGTTGAGCCAGTCCTTGGTCGGCGCCTTGTAGTTGCGAGTAATGATCTCGACCACATCTGCCGGGTGCAGTGGATAGCCGAGCTTGACCATGCGCCCGTTCACCCGAGCGCCAGCGCAGTGGTGACCAACTTCCGTGTGAATCGCATAGGCGAAGTCCAGCGCAGTGGCCCCCTGTGGGAACCACCGGATGTCCCCAGCAGGCGTGTACACGTGCACCTGGTCGGCGTAGAGGTCCAGCTTGAGGACGTCGAGGAACTCCCGGGAGTCTTCAATGTCCTCGGCCCATTCGAGGAGTTGCCGGATCTTGGTGTACTGCGCTACCTCGTCGCCACTGAGGGCCAACTTGCCCTCCTTGTACTTCCAGTGAGCAGCGATTCCGTACTCGGCCAGCCTGTGCATCTCGTGGCTACGGATTTGCACCTCAATCAGCTGGCCCTCGGGCCCGCTGACCACGGTGTGCAGGCTCCGGTACCCATTGGCCTTCGGCCTGGCGATGTAGTCCTTGAAACGGTCCGAGTGCGGCGCCCAGAGCCCATGCACGGCACCGAGCACTCCGTAACAGTCCGAAACGCTGTCCACCAGCACCCGAAAAGCCAGCAGATCATGCACCTCCTCGAAGGTGAGTTCCTTGTCCTGCATCTTCATCCAGATCGACCACAGCCTCTTCACGCGCCCCGACACGTCGGCGCCGTCCGTGTGCGGTTCGAGGGCTTCCTGCAACTCCTTGGTAACCCGCTCGATATAGGCCTCGAAGTGCGGACGGCGGCTGTCGACCTGCCGACTCAACTCCCCGTACACCTCGGGTTGAATGTGACGAAATGCGAGATCCTGGAGTTGCCCCTGGATTGAGACAATGCCGAGGCGGTTGGCGATGGGCGCGTACAGGTCCATGGTCTCGCGGGCGATGAGCACCCGCTTCTCAGGCTTCATCGCATCGAGCGTGCGCATGTTGTGCAGGCGGTCCGCCAGCTTGACCACGATCACGCGAATGTCCTTCGCCATGGCGAAGACCAGCTTGCGGAAGTTCTCCGCCTGCGCCTCTTCCGCGGTTCGGAAGTCGAGCTTTGAGAGCTTGGTGACACCCTCGACGAGCAGAGCTACCGAAGGCCCAAACTGCGCCTCAATGTCCTCCAGGGTCGCCTCGGTGTCCTCGACGGTGTCATGGAGAATGGCAACCGCAATGGTCTCGGTATCCATCCTCAGCTCTGTGAGGATGCTCGCTACCTCGAGGGGATGAGCGAAGAAGGGCTCTCCACTCTTGCGCTTCTGGCCCTGGTGATACTTGGAGCCGAAGACCCAGGCCTTACGGATCGTGTCCAGACGAGCGTCGGGGGCGTACGACTGTACAGCCTCGAGGATTCGCTCGAGTCGCAGCATCACCGTACTCTAACAACTGGAAGCGGGCCCGGCCACGGGGTCAGAGTTGCCCTATTCCACCTTTGCGGCTCCCGGGCTCCGCAAATCCTAGCTTTCGTCGCTGGATTCTGGGCTGCGTCGAGCACGCTCGGCGGCGATCACAGACAGGAAGCTGGACACCGCCCTGTCCACGTCGTCATTGACCAGCTGGTAGTCGAACAGCGGAGCTTCCGACATCTCGGCCTCGGCGATGGCGAGGCGGCCGGAGATCACTTCCTCGCTGTCCGTCGCGCGACCACGCAGTCTTTTTTCGAGAATATCCAGCGACGGCGGCAGCATGAACAGAAACACCGCATCGATCCCCGCAGCGCGCACCTGGCGGGCACCCTGGACATCGATATCCAGTAGCACAACGGCACCCCCTGCCACCGAGGCACTGACCTGCTCCCGCAAGGTGCCGTAGTAGCTACCGTGGACCAGCGCATGCTCCAGGAAGTCGTCGGAGGCAATCCTCGCCTCGAAGCTCGCGGTGTCTACAAAAAAGTAGTCGACCCCGTCGACCTCGCCCGGGCGAGCCTTGCGAGTCGTGCAGGACACCGAGAAACACAACTCAGGCAGCCTTTCCATTGCCCGCCGGGTGACCGTCGTCTTGCCACAGCCCGAGGGACCGGTAACTACCAGCAGCAACCCCGCACTACTCAACGTTGGCCACCTGTTCTCGGATTTTCTCGATCTCGCTCTTCAGTTCGACCACTCGTCGCGAGATGTCCTCGAGACCCGACTTGCTACCGCAGGTGTTGGCTTCCCGGTTCATCTCCTGGATCAGAAAATCCAGGCGGCGACCGATTGGGCCGCCTTCCGACAACAGTTCGCGGGCCTGACCGACATGAGAGTCCAAGCGCTGCAACTCCTCGTCCACGGCCGCCTTGTCGACCAACAGGGCCACCTCCTGGGCAATGCGGCTCGGCTCGAGACTGCCGCCGGGCAGCAGCCGGGCGATGCGCTTCTCGAGGCGCTCTTGCATGATTACGGACTGACCCTCTGCAAAACCGCGGATCTCCGCCACCAGCGTCGCGCCACCGGTGAGGCGCGC
>CAZBDA010000045.1:0-17830 GCA_964490445.1 uncultured Rickettsiales bacterium | reverse complement strand
GGGTGCGGCCCCCCACTCCTGGTCTGCGGCAAGGCTCACCCCGTCGGCGGCTCGCATCGAGGGGTGGGGGGCGTGGGCCGCCAGCAACGCTTTGCGCAGGTAGGGGGCTTCATCACTGGCTGCCACCGGCGCCTCGCGAATTTCAAGAACGCCGGGAACGCGCAACAACTGGGCCACGCCCACATCGTTCGCAACCCCCAACTTCTCCGCCAACTGGCTGCTCTCCGCAGACACCTGGGCCGCAAGTGAGGCGTCAACCGAGATTTCAGAGCCGGCCCGCTGCGCCAGCACGTCGCGCTTCACGTAAACCTCAACTCGACCGCGGCCAAGTTGTTCCCGGACCATGCTGTTCAGGCTGGGTTCGAGCGAAGCCCAGCAGCGCGGGAGCTTAAACTGCAGGTCGAGAAAGCGATGATTCACGGAGCGGAGTTCGATAATGACACGCAGGCCATCAGCACTGATCTCGCCGCGACCGTAGCCGGTCATGGATCTGCAGGTACCGGACATCGACAACTCCTCGGTGTTCAAGCGGCCGGCATGTTACTACACAGCTTCTTCAGCATTTGCAGCAGACGTTGGCCAAGTTCGTGCGGAGACTCTCGCCGCTCTGCTCGTCGACGGGCCTCAACAGCAAGTTTCTGTCGATACTCCGGCAGCGTGTACAGCGCTGAGACCACCGCAAGCAGCTCTCCGTGCAGCGGTTCGCGGCGGCGGCCCTCTTCACGCAACGGCACCAGCACCGCTCCACAGCCCTCGCCAAGCTCGAACTCGAACCCTGGCAGCGCCGAAGTAACCACCGGGATCCCGCTGGCCTGTGCCTCGAGAAGAGCCACCGGCACCCCGTCGCGATCACCGTCGTCGTCCACCCGGCAGGAAAGGATGGCGGCATGAAAGCCTCCGGTGGCGAGCAGGTGCTGCACTTTTTCGTTGGGCAATCCGCCGGTCAACGAGATCTCGAGAAGTCCATCCGATGCGCTCTCCAGTTGTTCAGCCAAAGCTTCGAGTTCTTCCCACTCGGGCCCGGCGCCAACCACTGTCAGCCTGACTCGGACGCCGCGATTGGCGAGAAATGATGCTACCCAAAGGGTCAGGTCGTGGCCCTTCTTCGGAATCAATCGACCAATGGTCACCAACCGCAGCGGCCCGCCTTCTTCGGGAGCTACCGCGGGCCGCTCGGGAAGCTGTACCGAGCAGGGCAGCAGAGCGACTCTCTCGGGGGACAGACCCTGGCGCAACAACCGGTCGCGGTGAAAGGGTGTGATCGTCGTCAGGTGGTCGGCAGCATGGACCAACCAACTCATGTCGTTGGTCGGCACGAACAGGTCGCGTGCGTGCACGGCAACCGAAACAGGTATCCCCACCAGTACCGCGGCGGACACCGCATAGCGCGCGGTCTCCGCAGCGTGGTGAACACGGACCACATCCACTCCCTGGCGCCGCCAGGTCCGGGCCAACCAGGCAACCCGCCGCAGGTCACGGAGCCTGGCATGTCGCGACCAGTTCCCGAATACCTGCGAGTAGCCCTCCATTTCCTCGATGCCCAGCGCGGCGAGCAGCGCGCGAACACTCGATGCCCGCGGCACCCCCTGCGCAATGGAGTGGAGCCTCTCGTGACGAGAGTGCATGATCTCGTCGGTGCGACGCTCCATGACCCAGAGCTGAATGTCGGCTCCGAGCTGTTGCAACATCATCGCCTCGTCGAGAACGAAGGTCTCCGAGGTACGCGGAAGGTAGCGCTGCAAGTAGGCGATGCGCAGGGGGCGTTCGGTCACGCCTCGACTCCCAGCCGCTCTCGAACCAGCGCACGGAGAGTACTCGCCCGATCAGACCAACGCGGCCGCGCGCCCGCCAGGGCACCGCTGGGACGCGGCGCCGTAATTGCTGCGTTGATTGCCTCAGCCAGGGAGTCGGCGTCATCCGCTACCACCGGGTGGTGCGGGAAACCCGCCAGTGCCGCCCTCACGGACTGGCTACTCGTCGCGACTACCGGCAAGCCGGAGCCCGCTGCATCCACCACCTGCAGAGGACACAGGCGGGTACGACTGTCCTCGTCGTCGGGATACAGGGCGAGCCAGGCGGCGGCGGCATCGACCAGGTCCTCGCGCGCTGCGCCCCAGGTCGGGCCCAGCAGCGAAACCCTCCCCCGCAACCGGTCGTCGGCGTCAATTCGCCTCATCCAGGCATCGTAACGAATTCCACCCTGGTCGCGCCCGACCAGCCACAGAGGAGGCAAGGAGGGCTCCCCAGCCCAGGCGTCCAGCGCCAGGTCCAGTCCACCACGGCGGTGCAGCCCCATCGCTACAACGGGGGCTTTCGCCCCGGGCTGCAGGCCTGCTCGGTGCTGGGCACGCGCAGGGTCGAGGCCACAGGCGTTCGGTACCAGCGCCAGGCGACGCTCCTCGACTCCCGCAGCACGCAAATCATCCAACAACCCGGGCGCGGGAGTGACATGGAGGTCGGCCATGGCCAGCGCCTGGCGGTCCTTGCGACGCTGCAGGTCGGGACGGACATGCCATTCCATCACCACCGCAGCCCAACTCTTCCGATTCGCAGCGGCAGCGGCCACCCGCTGGTCGCGACAAAGCAACAGGTGGCCCTTGCTGGCAGTTCGCCGCAGGTTGCGCCGAAACAAGAGCCCTGCGAGCGGCGGTCGATGGGGGACTCGACTCTGGACAACATTCAAGTTGCTCGGCAGCGAGCGGCCGAGCCAGCAGGACAGATCTGCCGGCCCACCATCTGCGCGGGCCGCGTCTGCGACGAGAACGACTTCTTGCTCCGTGCTGTCGGCAAGTCCCACAGCCTGCTGCAGCGCCTGCCAGCCCTGTGGCCGGGGTGACGGCAGAGCCGCACGAACTGCGACGACCCAGGCCGGAGCAACCATCACGCCCCCCCACTCATGGGGCCGAGAGCATCCCGCACTCCGCGAGCCAGGTGGGCGGGCCTGCCGGTCAACTCGTATCGCTTACGCCCCCCCGCACCCAACCGGGCCATGCGTCCAGCGTCCGAGAGTAACGAGCCGAGCACCTGGGCCACTGCCTCCGGTTCCTGGGGCCGGTCCACGAGTTCACCATTCTCACCGCTGACCACGGCTGCCGGCACCCCACCGCTGCGACCTCCGACCACCGGCAGACCACGGGCCCCCGCTTCGAGAAACACCAGGCCATAGCCTTCGGTGTCTCCACCGCTCTCTTCTCGGGCGGGCATTACGAACAGATCGGCATCTTGCCAGGCTCCTTCGAGTTGCTCGGCGCCGAGTCGACCGACCAGGCGGACCCGGTCCTGCAACGAATGCTCTGCCACCAGGTGCTGCAGGCGTTCACGATCCGGTCCATCGCCAACCACGACATAGCGGAGCTGAGGGTACCGAGTTCGCAACATGCCCATTGCCCTGATGACCACGTCCTGGCCCTTACGGGGAATCAGACGTCCCACCGTCAACAGGCTCCTGGGTGGACGTCTCGCCCGCTCTGGCAGATCGGCGAAGTCCGGCACCGCCGCGGGAACTACCGAAATTCGCTGCACGTCCACTCCCCTCCGACAGAGCTCCCCGCGCATCCACTGGCTCAACACCAACCACTGGACCTCTGCATCGAAGGCACGACAGCGTTGTTCCCTGCGATCAGGGCCGGGATCTCCAGTCACGTCTCTTCCGTGAGCGATCACCGCAAAGGTCGGTCTACGGGCAGTAGGCAGCGCTTCGCAGGCTCGCTGGGCCGCCTCCAGCGGCTCCCACGTGGTCACGATTACCGCGTCTGGAGCGAAGCAAAAGAGTCTGTCAGGAAGACCTCGCGACCAGTTGCGATTGCCTTTCTTGCGCCAGTGACGTCCGGGCATTGCATGCACAGCGAAAGGATGAGCCGTTCCAGACTCTGCACGTGCACGAACCGCCGCGCCGCGGCTACCCCCGCCCCGGGTCCACACCTCGACCTCTGAGCCGAGTTCGACCAGTCCCCGGGCCAGGCTCAACGACAAGGTAGCAACGCCACCATCGGTGAAGTCCGGCCAGTCCTGGGTGATGACCGCTATGCGCATCGACGCCCCAGGGCGCTGAGGTCAACAGCGGCAGCCAGGACCCTGTCTGTCTCGAGATCGTCGAGGCAGGTACGCGTAGGCAATCGGCAGGTGCCGACTCCGTGCAGGGAGCATGGACTGCAACGCGCAGATCCGTGGACAAGCCTGCCCTGCCCTTCCCATACCCAGAAACCGCTATCAATAGGGGTCGGTCCGAACAGGCCGACGACCTTTCGACCGAGCGCTGCCGCGAGATGCAACGGACCAGTATCCCCTGCCACCACAACGTCGCAGCCCACGAGGCCCGTTGCCAGGGCAACGGGCGAGTCCGCAAGCCAGCGGGTCGTGCCAGGCAAGGGGCCAAGGGCCCCCGCCAGTTCCTCTTCACCCGGTCCCGAAAACACCCGGACTGCCCCCCCGGACTCGAGGTGCCAGCCCCGCGCAAGTGCCCGCCAACTCGGCAGCGTCCACCTCTTCAGCGGCCAGCCAGCGCCAAGCACGATGCCGAGCACCGGCGGCAGCGAGGCAGGGCTCGCCGTCCGCAGCACGCCGGGGTCAACGCCAGGCACAACACAAGGACGCTCCGGTGCCTGAATTGCGAACCCGTCGAACAACTCGCGGATCACCAGCAGGTGCCGCTCCGGCCAGCTGTGGACCGGCGCCAGGCCGGCCATTGCGGCAGCCAGAGGGGAACCCAACAGCGCCGGCAGACGGGGCGGCAGCAACAGAGCACGACGACGCAGATCTTCCTTGTTCACCTTGAGCCTCAGCACACCGCGGCGGACGGAAAGGCGGCGAATGACCCGCGCACTGCCTGCGACGCGGTGCAGGTCGACCACCGCATCCTGGGCTGGCAGGCGACTCGCCTCCTCCGCCGCTACCACCTGCACCGAGGGCAACAGCAGACCGAACAGTTCGCAGTACTTCGAGTCGGTGAGCAGCGTCACATCGACATGCGCAGCGCCAGACAACCACTGCAGGGCAGGCAGCGTCATTACGAGGTCACCCAGCCTGCCCAGTCGGACTACTGCAGCGGAGACAGTCATCTCCAGGCCTCGGAAGGGTTGGATTCGCACAGCACAGAAGACTCCCGCCGCAAGCCAGCCAGGACCTCCACTACCGTCACAGAGTCCATGCACAGGTGCCCTACCGGATTGCGGCACTCCCGGTAGCAGGGTGCACAGTCCAGTTCCTTTGCTGCAGACACGACCCGCCCCCGCAACGG
Organism: uncultured Rickettsiales bacterium; assembly: GCA_964490445.1. Classification (GTDB taxonomy): domain Bacteria; phylum Myxococcota_A; class UBA796; order UBA9615; family UBA9615; genus UBA6601. Next base: position 12,594 of record CAZBDA010000045.1, on the reverse strand, counting down.
GCCATGGCGACGAGGATCCGTGGGCCCGAACAGCACGACAGGCTCGAGGCCTGCGGCAGCGGCCAGGTGTGCGAGGCCGGTGTCGCACAGCACCACGTTGTCGCACAACTGCGCCGCCGCAACCCAAGCCTCGGGCCGCAGAGCGCTGCTGCCAGCCGCCGTGGGCACGTGCAGTTCGCGACCGAGGGCAGTAGCCAGAGCCGCATCGTCTCCCGCGGGCCCTCCGCTGAGCGCAATCCGCTCGCCCCTGTCCGACAGTGTCTGAGCCAACTCCAGCCAGCGCTCGACAGGCCAACGCTTGCTCGCCAAACCAGCAGCCCAGGGGTGCAGCAGGACTGTCGGGCGGCCAGCATCACACCACCAACTCTCGCCCCGTTCACGGGCGCTCGCTTGCGACGAGAAGCTGGCATCGATCGGGGTTTGCGTGGCCGCCAGGAGCCCCAACGCGTAACGCGCCACCCGCAGGTAGGAACTGGCCTGGTGCTCGCCGGGAAGGAGCGCAGGCAAGCGCACATCTGGAAGCGGCTGGGGGGGACCAGGGACCGAGTCGGTAAGCAGGGCTGCCCGTCCATCGACGGGGCGGCCGATTCGCCGCACGATGCCCGCTCGCCACGCCTTGAGCGCGACCCGCAGTGAGGGCGCGAGCAAGACAGCGACGCCGTCACGTGCTTGTACAAAGCGGGCACCGCCGCGCTGCCAACGGCCCTGGCCAGCCAACATCTCGAGTACCACCTCGTTGCTGCAGACCAGCCGTATGGGACGTGCAGGAAGACCGTCGGCGAGTTGGCGAATAGCAGCGAGGCACAGAACGGCGTCGCCGAGATGCTTGGGGATGGCTACTTGAAGGAGCCCGGACATGCCACGTCGCTACTTGCGACGATTCTTCTTGCGCGCCTTGCGCGCCTTCTTGCGCTGCGCCTTCTTCTTGGCCGGGTTCACAGACTTGCGAGCGCTGCCACCGGCACCCAGCCCAAGGCCAGCGAGGCTCTGACCGCCGGCCATGTCCTGGAGACCTGAGAGCATGGCGGGATTGATGTTCAAGCCCTGCCTTCGGAGCCGGGCCAGGCCCTGCGCCTGGCGCAAGCCGGGGACCTTCCCCATCAGGCCGGTAGCCTTGCCCATCTCTTTCATCATGACGCGCGCCATTTTGAAGCGATCGAGCAGCTCCTTGACGTCCTTGCGGGTGCGACCAGAGCCTCGGGCTATGCGCTGAGATCGGCTGTCGTTAATGACATCCGGTTCGCGCCGCTCGGCCGCCGTCATGGAGTTGCAGATTGCCTCGATGCGCACCAACTCTCGGTCGTCGAACTTCGTGCCCTTGGGCAGCATGTCGCCGAGCATCGGCATCTTCTCGAAGACCTCCTGCAGTGGACCCATCTTTTGAATGGTGCGCATCTGCTCGAGGAAGTCCTCGAAGTTGAAGTTGCCCTTGAGCATCTTCTCGGCGTCAGCTTCGGCCTTCTCGGCGTCGACCACGTCCTCGAAGTCCTGCATGAGGCCAACCACATCACCCATGCCCAGGATCCGCGAGGCGAGGCCCTCGGGCCGAAACTCTTCGAGGCGATCGAGCCCCTCCCCCATGCCGATGTACTTGATGGGCACACCAGTGACTTCCTTGATGGACAGTGCCGCTCCACCACGGGCATCACCGTCGACCTTGGTAAGCACAAAGCCACTCAGCGAGAGGCGCTCATGGAAGCTCTTGGCGGTTCGGACGGCATCCTGGCCAATCATCGCGTCGCAGACGAACAGCACATTGCGCGGCTGAGTACGGGCGTGAATGGCGTCCAACTCGGCCATCATCTTGTCGTCGACAGCGAGGCGACCGGCTGTATCCAGCAACACGACGTCGCGGCCGACGCTTGCTGCCTGCTTCATGGCCATTTCGCAGAGATCCGGGGGGCTGACACCCTTGAGCGAGAACACCGGCACGTCCAGCTGGCGACCCAACACCATCAACTGCTGGATAGCGGCCGGCCGATAGGTGTCGGCGGCCACAAGCATCGGCTTCTTGCCCTTCACCTCCTTGAGGAAGCGGGCGAGTTTTCCGGCGGTAGTGGTCTTACCGGAGCCTTGCAGCCCCACCATCATCACCGCAGTCGGGCCCTTATTGGAGTACTCGAGCTCGACATCGACGGGCCCCATCAACCCGACGAGTTCTTCGTTGCAGATGCGCACGAAGTGATCGCCGGGGGCAACCTTCACAGCCTCTCGGCTCTTCGTCTTCGCCTTTACCTGGACGACCTGCCCGAGGGCCTTCTCCCGCACCCGGTCCAGGAAGCCATTGGCTACCTGGTAGTCGACGTCGGCTTCCAGCAGCGAGACGCGGATCGCGCGCACCGCTTCCTGAATGTCCTCCTCGCTAATCCGAGCCTGCCCCTGAAACTTGAGGCGGACATCCCGAAATCCGTTCGTAAGCGTGTCGAGCATCGAGTAATCCGAAGAAGGTTCAGGCTTGTGGGCGCGGCGATTCTAACAGCCCGTGGAGCCGAAACCTCCCGCTCCGCGCGCGGTGTCTTCGAGAGCTGCCACTTCGACCACCTCGACAGGTGCTACCCGGGCAACTACGAGCTGAGCGATACGCATGCCCCGCTCAATGGAGAACGGCTCGCGACCCAGGTTGGCCAGCAGCACCTTCACCTCGCCGCGATAGTCGGCGTCGATTGTGCCGGGGGCGTTAATGACAGTAATTCCGTGCCGCAAGGCCAGCCCCGACCTGGGGCGCACCTGGATCTCGGAACCCACAGGAACCGCCATTGCCAAACCCGTAGGCACCGCGGCCCGGTCTCCTGGCTGCAACACAAGGGGCAGCTCCACTGCCGCGCACACATCCATGCCGGCAGAACCTGCAGTCATTGGGTGGGGGATAGGCAGGTCGCCATCCCGCTCCGGCCTGAGACGACAGACTCGGAGCGAGATGGCACCTTCCATCTTCTGTCAGCGCTCTCAGGCCTGGGCGCTCTGCCCGCCGCCTATGGCCTCGCCCAGCGCTGCACGACGAGACAGCCGGATCTTGCCCGACTTGTCGACGTCGATGCACTTCACCAGCACCTCTTCACCCTCTTGGAGGATGTCGGTGACACTGGCTACGCGCGAATTGGCCATCTCGCTGATGTGAACCAATCCGTCAGTGTTCGCGAAGATTTCGACGAAAGCGCCGAAGTCCACGATCTTCTTGACGATGCCCAGGTACAGCTTGCCGATTTCGGCTTCCTGGGTCAGTTCACGGACCATCCGAATCGCGGCCTGGCAGGCTTCGCCATCCGGCGAAGAGATTGTGACCACGCCGACGCCGCTGGCATCGTCCACGTTCACAGTGGCTCCAGTCGCCTCCTGAATGCCCTTGATGGTCTTGCCTCCTGGGCCGATGACGTCACGAACACGGCTCTGCTTGATCTCCAGGGTATGGATCCGCGGTGCGTAGGGGCTGAGCTCCTCGCGCGCCGTCGGCAGGGCCTCGTTCATCTTGTCGAGGATGAGAGTGCGAGCATCGCGCGCCTGGCTCAAGGCCTTGCGCATGATCTCCGAACTGACGCCCTTGATCTTGGTGTCCATCTGGAAGGCCGTTACACCCTTGGCAGTACCGGTCACCTTGAAATCCATGTCGCCGAGGTGATCCTCGTCGCCAGAGATGTCAGACAGCACCGCGTAGCGGTCGCCTTCCTTGATCAGACCCATGGCGATTCCGGCCACGGCGTCTTTGGTAGGAACGCCAGCATCCATCATCGCCAGGGACGCACCGCACACCGAAGCCATCGACGAAGAGCCATTGCTCTCGGTGATGTCGGAAACGACACGAACCACGTAGGGGTAGCCGTCGGTCGGCACCACAGGCTCCACGGCTCGCCTCGCAAGCGCTCCGTGGCCGATCTCACGACGGCCCGGACCCATCATGCGACGAGTCTCACCCACCGAGTAGGCGGGGAAGTTGTAGTGCAACATGAAGCGATTCCAACCCTGTTCGTTGATCTCGTCAATCCGCTGCTCGTCCATGCGAGTGCCGAGCGTGCAGGTGACCAGTGCCTGGGTCTCACCGCGTGTAAACAGCGCCGACCCGTGAGTGCGCGGTAGCACGCCAACCTCGACACTGATGTCCCGAACCTCGTCGACCGCACGCCCGTCGAGGCGGACCCCCGAATCGAGTAGTCGGTTGCGCATCAAGCTCTTGAACAACTTGCCGTGCAGGTCGCCGAGTGTGGATCGACGGGCTGAGCGGTCCTCTTTGCTGGCATCCTCGTCCAGCGCCAGATCACCTCGGATCTGCTCCTTGACCGCCTTGAGGGCATCCTTGCGCTCGTGCTTGCCGCTGATAGCGAATGCGGCAGAGGTGCTCTCGCTGTAGGTCTTGGCAATCTGCTCGTACAGATCACTCGTGTCCTCAGCATCGGGCGCCGTCATCTTCTCCTTGCCGACTGCAGCCACCAGCTCCTCTTGGAGCGTGATGAGCGGCTGAGCCGCGTCGAATGCGAATTCGAGGCCGGCGACGATGTCGTCTTCGCTGGCATCGTTCATTCCACCCTCGACCATGGTGATGGCGTCACGGCTGGCGGCAACGATCATGTCGAAGTCGCTAGTCTGCAACTGGCTCGCGGTGGGATTGGCGACCCACTCACCGTTCACACGACCCACCCGGATGCCGGCAATCGGACCATCGAAGGGGATGTCTGAAATGCAGGTAGCCGCCGACGCGCCGGTAAGGGCGAGGACGTCGGTTGCATTCTGCTGGTCGTGGGACACCACGTAGGCGAGCACCTGGATCTCGGCGCGCCACGTTTTCGGAAACAGCGGCCGGATCGGACGATCCATCATGCGCGCTACCAGGATGCTCTTCGGACCCGGACGGCCCTCACGCTTGAAGTAGCCCCCAGGGATACGACCCGCAGCGGCCGACATGGGACGATAGTCACAGGTCAGCGGCAGGAAATCCTGGCCGGGACGGCCTTCACGAGCGCCCGTAGCGGCCACTAGCACGACAGAGTCGCCGTAGCGCACGAGCACACAGCCACCCGCCTGCTTGGCGATACGGCCGGTTTCGATAGAGAGAGTTTGGCCGTTGATTTCAACGGACTTGATTGTGGTTGCCATGGTTGGCAGTACCTTTCGTCACGATCAGCAGCCCCTGGGTGCACGGTCCCTTGACCGGGCAGTCTCCACTACGGAGCGGCGCTGCTTATAATTTATTCTCCTGGAGCACTGCCGCCGATCGCGAGACTGCAGTGGACTATCTCCAGGAGTTCGGGCCGCCCTCGTACCCCGTCGCGGGAGAGGACGAACACCAATCTGGTGAGGAGTCGGTCGACTCCCGGCACGAAACTCTCGTGCCAATTTGTTGTGTTGTTACTTGCGAAGCCCCAACGAGCCGAGGATGGACTTGTAACGCTGGAAGTCACCGTTCTTCAGGTAATCCAGCAGCCCACGACGGCGCGCAACCATCATCAGAAGGCCGCGCCGGCTGGCGTGGTCTTTGTGGTGGGTACGAAAGTGATCGGTGAGATGATTGATGCGCTCGGTCAACAGTGCGATCTGAACCTCGGGGGATCCAGTATCACCTTCCGACTGAGCATATTCCTTGATCAACTCGGACTTGCGTTCAGGGGTCATTGCATTCTCCTCCGCCGGTGCCGGCCCCGAATCCCGGGAATCGCACACCGCAGATGTGATTTGCGGCGAAGGGTAGGACCAGGAAGATCAGATGTCAACGTCTGATCCGCCCACTGCGCTGCAAACTCGTGCATCCTGGCCGGAAATCCCTCGCGGCTGCGGGTCAGCAGAGGGCCTAGCGCAGGATCCGCTGCACCTCGAAAACCACCGAAGACGGGTCACGGCGCACCAGGGAAGCACTTGCACAGGCGGCACGAACCACCGCCACCACGCAGGCACCCTCTGGGTCCTCCAAGACCATGGAGTCGCCTTCCTTGAAGGCATCAGGGACTCCAGCTTCGAGGGCATCAAGGTCGCCCTTGCGCAGGTGCTGGCCACTGCGGACCCGGTCTTCCAGCTTGCCGGACAGGCGCAGCGTCGGCACTCCGCCGAGCAGGTCGGCGACGGGGACCAGCGAGCCGGCCAGAAAACCGCGCCACTGGGCAGCATTCTGTTCGGCAACAAAGGGAACCTGCTCGCCGCCACTCTGCAGTGCGTGGCGCTGTTCGCGCCATTCCTGGTTCTTTTCGCAGATGGCATCCAGGCTGATCGAGTCCTGTACCGACAACCTGCCTGTACGGATTCGTCGCAGGGTCAATAGGTGCGCTCCGACCCCCAGAGCCTGACCGAGATCGTCGGCCAGGGCCCGCACGTACGTGCCAGCACTGCATTCGACCCGAATCGAAGCGTCCACGAAGCCGTCCGTCCGCTGTACCGACAACAGGTTGATCGACGAGATCTGCACAACCTTGACGGGCAGCTCGACTTCCTCACCAGCGCGGGCGTACTCGTACAGTCGCTTGCCATCAACCCGAGCAGCAGCGTATCGGGGCACTGTCTGGCTGTACTCACCGAGGAAGTCCCGGACGGCAGCATCGATCGCCTCGTCGGCAACGTCGGAGGGGTCCTGCTCTGCGACCACGGTGCCGGTGGGATCCATCGTGTCGGTGCGCTGCCCCAGCCGCACGACAGCCTCGTAGCCCTTGTCCTGGTTCTGCAGTTGGGGCATCAGCCGGGTAGTGCCGTTCAGCAACAAGGGCAACAGTCCCGTGGCGAAGGGGTCCAGTGTGCCGCCGTGGCCGACCTTGCCGATCCTCAGGCGTGACCGCACGCGCTGGCAAACATCATGGGAGGTCAGGCCAGCCGGCTTGTCCACCAACAGAACACCCTGAAGCAGCTTGTCGACCTTGCCGGTTCGTCTAGCCCGAGACATCGGAGCCCTCGGGGTCGTTGCCGGCCGAACCTGCAGCATCCTCACCGCCAGTTGCAGAAGTCCCCTCCCCTGCCTCCTTGTTCATGCCGGACATCAGCTCGTGAATTCCCACCAGGTTGTCGACACCGACGTCGTAGCGAAAGATCAGACGAGGAGAGAAGCGAAGGCGCAGGTTGCGGCCCACCTTGCGTTGCAGGAAGGCGGAAGCTTTACGCAGCCCAGTCTCGAGTTCGCGAATCCGATCGCTCTCGCCGATCGCTCCCAGCGGCACGAAGAACACCTTCGCCTCGCGCAGATCTTCGCTGAGTTCGACTCGGGTAAATGTGACATCCTGGACCCTCGGGTCCTTCACCTCACGCTGGGCCAACCGAGACAACTCCGCCTGGATCTCTCGGGCCACACGATCTGCTCGTCGCAAACTACTCATGGAGCGCCTTGTACCCCTTGTACCCGCCGGCGTCGACCAAGAAGCGGCGTGGCGGACTCAGAAGAACTCCTTGGGGAGGAAGGCATAGACGTCAATGGCCACGTACAGCCGCTCGTCTTCGGGCGCACGCTCCAGGCGGATCCGACGCATGTTCCAGGTGAAGTTCCAGCGAAGCTCGGTGCTGGCCTCGATGGGAGCACCCAGGTCCAGGGGGAAGCCCGAGGTGCCCAGCGCAGTCGGAATATCCATCGGGTGTGCCAGCTTCTTGCGAACCCGGTAGATCCTGCCGTCGTAAAGCCAGACCTCGGCCTTTTCGAAAGAGACTTCTATCTCAGACTCAGGCAATTCTTTGCGACTGACCTCAGCGCCTAGCTGGTCTGCGATGACATGCGGCGTGAGGCTGTCGAACTTGCGATTGCCCAGGTAGGGCATGTCGATGTGCAGACCCTCCCGTTTGACGTATCCGCTCGCTGGTAGCGAAGCTGCCTGCCCCATAGTCGCCGGCAGCGTTGTCCCGGACGCAGTCGGCACCTGTTCCTGCTGCTGGGCCTGGAGGATGAGGCTGGGGCGTTCCTCTACAGAGTTGCTGCAGGAAGCGACAGCGACAACCAGGGGCGCGAAAGCGACGAGAAGAGCAAAGCGGATTGCGAATTGAACAGGCATTGGTACCGACATCCTTCCGTCCCGGAAGCACATTGACAAGGTTCAGTGCCAACCCAATACTCCGGGGCCCGCCGCGACGCTACCCCTACGGCCGCGAGGACCCACCGCATATGTCTGTATCCGTCCACCTCTTCGCCATGCTCCGTGAACAACGGGGTGAGTCTCGGCTGGAGGTGGACCTGATCAGTGGAGAGACGGTCCGCGAGCTCTTCGACCGGCTGTTTGCTGAAGGCAGCAACCCCTGCCCACTGGAATCACTACTATTTGCCGTCAACCGGAACTACGTGACGGCAGAGCACGTCCTCCGAGACGGCGATGAGGTGGCCTTTATTCCACCGATCGCTGGCGGAAGCGGAGACCGACGCGTGTTGATCACCGATCAGCCCCTGCACCTGGAGCCCTTGATCGAACGCGTCTCCGGACCGGGCCGCGGGGGCATCGCCACCTTCACGGGCTGCGTTCGCGATCACTTCGAAGGAAAGCGGGTCCTTAGCCTGGACTACGAAGCCTATACCGAGATGGCACTTGGGGAGATGAGCCGCCTCTGCGACGAGATCGAAGCCCAATGGCCCGGCGTCGCGATCGCAATGGCGCACCGCGTCGGGCACCTCGAGGTGGGCGAGCCTGCGGTTCATATCGCTGCCGGCGCCGGCCATCGCGCCGAGGCCTTTGCCGCCTGCCAGGCGGGCATCGATCGTCTCAAAGAGACCGTTCCCATCTTCAAGAAGGAAAACTATGACGACGGAAGCCACTGGAAGTCCGGCTGAGCGGCCGGCAGATGAAGACAGAGCAGCCAGCCCGGCCGAAGCCTCTGAGGGGCGGTTCCGTTTCCGTTCGGCACGTGGCCGGGCCGACCTGAATCCCTACGTAGACCGGGTGAAGGAACATGGTTCCTGGGTACTGACAGCCGAGCAGGCCGAACAGCAGGCCGGCAACTGGCGGAAGCTGTTCGGCTGCCTCGACGACGTACCACTGCTGCTTGAGATCGGCCCTGGCAACGGCTTCTTCTTCAGCAACCTGGCGGCACGCTTCCCCGAGGCTGCCGTGGTCGGCGTCGAAATCCGCTTCAAGAGAGTCTGGCTGACCGCAAACAAGGCCAGGCAGGCGGGGCTGAAGAATTTCCGGCTCATTCACCATCACTCGGGCTACCTCGACCTGCTGTTCGCGGCCCGGGAACTCGATGCCGTATTCGTCAACCATCCGGACCCCTGGCCTAAGGAACGCCACCACAAGCACCGACTGCTGCAGCCCGCCTTCGCCGACCTCCTCAGCCGCAGCCTGCGGCCTCGGGGAGAGGTCTGGATCAAGAGTGACTTCAGCCCCTATGGCCCCCTGGCAAGAGAGGTCTTCACCGCTCCGGGCTGGCAGGAGATCGCCTACACCGATGACCTGCACGGTGAGGGAGCAGCACTGCTACACGAGCCTCCCCAGCAGGCCCGGTTCTGGTGCGCAGACAGCGAGACCAACTACGAGCGTAAGTCGCGCGGCAAGGGAGCCACTATCATGTTGGCGGGATACCGGTGGAGCCCGCCCGACGCAGCTCCCGGCTAGCGCTGAGCAGCCGCTGCACGCTGATCCGGTCGAGCACCAGGAACAGGACTCCCAGCATCGACAGCAGTGCAAACTGGCTGCCGTGGACCAGCACCGCGAAGGCGCGCGCCTCGTCGTGCACGGCCTGGCCCGCGTCGCCGGCGACCAGCAGAACACCCACAAACACAGCCAGCTCAAAGACACCGGCGAACAATGGCGGCGCCGGGACGATCAGGAAAATACAGATAGAGGAGAGGATGGCCGCCCCATCCCAGAAGCCCAGGGCGGCACCGAAAGGCAGGCTCTTGGCCATCACCAGGATGCTCATCACGTTGACGGCCCAGGTCAAGATGGACCAGCTGAGGATTGGCAGGGCCCGACCCGGCGCGCCGAGGGCCTGCAATGCGGAGACGAAGGTCTCCAGCAAGCCGCCAGCGATGATGGACACCCGGGATCCGAACAGCGAAGCCACCCGCCGCACCAGGCTCGCTGCTCGCTCGCCGAACAGGAGAACCCCGATCAGGCCAACGGTTACAGGGATCCCGGCTCCTAGAATCGCTCGCCGACCGGCCGTGACGATGTCGACACTCTGACCCGCAATAACCAGCGGCTCGTCGGGCAGCTCCGCGAAGGCCACTGCCCCCAGGAAGATCACGCCGAGGGCAGCGATGTCGAGGACCCGCTCGACGACAACGGTCGCCATCCCGGATCCGAAGGGCACGTTTTCCCGTTCATAGAGCAGGTAGGGCCTGGCGAACTCACCGAGGCGAAAGGGCAGGACATTGATGAGGAAGAAGCCCACCGAGCAAATCGAGAAGTACGAACGAAAACGAAGTTGAGGCTCGCTTGCCTGCACCAGCAGCCCCCAACGAATGGAGCGTCCCAGGTGAACCAGGAAGAAACAGAGCAGGCCCAGGGCAAAGACACCCAGGTCCACCTGGGAAAGAGCAGCAAAGAAGCGCTCGCTGTCGACACCGCGGAACGCAAGATAGAGGGCTCCGGCGCCGATCAGCACCATGAGCAGAAGATGCAGCAGTGTCTTCACAGACTGTATCTCAGAGCTTGTACACCCGGGCTCGGGAAGCCTGTACGTCGGCTAGGGCGTTGCGCGTGTCGACTACCGCCGTTGTTTCGTCAGCCACCAGTTGCCAATCAATACTGCTGTGAGCGGCGGTCACCACGACGCAATCCGACTCGCGGAGCAGCTCAGCGTTCAACTCGCACGATTCAAGCTTGCCACCATCGGCAGTGGCGATCGAGGGCACGTAGGGATCGTGGTAGCAGAGGTCGGCACCTCGCGCCTGGAGCAAGCTGACCACGTCGAGGGCAGGGCTCTCCCGGACATCAGCGACGTTCGCCTTGTAGGCCACCCCGAGCAGCAGGACCTTGCTGCCGTTGATGGACTTGCGGTCCTCGTTCAAACAGTCCCCTACCAGTTCCACTACGTAGGCGGGCATCGAACCATTGACCTCAGACGCCAACTCGATGAAACGAGCGGTGTAGTTGAGGGTCTTGAGGATCCAACTGAGGTACATGGGGTCAACTGGAATGCAATGCCCGCCCAGGCCCGGGCCGGGATAGAACTTCATGAAGCCAAAGGGCTTCGTGGCAGCCGCGTCGATCACCTCCCAGGCGTCGAGGTCCAGCTTGCGACACATGAGCGCAACCTCGTTGACGAGGCCGATGTTGACAGCGCGAAAGGTATTCTCGAGCAGCTTCGCCATCTCGGCGGCCTGGGTGGAAGACATCGGCACCACCGTCTCGAGGAACGAGCTATACATCGCCACACCAGCCTCGCAACAGGCAGCAGTGATGCCCCCCACCAGCCGAGGCGTGTTGCGGCTATCGAAGTGGGGATTGCCCGGATCAACCCGCTCGGGAGAGAAGCAAAGGAAGTAGTCGACACCCACCTCCAGGCCACTCTCTTCGAACAGCGGCAGCACCAATTCACGAGTGGTACCGGGGTAGGTAGTGGATTCCAACACGATCAGTTGGCCCGGACGCAGGTGTGTGACTACCTCGCGCGCCGCAGCGACAATGTACGAGATGTCCGGATCACGGGTCTTGGACAGGGGCGTCGGCACACAGATCGAGATGACGTCCATGGAGGCCAGGTCATCGAAGGTGTCACAGGCACGGAAGCGTCCGCTGGACAGGTGGAGTGCGACCTCCTCGTCGCTGACGTCGTCGATGTAGGACGAACCCTGGTTGAGCTGGGCAACCTTGTCTGTGTCGACATCGAAGCCGGTAACGTCGAAGCCGGTCTCAGCGACCACCATCGCCAGGGGCAGGCCGACGTATCCCTGTCCTATGATTCCCATGCGCGCCGTTCGCGTCTCGGTTTTTTCGAGCAGCGCAGCCAGCTGCCCAACCGGGGTCGAGGTCACTGACTGATTCGACGTCTCTGTCGGTACGGTATGGGTCATCACGTTGGGCTCCCGTAGCTGGGTAGGGGCGCGGGATGGTAGCAAACCGCCGGCAGTGCGCCCCTGGAGTTCCTCGATGCTTCTCAAGTTAGGGCGTACTTGCGACGCCTGCGCCCCCTGATACGGCAGATCGTCCCCAGGAGCAAGCCTAGGACCGGAACGATCCGGTGGGAACGGCCGGCTACCATGCCGCATCCGAGCGGCTCCCGGTCGGCAGTCAGTGGGTCACTATCACCCAGGTACTCCTGTAGATTACTCAGGCCATCAGCATCAGGATCCTCGCTGCCGTCCGGCCTGCGGGGATTGAGTCCCCAGGCAAGCTCCCAGATGTCGTCCATCTGGTCGGCGTCCGCGTCAGGAGGCAGCAAGACCTCGCCCGCATCCAGGACCTCCCCATCTTCCAGCACCAGGACCTCGCCGCCCGACTCCGTGCGGGACGCAGGCCACCAGCGGGACACGGACGTTGGGTCGCCCACGCAGAACGTCTGCAAAGAGAGGTGCAACCGCACTTCGCGCCCGCCGGGCAGGCCGCGGAGCTCGAGGAGCCCAGCGCCGTCGCTGCGGGCCCAACCCAGGAGCTCAGCGGAGCCGTCTGCTGCAACAACGGACAACTCTGCACCCCGCCCGGGGGCCCCCCCCCCGCGCCCCGCCCCGGGCCCCCCCCCCCCCCCCCCGCCAGCTGTCCAACATTGGGG
>CAZBDA010000044.1:0-38030 GCA_964490445.1 uncultured Rickettsiales bacterium | reverse complement strand
CCGTTGGTGGCGGCCACCTCCACCGACCCCGGCGACTACTTCTACGGGGACGGCTTTCCCATCAGTGAATTATTTTCTGGCGATTGTGACGGCGACGGCATCCCCGACTACGCCGATGCCGACTCCGACAATGACGGCATCCTCGACGGCGACGAGATCGACAATGGAACTGATCCCTACGACAACGACACCGACGGTGACGGTTGGACCGACCTGCAGGAGCAGATCTGCGGTAGCGACCCGCTGGATCCTCAGAGCACCTGCGACGACACGGGCATCAGTGTGCAGGTACCGGGCAACCTGAGCTCGACCATTGATGTGCCGTTCGAGACCCAGGTGCAGTTGGGTGACGTGATGTTCATTCTCGACGAGACGGGCTCCATGCAGGGCACCCTCGACAATGTGAAGAACAACTTCTCGAACGTCGCCAACCAGGTCGAGGCCTACATCCCGGACCTGACCTTCGGCGTGGCGTCTTTTGACGACTACAACTTCGGCATCATGGGTTCGGGTGGTGACAAGCCCTTCCATCACCGCCAGCAGCAGACTGACGACCTGGCCCTTGCCCAGGCCGCGCTCAATGGACTGTATGCCGGTGGCGGCTGGGACTGGCCGGAGTCGACCATCGAGGCGGTCTACCAGGCAGCTCTGGGTGTCGGATATGACCAGAATTGCAACGGTGTCTATGACCCACAGGATGACGTCCTGCCCTTCCTGGCAAGCCCTACAGATCCGTTTGGCGGCACCGCCGGTCAGCGCTCTGTTCCCACTTCGGGCAGCGGTACCCTCGGTGGCAACGGCTTCCGCCAGGGCGCGGTGCCGATCCTCGTCTACACCACCGATGCGACGGTACGGAACGGCGGTTTGTCGACCGCTCAGGGTCCCAAGTCGCCGGCCAATTTCGGTGGCCCGCTGCCGACCGGCTGCCAGCCTGATGCCATCAGCGCGCTGCTCGGGCCGCCGCTGCAGGCGGCCAATGCCAAGGCAATTGGTGTCGCTGCGCGCACCAACGATGCAGTCGGCGCGATGACGACGATCGCCGAATTCACCAACTCGTACTTCGACCTCAACAGCAACGGAAGCGCCGACCCGGGCGAGCACATGGTCTACAGCTCGACCTCCTATGACATCGTCGACCGCGTGGTCGAGGGCATCGAGGAGTTCACCGCTAATGTCACCTATGACCTGACCATGGTGATCGACCCAGACAATGTCGCCAATCTCGACAACGATGCGATCGTCAACGTTTCGCCGAACGTCTACTACGACGTGCCGGCACTGAACACGGTGATCTTCACCTTCACCCTGGAGCCCACCCCGTCGGCCGCAGCGACCATGTTCAGCGACACCGTCTACGAGGTGCCGACGGTGCTTTACGGTGATGGCCAGATTGTGCTCGCGACCTGGAACCTGATCTTTGTCGTGACCCTCAGTCCCTGAGTCCTCTCGGTAGCGCTCTGCGCTCGAACTCCGTGCTCGGACGGCGATCCTCGTTGTCGCCGCTTCATCGGCCCTATATCCTTGCGCAATGAGCGAAGCGCCCTCTTCTCCCGATACTCGTAGGGCAGTCCTTCGTTGCCTTCTATTGGACGGGGAGCAGAGCGCCAAGATCCTGGTGGATCAGCGTTTGCTCGGGCGGCCCGAGGAGCACGGTTTTCCAGCCTCGGTCCTGGCGAGCTATCCCGAGGGCGTGCCGCTGGATTTGAATCCTCGCTGGCCGATGGACCTCGACCTGGACAGTGATCCGGACGCTGTGCTCGTAAGCCTGTCGTTTGAGGGAAAGAGTCACCGTTGTCGCATCCCCCTGGCCGCCATTCGCGTCATTGGTGTCGGTTTCGGTGGCGTCAACTGGGAGCATGAAGCGGTCGCCGAGGAAGGCGATGGCGACCTGTTGCCAGACTCTCCCCGCGAAGGTCGCGGCAGTCACCTGCGCATCGTCAAGTGAGCCGACGGGCGTGCCGCCCGCAATCGTGCAGCACGATGCCTCCCCACAGGCAGCCATCCTGATGCCCTGATTCAGTCTATGGTGAGCCCATGAGCTCGGAAGCGGCATTTCTTGTCCCCTGGCTGTTGACTCTGGCTCTGCTCCTGCACCTCGGCCGCAGTCTGCTGCCACAGCCCTGGGCATCGTTGCCCGCAATCACCCTGTTGGTTGCGCCGGCCACGGAGCCCCTCTACCTGCTCGGCAGTGTGACCATCGTGTGGCTTGGCCAGCGCTGCTTCGAGCGGTCGGCCTCGCCAGGGTCCGTGGGCCTGGGCGAGGTAAGCACCTGGGCTCCCTGGGCAATGGTCGCGCTGGTCGTTGCTCTGAAGAGCGATTCCCTGCCCGCCCTGCCGAATTGGATGCAGGCCGAATTGGCGCCGCCGCCGCCGCTCGCTTCCCTGGAACCCTGGCTGCTGTGGCTGCCCGCGTTGGTATACGGCGTACTGTTCCTGCGCATGCTGGTCTACCTACCGGTGAACCTGCTGTCGGGCGGTCCGGGCAACCCCTGGGCACGCAAGAGCCGTTGGCTCATCGGCCTGCTCGGAGCCGTGCAGTGCATAGAGGTCGTGTTGCGTCCTGAGTTCGCCTCGTTGTTGGCTGCCGGCCCGCTGCTCTACCTGAGCTGGGCTGTCGTGTTGGCGGACTGGAGTGTCGCTCGACCCTCGGGCTCGCCGGGCTTACCGCCAGCAGTCCTGGCTGCGAGGCGCTGGTGGGCAGGGTGCGTTTTTGTCGTGGCCCTGGCTCTGCCAGCCGTGTTGTTGGTGAGCCAGTTGGGGCTGCTTGGCGGGTGAGCCGCCGTGGACTGTTCTGCCCGGGGGCCCAAGTGGAGAAGGCGGCCCGCGAGCCGCCTTCTCGAAATGGTACTCCCAAGGGGAATCGAACCCCTGTCTCCGCCGTGAGAGGGCGGTGTCCTAACCGCTAGACGATGGGAGCGGAACGTGCAGATTTGAGTGGTTGAGGCGCCAGGATTCGAACCTGGAACCGCCTGATTCAGAGTCAGGTGATCTGCCAGTTGATCTACGCCTCAAAGAACCCGTCCCCGGAGGGACGAGCAGTAATTACTCACGGCCTCCTTGGCTGTCAAGCGCCAGGTAACGGCGGTGGGGCCCCGCTCCGCTGGCCCTGACAGGTTCATGGCGATAGTCTGAACCTCATGGAAGGGCCCCTGGACCCATCGGTGCGTCCCACCTACGCCACTGGTTTTTACCCTGGTGATGCGGTCGCCTGTCGGCGGGGGATCGACGCGCTGCTGGAGCGAGTCGAACTGCCCAAAGATCTTCCTCCCGGCGTCCTCGGTGGTCTCGTTCCCCATGCCGGTTGGGTCTACTCGGGCTTCACCGCTGCCTGCCTGTGGAGCGCCCTGGCCGCGAACCCGAAGCCACCCGAGCTGATTGTCCTGCTCGGTGCGGTGCATCGCCCAGGCGTGCGCTCGGCCACTGTCTCGGCCCTGGATTCATGGAGCACGCCGCTCGGCCCGGTCGCTGTCGACGCCGCCCTGCGCCACAACCTGCTGGACAGGGCCGGTGGGCAGGTCGTGGACGGCAACGAAGCCCACTCCGGAGAGCATTCTCTGGAGGTCCAGGTGCCCTTCATCCATCGCCTCCTGCCCGGCGTGCCCATCCTGCCCGTGCAGATCCCGGCGAACTCGGGGGCGCCGGATATCGGCACTCTGCTCGCGGACGCGATTCGAGCGGACGGTCGCCGCATCGCGGTCATTGCCTCCTCGGACCTGACCCACTACGGGCATCGCTATCGCTTCGCCCCGGCGGGGACCGGCCCGCAAGCCCTGGAATTCGGCCGTCGCAACGACCAGATGCTCATCGACCAGGTCCTGGCGCTGAGCCCCCAGGGAGTGCTTCGCGAAGCCGCCAGCAACTTCAACGCCTGTGGCTCGGGCGCCCTGGCGGCGGCCATCTCCTGCAGCACCGCCCGTGGCGCCGACGTAGCGAGGCTGCTGCACTACACGACTTCCCACGACTCCGGCCCCGAGCGCGCCCGGGACCCGGCCATGTTCGTGGGCTATGCGTCGATGTTGTTCGCTCGCCTGTGATTCTGATCTCGGCCGTTGTCTCTAGCACTGCTCCGTTCGGCGTACCCTGTAGTCGCAGATATGACCGAGTCGGCACCAGGCGTGGGGCACAGCCCGACCTCGCTGTCCCGACGCCAAAGGGCGGTTCGGGCCCTTGGCTGGATCCTCGGTGCGCCGTTGTGTGTGTGGATGCTCCTGTGGGGCATGCTGTGGTCGGCGCTCGTCGGTGTGGTGTTGCTGGTGCCGTTCCGTCGCCGCTGGCTTGGTTTCCTGCTGTTGCCGCTGTTCATCTGGAACGTGTCGTTGCGGGAGTTTTCCGCGGGCATGAACGTGCTGGTGGAAGCGCCCGAATTGAATGCCCGCCAACGGGCTGCAGTCAGTGGCCTCAACCTGTACATGGCGGTATTTGGCTACCCGCTCTTTCCCGAGGTTGCCCAGGAGACACTGTGGCTGACTCGAGGACACACTGATGTCTCGGGTCTGTCGAAGGCGAAGCGCCGGGCGCGCTGCAAGGGTTCGCTGAAGGTGCCGGTAATCAGGCGTCAGAGCGACTTCATCCTGCGCGATGCGATGGCCCGAAAGGCAGCGAAGCGCGCGTGGAAAACCCGCATTCCGCAGCGACTGCGCTGGGACAGCTACGAGAAGGCGGATTCGAAGCGGGTCGCCCTCGCCCTCTGGGTTCCCGATGCCCGAGTCACTCGTAAAGGCGACCAACTCGTCGCCAGCGGGACGATCCAGTATCCCTCTTCGGCCGGGATGTTCTGGTCCGTACCTACCTTGTTCGGGCGGGTGAAGGTGGGTCTGGACGAAGGGATCTTCTGCAAGATGCAGGCACAGGGGGATTGGAATCCGTACCGGGTCGAGTGGGTGTTCGATGGTCCGCCCTAGGAAGCAGTGGCTCCGGGCCAGGACATTGTTTCTTTTCGCGATGTTCGTCGCGGCTCTGTACCTGTTTGCCAACCTCGCCGAGGTCAGGCTGTTCCAGGCTCGTTCTTCGCAGCCCGTCGACTCTGGGATAGCACCTGCCCTCGGCGCCGAGGCCGCTTGGAGCCCGCTGCACATGAGGGTTGGACAGCGAGTAGGACTCACGATGCGTATCGACGATGTAAGGGTCGCGTTGCCGGCGGGCACTCACCTCGCCGTCGGCTTCCCCCACTACTACTACGCCCTGCGCAGCGAGCTTCCCGGCAGCCCCTATCCTCCCAGGCCGCCAGGCGCCGACGAGATCGAAGCCCGACAGGGGGGGCTGCTGCTGCCCACAGAGGTCCGCTCCGCGCAGATCGGGCACTGGTATGTGCACATGAAGCTGCCTCGTAGCCTCGAGCCCGGTGCATCGCTGAGCCTGGAGTTGCGGAACTTTCTTGCTCCCAACGGCGCGGTCTCGGACTTTATGCCGCTGGTGCTGGTGGATCCTGCCGGTGGCGAGGACTTCCAGGTGTTGCCGAGCTCGACCCCGATCAAGGTGTCTGCAGCTCCCGCTTCGCGCCTGGCGGTCATTGCTCCCAGCCAGGTCGCGCCGGGCGAGGTTCTCGGCTTTCGCGTCTGCGCCCAGGACCAGTACGGCAACACGAGGACAGAGCTTGGTCGCGAGGTGCGAGTCACTGTTCGGCGAGACGCCGCCGAGCAAAGTGTGCAACAGACCGCTGCTCTCCAGCCACCCTTGGACGATGTCTGCGGTCGTTTCCAGGTCGTTGCCCCAGGAGCTCCGGGGTTCCTCGTCCTGGAGGTCGAGGCTGTCGCAACGGGAAGTGTGCTGCGAGGCCGCTCCAACCCGGTACTGGTCGAAGCAGGCGACGGCTTCCAGGTGGTCTGGGCGGACCTGCACGGCCACAGCGCGCGATCCGACGGGCGAGGCAGCCCTGCGCAGTGGTATCGCTACGCTCGCGATGTCTCGCTGTTGGACGTTGCGGCCCTCACCGACCACGACTGGATGCTCACTGAAGCAGAGTTCGAGGAGATCCTCGACGCGACAGAGGCGGCCGCCCGTCCTGGGAGCTTTGTCACCATTCCTGCGTTCGAGTCGAACATTATTGGCGACGAGATCGCCCTGTACGGCGATACCCAACGACTTCGCTCGCTCGGTGCGGGCACCTCTGCCGGGCCCAAGACCCTGTGGCAGGAGGTGGACTTCGGCCCCGCCGGCGCCCGCCCACCGGATGCGCTGGGACGACTCACTGCCTACGGGAGCGACTCGCTGATCGTGGGCAGTCACACGATGCTGTCGCCGGCGATGGGCACCGCCTACCCGCTGTCGCGGCCTGTTCCGGCCTACGGGTACGTCGAGCTGTACTCCGCTCACGGCAGCAGCGAGTGTCGCAGCTGCGAGTACTCCATTCACCGACCTCCCAAGGCTGATGATCCGGGCCGTCCTCCCGGTGTCGATAAGGGGGTCGGCTCGGCTCGGGAAGCGCTGTCATCTCTGGGGCCGATTGCGTTCATCGCGACCAGCGATAGCCACGATGGGCGGCCCGGCAACAGCCGCTGGGGGAGCCGCAGCGGCGGGCTCACTGCGCTGCGGGTACAGGAACTGACCCGTGCCGGAGTTCTCGACGCGCTGCAGCAACGGCGAACCTGGGCGACCACCGGGCAGCGGACCTGGGTTGATTTTGAAGTGGCGGGGCAGCCCGCTGGTTCCATCTTGCCCGCCACTACCGGGGCCCTGCTGATGAGGTTTCGCGTTCGCGGCCCGGCAGCCCTGGCGGAGGTCCGCGTGCTGAGCGAAGGAGAAGTGCTGCACAGCGTCCTGCGGCCAGCCAGTGGCCAGTGGGTCGAGTTGCCGGAGTCCGAGCAGGGGGACTCCTCCTGGTACTACCTCAAAGCCCTGTTCGAAGACGGTGCCATGGCCTGGTCCAGTCCGATTTTCGTCGCGGAGTAGACTGGGTCCGTGCGCCTGATTGCCTACCACCTGGTCATCGCAGCTGCCACCTGTGCCCTGGTGGTTCCGACCCTGGGCCGAGGCCTGATGCTCTATGACCTGGGCGAGGTGCTGTTTCTTGTCGAGGCCATCCGCTCGGGCGGCGTTCCAGGCGTCGACTACGCGGTCAACGCCTATGGGCCGGGTCGTTACCTGCTGCTCGCCGCGCTGTTCGAGATGTTTGGCCAGTCCCTTACGGTGGTATGGGGTCTGCTACTGGTCGTTCGGCTGGCAGTCAACGCGCTCGCTTTCGAGTTTGCCCGACGGCTGGTTGGTGGCCCCTGGGCCTGGCTGCCGGTGGCCTGCCTGCTGCTCGCCCCCGGGCCTCTGCACAAGGGATTCTTCCTGCTGGGAACGCTGGTCCTCGGGCTGGCAATGACTTCCTACCTTCGTTGCCCTGATCGCCAGCGGGCGGTGACTTACGGCGTGGCTCTGGCAGCTGTCGCGCTGTTCCGTTTCGACCTCGGCGCGGCGGGGGTTCTGCTCGCCGCGCTGGTGTGCGCTGCAGTGCCGAGTCGTCGAGCCCACCTGCTGCCGGCACTGGGCCCGCTCTTTGCCGGCGTGGCAGCCACTGTAGGCTGGCTTGCCCTGCAGGGATCGCTCGGCGCGGTGCTCGAGCAGGTCGGTCTCCAGGTCCAGGTGACCCAGGGCATGCGTTGGCCTGGCTTCCCGGGGCCCAGCCAACTGTTGGCGCTTGATGCTCTGAGTCCCTGGCTGTTGTGTTTGCCTCTGTTGCTGTATCCGCCGCTCGTGTGGCTGCTGGTGCACAGCCCCGGCCGGCGGCGCGAGATCGGCCTGCTGCTGGTGCTCGGCGTGCTGACCTGCTCACAGTTGCGTAGTAAGCCGGAGTTTGGCCACCTGCTGCAGGTCGGTCCCATGCTCTGGACGGCCGCCGCCATGCTCGCTGCGAAGCTCACCGAGGCGGGTGGGCTGCGCCGGTGGGCGGTGGTTCTGGCAGGGCTCTCGCTGCCGCTAGTGCTTGTGGTGGCCACGGTCACAGAGCACCGCGGCTCCGTCTATGCGGGCGGCTTCACCATCCCCGAGGAGCGCACGCTACCGCTGGACACTCGGCTCGGGCGGGTCTGGGTGAACCAGGGCGAGGAAGCCGAGATTGGCGGGGTGTTGCACTGGCTGAGGGACGAGGCGCCGCCCGGTGCTCTGTGGGTGCCTACATATCAGCCGTTGTATTACGCACTCAGCGGGAGGCCGGATGTTACCGGCCATGTCGGGGTGTTGTTCTACTCCTTCGACACCGAGCGCCAGCAGCGAGTCATCGCGCGGCTCGAGGCAGCGCCTCCCTCTGCGGTGGTCTTCCAGGACAACGCCGTAGAGGGACCGAAGACCCGAATGCAACTTGCCGCTCCGCTGGTCTACGAGTACCTGCGCGCCAACTACGAGTTGGCGCGTCGAGCCGGGCCCTACGAGCTGCTGGTTCGATCTTCCGCCGCCGGCGCACCTCGTTGAACCGAGCCTGAGACTCCGGTAACCGTGGGTCTCTGTCCTGCAGCTGCTTCACTGGTAGTATTACTGCGGGGAGAGAGCGGCCATGGACGACGGTACGGCCAGCGTTGAGTCCCTCGTCCTTGCCTTCCAGGAGGGTGACAATAGCGCTCTGGATCGCATCGTCGAGCGGATGCGGGGGCCACTACTGCGCATGGCTACCTGGATCCTTCGCGACCCGGTCACCGCCGAAGACGTCTTCATCGATGCCATGACCCGACTGGTGACGCTCCTGCCCGACTTCGACAAGCCCGCCAACTTCAACTCGTACGCACGGCGCACCGTGCGCAATGCTGCGGTCGATACGATCCGCAGGCGAGCCGACCGGGATTCACTGCGGTCGCTCCAGGATACTGACCGCCGAGCCCGCGCTCGCTCGAAGGACCCCGGGACTTTCGTCGAAGGGGTTCCCGGCACGCGACCTAACCCGGAACAGGCGGCGCTCATGGCGGAGCGGCGGGACATGGTGCGGGATGCAATGGCTGACCTCAAGGAGCCGCGTAGGACCATCGTCGAGTTGTTCTACCGGGACGACCGGAGCTACGACGAGATCGCTGAGCAGCTCGGTATGTCGTCGGCCACTGTGAAGCGGCACCTAGCTGCGTCCAGACAACTTCTCGCAGTGCGGCTACGAAGCCTGGAGGGAGTGCGTCTTGTCTCATAGCGAACGCATAGAGCAACTTCTTAGTGGCTACCCGGACCAGCTCAGTGACGGGGAACTGGCGGAGCTGCGACTTGCTGCCGAGCAGGATCCCGAGGTGGAGTCGCTGATGGAGGCGATCCACGAGGTGGAGTTTCTGCTCTCGGCAGATGAGGAAGAGCTTGTCGAGCTTGCCGAAGGTCGGCTCAGCGAGGCCGGTGAGGAGCGGCTGGGCGAGGCGATGGCGAACGCTCGCAGCCTGGCCTTCGGGGTAGTAGCCGATTCTGCAGCCCTGCGAGCCAGCGGGCCGCGAGTCGTGCAACAGCGTGCAGGGAATGACGGTTCGCCCTGGGTGGGTTGGATGGCGCTCGCGGCCGGTTTGTTGCTGGCGTTAGGGGCGGTCGTGATCTCGCGGTTGCCGGCACCCGCACCCGGCGTTCAGCCTGAACTGGTACCGGCCGGCTCGCCTGATTTCGGCATGAAAGGCCGGCCTGCCCTGCTGTCGGGCAAGCTGATGGTGCGCGGCACGGGGGCCGCACCATGGGCGAGCGGTGAGCCCCGTCGGCTGGACCAGCCGGTGCGCTTCTACGCCATCGTGACTCAGCCGACTCACCTGGCGATCCTGGAAGTCCAGGCGGGCAACACGGTGGTGCTGCACCCCAGCTCGGGCCAGCAGTGGACCGTAGATTCGGGGACCCACCCGCTGCAGCCAGCCGGATCGAGCGCTGAGTACCGAGCCGGTCGCGCCGGACCGGCGCACTACGTGTTGGTCGGTAGTGCAGCGGAACTACAGGTTCCTGCGGGTGGGGTAGTGACTTCGGTGGAAACCCTGCTCGGCGGGCACCCGGGGGCGCGGGAATTGGGCCGCGTAGAGATCAAGTGGCTGGCTGTGAACTGACCGGGAAGCTCGCTGCGCTGGGCTTGGCTGTGGTCCTCGCCGGTCCGGTCCCGGCGTCGGCACAGGGCAGCTTTGGAGCTCTCGAAGAGCCGAGTGGGCAGGCCTCGTCCGGGGCCCGGCGTGCCCTGCTCATCGGTATCGACAGCTACGACGACCCTGCCCTCACCGGCCTCAAGTTCGCCCGCCGTGACGCCGAGTACCTGGGAGAGGTGCTGGCGGACTCTCGCTACGGTGGTTTTTCGGTCCAGCTCCTCGTCGAGGGAGATCTCACGACCCGTGGTTTGGTTCGACAGTTGAACCAGTGGAAGGACTCTCTCTCGCCTAATGACACAGCGCTTCTGTACTACTCGGGTCACGGCATGCGTTGGCTGGACGAGCGCAACCGGTCCCAGGTGTTCCTTGCCGGCAGTGATAGTCAAAAGGACGACCCCCTCAGTAGTGCACTACCGCTTGCTGCGGTGCGGAATTTCCTGGAGACCCTGCCGACGGCTAAGCGTGTGCTAGTGCTCGATGCCTGCTTCACCGGTACAGGCAAGATTCTTGCCGAAGAAGCCCAGTCGGTGGCGCGCGCCTATCAGGACGGAGTCCTGCCCTTTTCCGAGCGTGCCTCGGAGCACGAGGCGCATCTCTATGCGACCAGCTTCGGGCGGCCTGCGCTGGAGTCGCGTCGCCTCGGTCACGGGGTCTACACTTACCAACTCGCGCAGGCTCTGAGCGTTCGTTTCGACGACGCGGACATCAACGGTGACTTGGTGGTGTCGGTTTCGGAAGCGCACGATTACGCGAGGGCACGCACGATGGAGACGACCTCGGGCATCCAGGTGCCGATGGCGATCTACAAGGTGGTTGGCCTGGAATTGCTGCTGCTCTCCGGCGAGTCAGGCTCGCGTCGCCGAGTGGCGATGGCCATGGTGTCTGCGTACTCGTCGCCACAGCAGGGTTTGCGCATGATCGTCGACGGTAAGGAGCGGGGTGCTTTCCCCTCTACCGTGTTGGTTGAGCCCGGTTCCCGGAGGGTGGAGTTTCGCAATTTGGCTGGACGGGTTGTTGACCGGGGCCGTTTCGAGTTTCGGCGTGAGCAGGTCTACTCGGTGAGCAGGATTCGTGACGTTCTCAACGGTGGTCGTCACCAGGTATCGCTCGGCTATGCCCACTTCTGGTTACCGGGCGAGGGCTACCTCTCGGCAGAGGTGCCGACCGCTTCAGGACTTCGGATAGGGTATGCCTTCCGCTTTCCGACCAGGGAACCGTTGCTACGTCGGATGGGCATCGTCCTGGACCTGGACCTCGGTTTTTTTCCCCAGCAGCCAAACATAAGTACCGGCTTGTCAGGGGCTCCTCCGACGACCCTGTTGGCAGTAGGTATCGGGCCACTGCTTCGCCTGGATGTTCCTTGGGTTGCTCTGTCCATCCAGCCACGCTTCGCGCTGGTGAACTTGTTCCGCGCAAAGGTCGAGCAGCCCTACTTGAACTGGGCCTTCGGCGCGGTCGGCGGCAATTTCTGCCTCGGGTTCCGGGCGCACAACCGGTTCAGCATCCAGGCGCAATACTCTCCGATGTTGTTCAACGTGCCGCTCGGAGGCGGAATCGTGCCGCGCATCGAACTGATGCATCGCCTTGTGGCGACGATCGAGTTCGGTTTCTAGGTCTAAAGTTCGTTAGCCCTTGCAGAGATTGCGCACCATGGCGCCGACACTGACGCCGTTGTCCGAGGAATACACGCCGAGCAGATGGCAGGACAGTTCCGGTAGGAGATCCAGGAACACGTCCCGCTTCATCGTGCCGCCCGCGATGTTGAAGGTGCGGAATTCGAGCAGCCTGCTGGCTTCTGCCCCGGCGAGGGCTCCCATGAAGGTCTCGCCGGTCATGCCGATCTCCGAGGCGGCCTCCTCGAGAGTCAGGTCGCGCTCGAACTGTTGGGTCAGCGACATCACCAGGGTCACCCCAGCCTCGGGTGCACGAAGCTCGGTCATGATCTCGCCCCAGTGGGTGATGTCGGAATCCTGCAGGGTGCTGAACTCCTCGCGGGTGGGGTGCAGGGCCTTGACTCTCTCCACGGTCTTCACATCGAAAGAGGCCTCATTCTGCTCGACGTGAGGTCGTAGTTGGTCATCCTTCTTGATGATGCCGACGGCGCCGTGGCAACCAAAGCAGGACAGTCCGTTGGTCACTGTGCGATCCGGGCGGTTGTTGTCGGTCACCACCGCGGTGGGAGCGTCGTCGATGCGCGTGCCCTGGGCATCTGAGATCATGTAGGCCTGCAGACCGTTGGGTAGATTCCAGATCATCTCGCCTCCGTCTTCGGCGAAGTCGAGGGGATGACTGAACAGGTTGCCCTGGCCCGTGCTACTGGCGAAGTCATAGGAGATCCAGTACGCGCCGTAGTCGGTCTCGTGGCGTTCGATGAGCCGGTTGTGCTGTGAGACTCCCGAGCCGTTGAAGCCGGAGCGAGCAGCCCGTCCAGAGGTGATGTTGTCCAGCCGGTCTACGCCGAGTTGCTCTTCCAGTGCCTCGAGGTTTGTCGGCAACTGCAGCGCGAGGTTGTAGAGCGGCGCCTGAGATGCAAAGGCCAGCAGCCAGTCGCCGTTCAGGAAGGGCAACTCGGTGCCGGTGGCCTCGGCGAGCTTGCTGAACTCGGCTCCAGCACGCAGCACGGGGTAGGGGTAGACATCCTCGAAGTCCTGCCAGACATCGATGTCTTCGTCCTTGTCGATCCAACCGTAGTCACTGATGTCGATGCGCAGGATGGTGCCGGTATCGTTGATGGCCACGGCCGGAGCGAGCTCCTCTTCCCAGGACAGGCTGTTCACGAGCAGGGTGATGGCAGCGACGTAGTTTGCGATCTCAGCGCTGAGTCCCTGGTTGGCGAGGTGCACCAGGGAGATGTAGCGAGCGTTTTGACGACTCTTCTCGTCGAGTGTGACCACGTCGTCCGCCATCGCGGCGATGGTCTGGTCCAAGCTGATGAACTCGACCGGCTCGACCACCGGGTCGAAGTCCTCGGCGCCAGCCTCGATCCAGAGGCGCAGCGTAGCGAGTTCCACCGCGTCGGGACGCGGCTCGACACCCTGGGGAGGCATCGTGTCTTCGGCGATGCGCGAGTACAGCCGGGAACTGGCGGGGTCCCCCGCGATCACCACGCTCGAGTCGAGCAGTCGGGGCACGTCGAGAATGTAGTCCACTCCACCCGAGTTGCTGCCGTCGTTCCCGTGACATGGGGCGCAGTGCTGGATCAGCACCGCCTCAGCCGCCAGTTCCAGGGGAACCTCGAGGTCCAGGTCGACAATGTCCAACTCGGGGACTGTTTCGCCCGGCTGACAGCCACCCCCGGAAGCAGCTCCACGGAGCTTCTCGGGTGCGCTCAGGTAGAGGATGCCCCCGCCCAGCATGAGGATTGCCAGCCACATTGCGCGTCGTCTTGCTGGTTCCATTGTTTGCTCCGTTCCCTCGATGACGGCAGGCACCTGCCGATAGGGTCAATGCTGCTGCAATCTGTTGCTCAGGTCCAATCCGGGAGACGATCGATCTGTGTCTCCAGGAAGCGTGCGAGTTGGTGGAAGTCGCTGCCTGGTGCGATGAAGCGAAGTTCGGTGCGCAGCGTATCCGGGTTGATCAATTCGTCGAAGGGCACGTAGTGAAGGTCAAGCTGGCCGCTGACACTGACCATGTGTCCGTTGAGCTCTTCTTCGACGAGGCCGCGGTAAGCGCCCACGCCGAGTTGTGAGCCGAGGATGATGTCGAATGCGTGTGCCGGCGCACAGCGGGACTCGTAGCCCAATTGGACACCCTTGACCTTGCGCACGCGGCCGGTGCGTTGTTGGTAGCGCTGTGCCGCAAGTTGAGCCACGAAGCTGCCCATGTCGATCTTGCCGAGCGAGATGTGACCGTGCTCGTCTCGGTCGATGCTCGCTGTGTGCACCTCCTCCAGGTGCTCTGCCAGTCCTTCGGCTATGACCACGACCCCGTAGTGCTTGTCGTCACGCTGTTCTCGCACCAGCATCAGGTCGACGATGCGGTCGGCGAGCTTGTCCAGGTCGAGGTTGCGCAGGCCGCTGCTGTTCGTGCTGCACAGGCTGTCGTCCAGATCTTCGACTGCCAGGACCAGGTGAGCTTCCGCAGCGATGCCGACACCATAGGAAAGCCAGCCGGCTTTGCGCCCCATCGTCTCGACGATGAACCAACTGCGGGTAGCGGCTGCGTCCGCGCGCAGGTTGAGGACTTCCTTGGCCATCACGTCCACTGCGGTGAAGAAACCGAAGGTGAAGTCGATGCCCTGGTAGTCGTTATCGATGGTCTTGGGCAGGTGGATGATCCGAAATCGCGGAGCGTCTTGGGGGAGTCGTTGCTGGAACTGGTAGAGCAGGTTGGCTGTCTTCAGCGTGTCGTCGCCGCCGATGGACACCAGGGCCTGGACTCCCAGATCGGTAACTGCGGCATGGACTCGCTGCAGTCGTGAGCAGAGGGCGGGGTCGTCGAGGTCAGCGGGGCAGCCAATGCCCTTGCCCGGATTGGCACGTGAGGTGCCGATGAGGACGCCCCGCTGGTTGCGCAGGCCGCGCAGGTCCCACTCACTGAAGATGCGGTAGTGGCGGTCGCGCTCCAGGGCTTGCTCTGTGGCGTCGTAGTGCTGCAGGTGGCTGTAGCCCTGTAGGAAGCCGAGGACTTCCCAGCCGGCCGCCATGAAGGACTGTGCCGTGGCGGCGATGACCGCGTTGGCGGCGGGTGCCGGCCCACCGGCAAACAGGACCCCCACCCGCGGTGCGCCTGCAGTCTCGGCTGGGGAGCGGGTGGAGGTCATCGCCGAAGTCTACCTGTTGCACAGTCGGCGCTGGGTTCAATGCAGCCAGGCTGCTTACAGAATCTCGAGAGGGAAGGAGGCAACGTTGTCATCGATGACACAGTCGCTGCTGGCACTCTGCTCGTCGATGCGAACGATGACGTGGTACTTGCCCGAGGGGATACCGACCAGCGGCTGCAGTTTGCCCAGGTCGATCTGAGCCACTGAGAAGGCGTCCGGGCCCGTGACGGTGTGCTCGGGTTGAGTCAGGATGAGGTCTCCCTCGTCCAGCTTGCTGTCGTCGCTGAGGTGCAAAGACACTTCGACCTTGTCCTGTGCACCGCGCTGGTCATTGTAGAGCACTACTTTGACGGCTTCACTGATGTTGTCGTCCATGAAGGCAACGGCGGGGCCGTCGATCTCGACACTGAGATTACCGAGCAAGTCTGCGTCGGTGCACTCTACCTGCTCATCCTCATTGCCTGGAGAAGAGATGGCGTCGTCCTGGTCGTCGCTTCGGCTGGCTGCGGTCACCGTGTTGGCGTTGTTGTCAGGCAGGCTGGCACTGAGGGTGGCGAAGCTGTCCTTGTCAATGGAGATGGCGTTGCTCGGTGCCGGCTTGACCAGCGTCTCTTCGGCGCTCTGGGGCTCGAACTCGGCCGCACCGACGGAGCCGGGAGCAGAGGAATTGCAGCCGGTGAGGGCGACGCTGAGGGCCGCTACCAACACGAACAGGCGACTGGAAATTGCGGAGGCCGGGGAGTGGCAGGGGATGCTGGACATGTTTCTCTCCTTCGGTAGCCCGGCTGCCTCATGGAGGTCCGTGGCTTTGCGTCCCAGCGTCGCCGCTGGTTTGCCGTTATCGGGAGAGGTGGTTCCCCTCCAGTGACCTCAATGTTTGCACTCCTGGAGGGATGTCAAGGGAACGGCGGTGAGATTTTCGACGGTTGGATTGCAGTGGCATGGTTTGACATCGACCTTGCACATCCCTACCTTCCGTGCTCTTTCGCCGAGCCCCCTTCCAGGCTGGACATGAATACCGAGTTTCGAAACGTCGCAATCATTGCCCATGTCGACCATGGCAAGACCACCCTGGTCGACGCCATGCTTGCGCAGTCGGGCAGGCTCGACCAGCGGCGGGATGACACCGAGCGCGTCATGGACAGCAATGACCTGGAGCGTGAGCGGGGCATCACGATCCTCGGCAAGGCCACGTCGGTGCTCTGGGAGGGCGTGAAGATCAACATCGCGGACACCCCGGGCCACGCTGACTTCGGCGGCGAGGTGGAGCGCATGCTCACGATGGTCGATGGTGTGCTGCTGCTGGTCGATGCGTCCGAGGGACCACTGCCGCAGACCCGGTTTGTGCTTTCCAAGGCGCTGGAAGCGAACCTGAAGCCGATCATCGTGATCAACAAGATCGATCGGTCCGATGCGCGTGCCGACGAAGTGCTCGACGAGGTCTACGACCTGTTCATCGACCTGGGTGCCAGCGACGATCAGATCGAGTTCCCGGTCTATTACAGCAACGCCCGCGCTGGGACCGCCACCTCAGACCTCGCGGTTCCCGGCGAGGATCTGTGTCCCTTGTTCGCTGGGATCATTGAGCACATCCCGGCGCCTACGGGCGACCCGGAGGCCTTGCTTCAGGCCCTGATCACCAACCTCGACTACAACGAGTACATCGGCCGACTGGGGATCGGCCGCGTGTTCGCCGGCACCCTGCGCGAAGGCGAGACTGTGGCTCTGGTCGGTGCAGAGGAGACTTGCCGCATCCGCATAGGCCAGCTCTATGTCTTCGAAGGTCTCGAGCGCAAGCGCGTGGAGGCGGCCGAGGCCGGAGAACTGTTTGCGGTGGCAGGAGTCGATAGCCTGGATATCGGCGACACCCTTACCGACGCGGACGATCCGCAGGCGCTGCCGAGGGTGCGCGTCGACGAGCCGACCATCGCGATGTTCTTCTCGGCGAACACCGGTCCCATGTCGGGACGTGCGGGCAAGTACGTCACGTCGCGCAATCTCCGTGAGCGGTTGGAACGTGAGCTCAAGGGCAATGTCTCGCTGCGTATGGAGGAGACGCAGCACGGGGACACGATCAAGGTGGTCGGTCGCGGCGAACTCGCCCTTGCGATCCTCATCGAAAACATGCGCCGAGAGGGGTTCGAACTTTGCGTCTCTCGGCCCGAGGTTGTGACCCGGGTCGACGAAGACGGCCGCAAGCTCGAGCCCATGGAGCGGCTGGTCATCGATCTGCCCGAAGAATTCCTGGGTGCCATCACGCAGAAGGTGTCCCAGCGTAAGGGTCGAATGCACGAGATGCGACCGATGGGCTCCGGCCGTACGAGGGTGGAGTACGACATCCCGGCTCGCGGCCTGATCGGCTTCCGCTCGGAGTTTGTCAACGACAGCCGTGGTACCGGCATCATGAACACCCTGTTCAATGGCTGGGCACCCTGGCATGGGCCGATCACTTACCGGATCAACGGTGCGCTGATAGCGGACCGGGCCGGCAAGACTCGCAGCTATGGGCTGTTCCACCTGCAGGCTCGGGGAATTCTCTTCGTCGGCCCGATGACCGAGGTCTACGAGGGGATGATCGTTGGTGAGAACGCCAAGACCAATGACCTCGATGTGAACGCCTGCAAAGAGAAGAAGCTCACCAATATCCGGACCGTCAACAAGGACGAAGCCCTGGTGCTTTCGCCGCCGCGAGACCTGACTCTCGAGGTGGCCCTGCAGTGGATAGCCGATGACGAACTGGTCGAGGTAACACCCGACGACATCCGTGTTCGCAAGAAGGTGCTGCCGGCGAACCAGCGGCCTCGGAGAAAGAAGAAGGCCGAGCAGGGCTAGACGGTGGTGGTTGGGCTTCCTACCATTGCCCAGATGTCTCTACGTAGCTTGTTCATCCCGTTGCTCCTGCTCTTCGTTCTGCTCGCGGCCCCGGCACGAGCTGAGGACGGCGAAGTGAGTGAGCAGGCCAGCAGTTCAGAACAGACGGGCGTCGATGCCACCGAGGCCCCCACTCCAGGGGTGGCCGTAAAGGCCGCTGGTCTGCCGCCGGTCGATGCCCTTGGTCGGCCATTTCCTGATCCTGGTTTGCTGAGACTGGCCCGGCGTTGGACCATCTCTGGTGCCGTCCTGACGGTGGCGGGTTCCTCGTTGTTCCTGGCTGGGATGTTGCTCAGTTCGGCGGCTGCCCGGGGCCAGTTGGTGGTCCCGACAGAGGCCTTTTACGGCTTTGGGGCGCTGCTCGGAGGAGGACCGTCTCTGGTGCTCGTCGGTTTGCCGTTGCTGTCGTCGGGCACCTTTACCCGAGGGCAGCTGCTGCGCACCATCAAGGGGGTAGCGAAGGTGCCGCGCACGGTGGCCAACGAACGTTCGTACTGGGAGGCCTACCAGCTTGGACTGTACGGCCAGGCCGTGGCTATCGGCGGCGGAGCAAGTTTGCTGATGGGCGTGCTCGGCCTCGTCGCCGCTGGGCTGGCGGTGAACAGCGAGTACTACGATGCTCGGCTCTGGGCCGTACCTGCGATCGCGCTCCCTGTAGGCGGCGCAATGATTGTCGCCGGACTGCTCATGGGCAAGGCGAGCAAGGCGAAGATGGAGCGCATCCAGAACGCTGTCGATCCGTTTCGCCAGAAGCCCGAGACGAGCCGCTCTTCGACGAGCAGTGTCCCGCCCCGGGCACTGGCGTTGGTTCCGATGCCGTCGCTGACTCCGGCACCCGATGGTCGCGGCGGAGTCGTGCCGCGGGCCTCCCTCAACTGGTCTCTTCGGTTCTGAGGTCGGGCGGTAGTTCAGCCGCTGCCGTGACGAATTCTCGTGCCTTCGTGCAGGCTCATGCGGATCTCGTCTGCCGAGATGTCCCGAGGAAACAGCGTGCCCGAGATCCGAGCGTTGTTAATGGATACGCCATCCAGGCTGTGCTTGCTGAGATCGAGACCACGCAGGTCCGCGCCCTTGAGACGCGCACCGTGTAGCTCGATGGAAGTGATGTCGACCTTGCGAAGGTCGACTCCACCGAGATCGCAGCAGCTGAAGTCGACGACATCACGGTTCGCAATGAATGCGGTGAAGGCCTCGCGGTCGCCGTCGCGAAGCGCCTTGTAGGCAGGGTCGTCGAAAGGGCGGCGCATCTCTACGTGCTGCGAAGATGGGTTGCTGTCCGTCATGGTCGCTCCTCCACAGGGTGACTTGCAGCAGACGGCTCCAATCATGCCTGAGTGGTCGGCGACGCGGTGATCTGCTGGTCGATGTTTGCGGGCCCCTGTATAAACCCCGGCGTGAGCCGCAGCCCTCTGTCTCTGCCCGTCTTTTCCGAATCTGCTGATCCGGTTCGCGGCACGGCTCTGCCCGAGTTGACGGGACCTGTGCCCGGGCCGCTCGGTGAGCAGTGGGTCGACCTGTTGGCGAAGCACGAGTGTCCGGGCATCACTGCGCGTCGTGCGCGCCGTGCCGAGGTCTCGGGCCAGGCCCAGGACCCGGTGGTCTGGGAGCGCGCCGTGGGCTCCAATGTATGGGACCCCGACGGCAATCGCTTCGTGGACCTCAGTGGTGGTTTTGGCGTGGCTTCGGCGGGACACGCGAACCCGTCGGTCGTAGCAGCCGCCCGCGATCAGATGGAGCGCCTGGTTCACGGCCTCGGCGATGCCTTTCCCGGGCGACCCCGGATCGAACTTGCCGCATCACTGGCTGCCGTTGCTCCCGGCGATCTGCAGCAGGTGATTTTCGCCAGCTCGGGCTCTGAAGCAGTCGAGGCGGCGGTCAAGACCGCGGTGATGTCTACCGGCCGCAGTGGCATCCTCGCGTTCGAGGGTGGCTACCACGGGATGTCGCTGGGCATCCTGTCAGCTTCACACTACCGGCCAGGCTTTCGCGCCCCGTTCCAGGGCCTGCTCGGTGGCTATGCCAATTGGCTGCCCTTTGGCGCTTCGGAACAGGAACTTCGTGCTCATCTCGTCAGCCGAGATGAGTTGCCAGCTGCGATCCTGGTCGAGCCTATCCAGGGCCGTGGCGGAAACCGTACTGCCCCGGAGGGCTGGCTGAGACTGCTTCGGACGCTGTGCGACGAGTTGGGGCTGCTGCTGATCTTCGACGAGATCTTTACCGGCTTCGGCCGTGCTGGGGTGCTCTTTCAGTCGGGCAGCAGCGATGCCGATGGCGTCGTCCCCGACCTGCTGTGCCTGGGCAAGGGGATGAGTTCGGGCTTTCCCATTTCGGCTTGCATTGGCACCGAGGCCGTGATGTCGGGCTGGGGGCTGAGCGGCGGTGAGGCCATCCACACTTCGACCTTCCTGGGTCACCCGGTGGGCTGTGCCGCAGCCCTTGCCGTGCTCGACCTGCTGCAAGAGGGTGGCCTGCTCGAGAGGGGCCAGGAACTGGGCCGTTACATGGGCAAGACGCTGACGGCACTGGCTGAGCGCCATCCTTTGCGGCTCGGTCCGGTCCGGGGTCGGGGAGCCATGCGCGGGCTGGGAGTGAAGCCTGCCGGCGACTCGCTGGTCCTGTGCCGGCGCATGCTGCAAAGAGGCTACCTGCTGCTGCCCGCGGGCCTCGATGGCGAGGTGCTGGGCTTTACGCCGCCTCTGACGCTGTGCCGGGCGCAATGGGATGGCGCCCTCGCGGCGCTGGAGGACTGCCTGTGACCTCGCCCGATGTTCGCAGCGACGCCCTGCACGAGCGGGTGCAGCAGGCCATTGCCGACTCCCGCGGGGCGCGCCGGTGGCACTGGCCGGATGCCGATTTCGCTGAG
This sequence comes from uncultured Rickettsiales bacterium, assembly GCA_964490445.1. GTDB lineage: Bacteria > Myxococcota_A > UBA796 > UBA9615 > UBA9615 > UBA6601. The sequence goes on along the minus strand of CAZBDA010000044.1, from coordinate 17,533 downwards.
CTTGCCTGCGCGCTGTTTGCCCACCAGTACGAGGCAAACGCGGCCTACCGGCATTACTGCGATGGGCACGACGCCAACCCCAAGACGGTCGTCTCCTGGGCGGACCTGCCTGCGGTTCCCACTGAGGTGTTTCGCTCGGTCGAATTGTGCACCTTTGCGAGCGCGGATTCCGCGCTGGTATTCGAGACTTCCGGCACGACCTCGGGGGGGCGGGGTCGGCACTACCTGCGAAGGTCAGATACCTATGCCGCGAGCCTTGCAGCGTGGATGGATGTATTCCTGCTGTCAGCCGTCGACAAACCGCAGATTGTGGTCCTTGCGCCTTCGGCGGAACAGGCTCCGAGTTCGAGCCTGTCGTTCATGTTGCAGTGGGCTGTGGATCGCCGTGGGGGGGCCGAAAGTAACTTCTACTGGGACGCGAGTGGGCCCCGCCTGGCGGCTGCAGCGGATGCCATGCGGCGCGCCTCGGCAAGCGGCACGGCAGTGCTGGTCCTGGGCACTGCGCGGGCACTGCAGGCACTGTTCGAGGGCTTCGTCGCGGGAACCCTGGGCAGCCCGCCTCCACTGCCTGGGGGAAGTCGCTTGATGGAGACGGGCGGCTTCAAGGGAGCCGCCCGCACGCTCAGCCGCGACCTGTTCTACGAGGGCCTGGCCAAGGCACTGTCGCTTCCGCTTGCTTCCATTGTGTCGGAGTACGGCATGACGGAGTTGGGCAGCCAGGGCTATCAGCCCAGCTGGTTGGCGTCTCAGGAGCCGGATGCTGCGAGGCGCTTCGAAGGGCTCAGCGAAAAGCTGCCCGATGCAACCGATGGCTCCGGACTGGCTCGTATGTTCGTGTTTCCTCCGTGGTGCCGTGTGCAGGCGGTCGACACCGATACCTTGGCCTTGCTGCCCGACGGGCAGCGCGGGCTGCTGCGCTTCTGGGATCTGGCGAACGTGGATTCGATTACAGCCGTTCAGACCGCCGACCTCGGCGTGGTGTGCGACAACAGCGTCGTGCTGTCGGGACGGGCTCCCGGCTCCATGGCAAGGGGCTGTTCGCTGGCGGTGGATGAGATCCTGAGCGGAGTCGCGTCGAGCGCAGGAGAGTCGCGTCCGTGACCTCGCGCAGTTTTCTACCAGGTGTCGACGATGTGGGCTCGGACGTTGCCGGAGCCGACGCGCTGCCCGATCGCCTGTTGGCAGGTGCGGATGTACTGCGTCGCTCGGCTGCTGCCCTCGCTGCCCTCACCGAGAAGCAGCGCATGCGCGCGTTGGCGGGTCTGGCCCTGTGCTGGCGTGATCCGGAGGATGAGTTCCGTCGTGAGGCGCTCGAGCGCTTGCCCGACGAGTGCAGTCTGAGTCCCGAGATGGTTGCCTGGGGCATCGAGCAGGCGTTTTCCGTGGTGACCGAAGAGGGAATGCGACACTGGTGGCGGGAGGAAGCCCAGGGCAAGCCTTATGTCGGCCGGTCCCCGCCGCCGGAACTCAGTGGCCACGTGTGGGCCGGCAACGTGTTCGTGGCGGGTCTGCCGCCGGTCATCGCGTCGCTGCTTGCAGGCAGCCCGGCGCTGGTCAAAGCACCCGATCGCTTCCCCACCTTTGCCCTCCTGCTGGCCCGCTCGATGAAGGCGCACGCTCCCGAACTGGGGAACTGTCTCGGTGCAGCGGCCTGGTCCCGTGACGATGTCGCTGCGACCCATACCTTCCTGGACAACCTGGATCTGCTCTTTGCCTTTGGTGACGACGACAGCATCGCCGTGCTCGAGCAACAGTTCGTGCGCCGAATCGTTGGTTTCGGCCATCGCTACAGCGTCGCGGCGATCAGCGCTGCGAGTCTGGGTTCCGATGCCGTCCTCGACGAGCTTATCGACCGCCTCGCTGTCGACCACTTCGCCTGGGATGGCCAGGGCTGCCTCACTCCGCGCTGGGTCTTCGTGGAGGGTTCGGCAGAGATCGCGCGTCTGCTCGCCGAGCGGGCAGCTGAGCGTCTGCCGTCGCTCGTCGAGCAGTTCCCTGCCGGGCCGCTGTCTGACGAGGAGGCCGCTGCGCGTAGTGCCTGGCTCGGTGAGACCGGCTTCCAGGGCTGGTCGAGGGGAGGGGCTGGCTGGTCGTGCGCCAGCCTGGCCGGCAGCACGAGCCTGCGCCTGGTGCCCCCGCCTCGTTCGATGTGTTTCCTGCCAGTCGACGAGCTGGGGGATCTGCCGGTGCTACTCGATCCGCTGGGCCCGCGACTCCAGGGACTTTCCCTGGCAGGCTCGGAAACACTCCGTGACATGCTCGCGGAAGCCCTGGAGCCCCTGGGCCTGTCCCGGATCGCCCGTCCCGGCGAATTACAACGGCCCCCGGTCCACTGGAGTCATGACGGTGTCCGAATCCTCGGCCAATTCTTCTGAGCAGGATGCCGGAGGGCCGGTGGAGCCATTGCAGCCCTCGCTGCGGGAGCGCAGTCTCGAGGGGCTGGACTGGCCCTTCCTGGTCGCTTCGCTGCGCGATCGGGCAGCCACTGCTGCGGGTGCGCGTTGCTGCGCGGCCCTGAGCTTTGCAGACAGCGCGGCCGCCGCCCGCCAGCTCCTCGACGAGCTTCGCGAGATGCTGCATCTTGCGGAACTGGGCACGGCCCCAACGCTGGGCGGTATCGAGGACATTGCCCTTGCGGTCGCGGCGACGGGCAAGGGAGAGATTCTCGCGGGTGAGGCGCTGCTGTCCATCGGCCATAGCCTCGAAGCACTCGACCGTCTGTATCGCCAGTTCCAGGAGTTGGTGGATGAGGCGCCCGGCCTGGCCGCTATCGCGCGGGGCATCGAGCCGCTGCCCGACCTGAGCGCCTGGCTGGTTGCGTCGTTCGACTCCCGCGGCGAGCTGTCCTCTGCCACCTATCCTGAGTTGCGTAGCCTGCGGTCGAGGAAGGCCTCTCTGCACGAGAAGATCGGCGCGACCATCGATCGGTTGCGAGGCGAGGACCGGTTCGAAGTGGCCCTGCAGGACGACTTCCTGGGCATGCGCAATGACCGCTACGTGCTGCCCGTCAAGGTGCAGCACAAGGCGATGGGGCTGGGCATCGTCCACGACACCTCGGGCTCCGGTCAGACCGTGTTCATCGAGCCGTTCGAGGTCGTCGCCATGAACAACGACCTGAAGATGGCGGACTCGGAGCTTCGCCGCGAGCAGCTGCGTATCTTGCGGGACCTCAGCGAGCGGGTAGCGCTGCTTGGCAAAGCGATCCAGGGCTCACTGGAGACCGCGGCAAGACTCGACCTGCTGAATGCGAAAGCCCGGCTCGCCCAGGATCTCGAGGCTCAGGTGCCGGAACTGATCGAGGAGCCCTGCCTCGACCTGCGCCAGGGACGCCACCCGGTGCTTGCCCTCCGGGGCGTCGACGTGGTTGCCAATGACATCCGGTTGGGCTTTGGCAGGGACCCCGACACGGCGCCCCGGGCGCTGGTGCTTTCTGGCCCGAACACCGGCGGCAAGACCGTTACCCTCAAGACGATCGGCCTGGCGGTGCTGCTTGCTCGGGCCGGCATGGCGGTGCCAGCCGAACTGGGCAGCGTAGTTGGCTGGTTTCCCGAGGTGCTGACCGACATCGGCGACGCCCAGGACGTCCAGGGCGACCTGTCTACCTTTTCAGGCCATATCGTGCACATGGTCGAGATGTTCGAGCTGCTCGACAAGGTCGAGGGACCGGGCTTGGTGCTCGTGGATGAGATCGCCGCGGGCACTGACCCCGTGCAGGGGGCTGCCCTCGCCAGGGCCCTCCTGGAAGCCTTCCTGCAGCGGGCTGGCCTGGTCATCACCACCACGCACTATCCCGATGTGAAGGCGCTGTCGGGGAACGACCCCCGCTTTGTGAACGCACGGGTCGAGTTCGACGCCGGGCTTGGAGCCCCTACCTACCGCCTGTCTGTCGGGCAGGCCGGCAGCTCCCACGCCCTGGAGGTGGCTCGACGGGTCGGCCTGTCGAAGTCGATCCTCGATGCTGCCCGAGGTTTCATGGGTCCAGATGCAGCCAGGGTGGAGCGGGTGCTCGCCAGCCTCGAGCGGGACGCCAGCGCGGCAGCTCTCGAGCGAGGCGCGGCAGAGGACGATCGCAAGGAGGCGGCCGAGTCCCTCGAAGCGATCCGCAGCGAGCGTGACGAACTCCTGCGCCACAGTCGAGAGATCGAGGCCGAACTTCGCGCTGAGTTCGAGACGGAAGTGCGTGGCTACCGGGAGGCGGTTCGCGGTGCCATGAAGCAGATTCGCGAGAAGCAGGATGAGGTCAGCGTCGACCGAGCCCGCCAGCGCATCGCCGAAGGAGCCGGTCGTGTGCGGGATGCTCTCGGCGTCGGTACGCCACGCCCGAAGGCGGACCGCATCGAGCCCGCAGCCCTGCAGCCCGGCGACCGGGTTCGAGTGGCTACTCTCGGCAAGGACGCGACGGTCATCACCGCCCCGGGCACCCGTACGAAAGTGACTGTCGAGGTCGACGGATTGCGCGTCGAGGTCAAGACCGATGATCTCGAGCGGGCGCGCGGTGGCCAACTCGCGAAGACTGGTGGCAAGGGCAAGGGCAAGGGCAAGGGCAAGGGCAAGGGCAAGGGCAAGGAGCGTGGCGACCGCAAAGATCGAGGCAGCAGCAAGTACGAGCCGGGCCCCGATTTCGAGGCGGGGATTCGTACCCCGGATGTCACTCTCGACCTGCGCGGCGAGCGGGTCGATGACGCGCTGGAACGAACCGAGGCCTTTCTCGACGCCCGTACCGTTGCCGGGGACCCTTTCGGTTTCCTCTTGCATGGACACGGTACCGGTGCCCTCAAGGATGCGCTGCGCAAGGCCCTGTCCACCTCGCCGTATGTGCAGGACTGGGCGCCGGGGACTCGCAACCAGGGCGGTGATGGCATCACCGTCGTCAGGTTGAGGAACTAGCCATAGCTAGAGGGGCGCTCTACTTGTTCGCCTTCAATTCCTCGATCTGCTTGTCGAGTGCGCTCAGCCGCTTGCTGAGCTCTGTAGCGCGGCGGTCGAGTTCTTCGCTGCTGGGCTCTGGACGCTCAGCGCCATCCTCTGCGCCTTGTTCCGGGGGCAGCCAGCCTTCTTCGAGCAGAACCAATTCATCGACTACCTGCTTGCGTTGTTCCTGGAGCTCAGCCAACTGCTTGTTTCTCTCGGCCCTCGCCTTGCGGCCCTTGCCGCGGCTCTTGCCAGCAGGCTCGCGGCCGGCTGTGTCGGCGCGCCTCGGTGCTGTCGTCTTCGCGGGCTGCGACGCCCGCCGAGCCTTTTGTTTGGATGTTTTCTGAGATGAGATCGTAGAGACCTCGCCCAGCTTGGCCGGTCGCACGCGGTCACGGTACTGCGCTGGAACCAGGTCGAGTGAGTCGACTACGTGAAGTCTTCCCTGGTCGTCGACATAGGCCAGCAGCATGAGCTCTTCGGGAGTTGCGTTTTCGCTGGCCTGCGGTTCGTCGGCCAGGACACTGGGCGCAAAGCCGAAGCAAGCGAGCAGCAGGATGGCGAGCAGCGAGTGATGGCTCATAGGCCAAACGGTAGATTCAAAGCTCGTCGTCGTCCAGCCATTCGGCCAGGTCGATGGCGAGGACTCCACACATTCCTGCTGCGAAGGCGCGGTTCCCACCAGGAGCCACCCGCAGGTCGCGCAACAGGCCGCCCAGGTGCAGCTCCCTGGGCTCCTGTGCGCCGGTCCTGTCCAGGGCGTACAGGGTTCCGGTCAGGCTCGAAGCGGCCAATAGGATGTCGCTGGCGAGGACAGGTGCTGAGACGTTCAGTCCCAGTCCAGCCGCCAGCGAGCGGCTCGGGTTCAACTCTTCGCCTTCGAGCACGAGTACCTGCCGTGACGTGAAGCGAGGCAGGTAGAGGACGCCGTCGATGTCCTGGCTCAGGTGGTGATTGCCGGCCCCGACGAAGCGCCAACTGAGGGTCCGGGCAGACGCCAGGTCATAGCGGACCAGGAACGGGCCACCGAGCCGTGGTAGCAGCACGAGGGAGCCATCCCGTGGATCGACCAACAGCGAGCGAACAGCGGGAACGCTCGGAATCGCCTGTTGGGCAATGAAGCGATGCATTGTCGGCTCGAACAGGGCGATCTCTCCGCGGTCCTCGCAGCCGATGAGGGTCAGTGAGTGGAAGGGATGCCAGGCTGAGGACCCCGGCTGGCAGGAGTCCATGGAGATCGCCGTTGCCAGCGGTAGCGAGGTCAGTGAGTCGATGGCCACGACCACCCCATTGTCGAACTCCTGCTGCTCGGCGTTCGCGAGCAGCAGGACTTCGTCGATACCGGATAGAGCGAGTCTGCCGGGACGCAGTCTGGGCTCACCGAGGGGCGGCTCCCGCATCTCGTCGGGAAGGTTGTTTACGTCCACGCCTCGGTCCGCGCCGTCCTTGAAGCTGAGACGAGTAACCAGGCCCTCCTTGGGAAAGGCGACGAACAGGGCAGGGTGGACTCCCTCGCTCGGTGCCAGGGAACCGGCACCTGGGTGCGACAACAGGACTTCGATTCGCGGGTCCGCGCGAACGGCATCGCAGCCGATGGGGCCGGTTGCGATCGCCCAGGTAGTGCTGGCTGCTGCAGCGAGCAACGGCAGAGTGAGGCGCCCCGCTGCTCGCAGCGGGTGCAGTGACAGCAGGGGAACGGCTGCGGCACCAGCTCCACCGAGGGTCGTGCCGGCCAGGCCGACCGCTGCTCCCAGGGCGGCAGCGGGAAGGCTGCCGACCGCACTGAGAGGTTCGCTCAATGCGAAGGATACGAGCAGCGCCCCTACGGCAGCCGCCAGCCAGGGCTCCCAGGTCATGATTGCCAGTGCGCGACGCGTCGGGTCTGCGAGCAGCGTAGCGATGAGGATGCCTGCGGCGACGAGGAAGACGAGGTTGCCCGGTTTGCCGCCGAACTGTTGCTCCAGGCTTCGCAGGGCGGCGTCTGCAGCGCCTTCCACCCCGCCCAGCAGCCCACCCCCAACCAGTGCCGACAGAGCGAGCAGAAGCAAGGCGAAGCGCAGCAGGTGGTCGCTGGCCCACGAGGCTGCGGGCAGACCGGTCAGGCTGCGTTCCCAGGGCAGAGGTGGCCGCCGCCGCCGGCGCCCAAGGGCCGCGCCTGCCACGGCGACCAGCCACAGCGAGACAAAGGCACGCGGTTCCAGCGCCGCGGTCAGCAGTACGGCCAGCAGCACGCCGAGTAGCGCCGGCAGGCCGACTGCTAGCTGCCAGGGCCCGGCAGCGATCCGTTGCCGGGCAGTCGGGGCTGTTCCGGGCTCCGGGTCCAGGGCTCGCGCCCAGGCGGTGAGGGCGACAGCGGTCGCGATCGTGCCGAAAACCACCAGCCAGCCTCGGATCTCACCTCCAGCGCTGCTGAGCAGGCCCGAAAGCCAACCGCATGCGCCGTCCAGGCCCAGGTAGAGACCATGTCCCAGGCGTGCCCCGGCATCGGTGAATCGGTGTCCGAACAGGTCGGCCAGCAGCGGCGACAGGCCGAGCAACACGACGAGCGTGTAGAGCACGTCGGGCAGCCGCTCGCCGAGGGACCGTGTCCGGGCTGGGGCTTCCTCTGTCACGGGACACCAGGGTAGCCCGCATCAAAGGGGGCTGGGGTCGACGGCCACGAGAGTGGTGGGGTCGGTGGGCTGCTAGACTACCCTGGCGCATGCTTCGTCGCCTCCTCGCAACGAATCCGTGGCCGATGACACTGGGTGTGCTGGTGCCGTTCGTGCTGGTCACGGCGTGGCTCCAGGACCAGGGTGTTCGGGCCGATCTGGTCGACCGCGGTGGTCTTCTCGAGTACTGGGTCCATGGGCTGTTCGAGCCGTGGTCCTGGGTGCCCTATATTCACCCGCCGTTGTACTCGGTGCTGATGAACTCCTGCGACTTCTACGCCGGCTGGTTCGACGTCGACGTGTCGACGGTCATGATCGGTCATGGGGCGCTCGCTCATGTCCTGGTGGTGGTGTTCGTGGCGTGGTTCCTGTGGCGTGAAGTGGGGGCGGGTTGGGCCCAGGTGGCTGCCGCTCTGGTGGCATTCAGTCCCAACTGGGTCCGTCCCTTCGAGAACTATCCGTTGGGCTCGACCTTGATGGCGCTGGCGGCGATCGCCATCCTCAACCTCGCCATCCATGGCAGCTGGTCGGCCTTCGTGGTCGCTGTCTTTGCGGCCCTTGCAGCGGTCGAACTGCACCTGTCCAACTGGTTCTGTATCGGCGGCATGATGGCGGGGATGTTCTTCCTGATCGAGGGACGTCGCCTGAAGGCTGCCCTGGCTTCGGTTGTGATGATCGGACTGTTCATGGTCTCGACCTTCCCAGGCCTGTGGCAGGTCATCGAAGAGGGCCCCGATGCCGATGCCGATGCCACCCGTGGCGGCATGACCCTGGAGTGGACCAATCCCGTCCTGTACCTGCCGCTGGCCATCTGGCTGCTGCCGAGGTTGGTAGAGATCGTGTTTACCCTTGCGGGTCGTCTCCGTGGCAGCCTCCTGGGTCCGCTGCCTGTTGCGGCCTGTGCGACCGGCGGTGTCTTTCTGTTTACCGCCGTGACGTTGGGCCTGCAGCACTTCCAGTTGGCCGACGGACAGCCTTATCCCTACTGCCTGCACTACTTCGAGTTGGTGGACACGCCGCTGGTCCTGGCGGTCTGCTTCGTGCTGGCCGGCCTGTGGAGGGGCGCCGAGAAAAGTAGTTGGAGTCCCAGCGCGCTGGTCCGGATCCGCATCGCTCTGGGCACGGTCGCGGCGCTGCTCGTCGCCACGCAGTTGGGCCTGTATTGCTGGGGACAGCGCTACGTATTGCTGCCCGAGCGCAGCTTCCTTGACCTGTGGTTCGGCTCGTGACGGAAGAGACAGGCGAGCAGTCCTCTTCGATCATTGAACGGGCCTACCTGTTCTGGCCCGCAGGGGTGGCCGCGGCCATCGTAGTGGTCGTCCTGTCGCGTATCAGTCGGTCCCTGGTACAGCCGTACGGCGTCGATGGTGCGGAGTACATCGAGCACCTCAGTCGCCTAGAGGTGCTGCAGGCCTGGCGGCAATACCGCGAGGTGGGCGACCTGGTGGCATTCCTGCGGGAGGTAGACAATGCTTTCCCCCCCCTGCTGCACCTGCTGACGCTGCCGATGGGAACGGTACTGGGGCACCGCGCCGAGGACGTGCTCATGGCCGGTCCTCTGTGGCTGCTTCTGCTGGCAGTGGCGATCGCCATGGTCGCCGCTTCGCTGGGCTCGGGTGTACGTTCGGCTGCGGCGGCCGGCTGTGCGACTCTGCTCATTCCTGCCCTGCACGGCTTTGCCACCCGTTACTACTACGATCTGCCGATGACGGCGCTGCTCTGGCTCGGCGTGGCCTTGATCGTCGTGCTGCGTGCCGACCGCCCGGTTGTTGCCGGCTTCGTCGGCGGTGTCTTGCTGTTTGCTGCTGCGCTGATCAAGTGGCTGGCTCTTCCCTGGGTGATGATCATGCTGGTGGGTGTGGCGCTGTTGCCCGTCCGCTGTGCCCAGGACGGCGCACAAGTTACGCCCCGGGAATCGCTGCGGATCCGGCTGCTGGCGCCGTCCATCGCCGCTGCCCTGTGCGTGCTGCTGACCTTTGCCTATGTCGGACTGATCGGTCCCCACAACTCCCTGGTGGCCATGATGCGCGATGCGGCTTCCTCGCCGGCGGCCGATGTCGTCGCCGGGCTGGCCCAGGGCAGCGAGGCGTTCGAGTCGGCGCCGCCCGAACTGAGCCTCGGCCTGGTCACGCCGGATGCACTGCGGCTGTTGTTCTATCCACTGCGCACGGTGTCCTCGGTGTTCTCGCCGCTGTTGTGCCTGTTCCTTTTGCCGCTGCTGCTGTGCTGGCTCCGCCGCGGCGCCGTAGGCCTGGGCCTGGTGGGCGCGGTGGTGCTCGGCCAGCTGCTGTTCCTCGTGCTGCTGGTGCCTCCACTGGATGACCGCTTCCTGCTTACTCTGGCACCGGCTCTCGCCCTTGCTGCGGGCTTCGGCTGGGAGCAGTTGTCATCTCGGCATCGTCCCTGGTGGGCTGCTCTCGGGGTGCTCGCTGGCATGGCCGTGGCGCTGGACCTGCACACGGATGTGACCCTGCCCGGCGCGGCCGAGGCGAGGGTTGTCATCGCCGAGGGTGAGCGCCCGGGAGTGTCTCTGCGTGGTCTCGGGCTTGCGGATTCGGTTGAGCAGCGTGGTTGGGCGCGGGTCGACAGCCAGGAGGAACCACGCTTCAAGGCCAGGGAACAGCTTTGGTCTTCTCTGCAACGCTGCGATGTACAGAAGGTGCGGGTTGCTCCCGAGGATCCGATGGTGGGGGACTCTGGCGACCTGAACTGGTTCAAGTACCGAGCCACCTACGCCGGGCTGCAGGAGCAGCCGCCTACGCGGACGATCACGGAGGACGCGCAGCCCGCCGAGTATGGACGACCGGCTTGTCGGGAGTCCGTGCCGGGCGAGACCGAGTTGGCAGTCTCGGGTGCGGTTCACGGGGGGACGGCGGTGATGCCGCCCTGCATTGACCGGCAGAGTTGGCGACTCGAGGGTCGTCTCGCTCTGCTGGGCCTGACTCGAGATGTCACCATCTGGTCGAAGAGGGATCAGATTGTCTGCCCCACGCTGCAGGCAGGCAGCGGCGAGTTGCTCCAACCTTCGGTCGTTCCGGACACTGCACTGTCCGTGGCTGTCTCCGAGGGGGGCTGTGAGTTGCGGGCGGCCGGACTCAACATCACCGAGGGCAGCGACCTGGACGGAAACTGGCGCTGTCAGCCCATCGCCTCGCAGCCTTCACCCTGGCAGCCTTCGGCGTGCAACCAGGACTACCTCGAGTTCCCCGGTAGGGCCGAGCGCTGGGCAGTCGCCGACGAGGACTGCGGAGACCTGCACAAGCAACTCGCAGAGCTGTGGAAGGACGGCTGGGACCAGCCACGCCCACCCATTCCCGAACTCAGCCCCTCTGCCCTGGCCGAGGACCTGAAAGACACGCTCAATATTCGCGGCTTGCTGGAAGGTGACTCCGTCGAGCCGTCCCTGGATGCTCGCCCTCTCGAGGTGATGACCATCAGTGAGCGTGATGCCGGCGGCTACCGCGAGTTCGAGATGGTGTTCAAGGATCCATACGTGGGCAGCTTTCATGGCTTGTTGCTCATGCCGCCAGGGAAGGGCCCCTTCCCCGCCGTGCTGGCCCTGCCCGGTCATGGCGAGACCGCAGCGCAGCATCGTGACGATCGCTTCGGCTGGTTGCTCGCCGAGGAGGGCTATGCAGTGCTGATCCTCACGACTCGTGCCTACGACACCGGCAGCGCGGAGCACGAGGCGACGCTGGCGATGTTGTGCGGCGGTTTCTCGACCATGACAGTTCGTGTCTACGAGGCGCTGCTGGCGTTGAAGTTCCTGCGTAGCCGTGCCGAGGTCTGCAACGGTCGTATTGGCCTCATCGGCCACTCGGGAGGGAGCGTGGCCGGCAACCTGCTGGTACGGGTCTCGCCGCAGCTGCGCGCCTACGTCTCCGACCTCACCGCCATTCACTTCAACGTCGGCGATCCCCTCGAGGGTGACGAGTACGGCCAGATCGCCGACGAGACGCATCCTGGATTGGCTCGCCTGAGCGCCAACCTCAACGCGCTGGAAACCGTGGGCACCCCCGTCCTGTCGGTCCCCTATGGCTACAGTGAGGGGCCTGTGGCCATGTTCGAGTTCCTGGCCAGGCACCTGAAGGAAGCGCCCGAGTGAAGCTCGCCCGGTTCAAGGAACTCTCTGCTCGGCCGGTGCTGCTGGCCTGGTTGGTGTTTGTCCCCTTTACCTTGTGGACGGCCTGGGTGCAGTACCGCGGTCTCGAGGTGGGCGCGATCCTGCTGCCGGTGGTCGAGTACTGGGTGCATGGTGTGCAACCGTCCTGGGCCTGGGTCCCCTTTGTCCATCCGCCCCTGTACAGCGGTTTCATGAATGCCATTGACTGGTACGCGGGTATCGCCGACCACGATCCGCGCGTCACCATCTTGATCCAGGGTGCGCTGATCCAGGCAGCCCTGGTGGCGACCTTCGCCTACGTGGGCCGCACATGGATGAACCCCCGATTCACCGTGTTGCTGGTCGTCATGATCACCTTCCTCCCCTCGGGGATCCGCCCCTTCGAGCAGTACCCGATCGCCAAGCTGCTGCTGTTGATCTCAGGTCTCGCAATCATCCACTTTGCCCGCACCGGCACCCGCAGCGCCGGGGTTGCAGGGATCGCGGCCGGCCTGGCGGCGGTCGAGATGAACCTGCTGTGCTGGTTCGGTATCGGCGGTTTGTTTGTCGGACTGTTCGGGCTGCTGCCGCATCGTCGCCGTGGACTCGTCGTGGTAGCTGCTCTGCTGATCTCGCTGTTCATGGCGACGACCTACCCCGGTATGTACGAAGCGCTCGCCTTCAAGCGTGACCCGTCCCGGGGGATGGCCGAAATGGGGGGGCTCAGCCTCGGTTGGACCAACCCGGTCCTGTTCCTGCCCCTGGCGCTGTGGTTGGTGCCGTCGGTCCGGCAGCGCGATCCCATCGGAGCGGCCGTCGGATTCTCGGGCGTCGCCTTCACCGTCGTCGTGCTCCTGATGCAACACTTCCAGCTGGCCGACGGGCAGGGCTACCCGGACAGCTACCACTACTTCGTCATCATCGACCCGATCCTGGTTCTGGGTGGACTGACCGCATTGTGGTCCAGCTGGCAGGTGTGGGAGACGCGCTTTCGTCGCCAACTGCTTACTGCGGCGCTGCTGCTGCTGCTGCTGAGCCAGTTTCTGTATTACCTGCGCGGTCAATTCAGCATCTGGCTGAATCCGCACTGGTTCTGGATTCTCGGGCTACCGTCTTGAGGAACGCAGCAACGATGAGCGAGCAACGATGAGCGACCAGGACAAGGGCCTACAACTCGACCTGCCCATTGCAGTTGCTGTCGGGGTGTCGGCGATGGTGCTGTCGCGGATCTACGGAACCGGCCTGCAGCCCTATGGCTCGGACTCTGCCCAGTACATCGAACACCTGACCAGGCTCGAGATGCTGGACGTATGGCGTGATCCCACGCGCACCTCCCTGGTGGAGTTTATGCGCCAGGCCGACGGTTCCTTCCCGCCCTTGATGCACCTGCTGACGCTGCTGCTGGGGACGATCACCGGACACGGGGCGCAGCAGATCTTGTGGACGGGTCTGCTGTGGCTGTTCCTGCTCGCTGGCTGCGTCGCCGGGATCGTGCACATCATTTCGGGTTCAAGGAGAGCTTCGGCGGCGGCCTTCTGCGGTCTGCTGCTGGTGCCGTCGCTGCACGGAGTGGCCTGTCGCTACTACTACGACCTGCCCATGACAGCGCTGCTGTGGCTGGCCGTGGCGGTCGCATTCGCCACCTGGCCGCGGCGACCGGTACTCGGTGGGCTGTCGGTGGGCCTGTTGCTCTGTGCTGCCAACCTCGTCAAGTGGACGGCTCTGCCCTTTGGTTTGATCATGGTCGGTGCGGTGCCGCTATGGGCTCTTGCGGAAGGAGGCGCCGAGCGGCGCAGACGCTTTGTCGTGAGCCTCGGGGCGATGGCGATCAGTATCGTCGTGATGACCGTGTTGTGCTTCGGCTTCGTCAAGTTGGTCGGCCCGTTTGATTCCTTTACCGCGATGCTCGGTGAGATCGGCGACGACGCTCCGCACGGTGCTCCAGCCGGCGTTGACTCGGGCACGGCTTCGGGCATCGTCGCGGGCATATTCAACCGCATGCAGGTGCCCGATGCGGCACGCCTGGCGTTTTATCCGGCGCGCCTCGTCGCGTCGCTGTTTTCGCCGCTGTTGTTGGCTTTTACCTTGGGGTTCGCTGCGGTCTGGTTGCGTCGCTCTCGCCGTGGTTGGATTGCCGTTCTTGTCATCCTCGTCGGCCACTGGCTGTTCCTGTTGTTGCGTATCCCACCGTTGGACGATCGCTTCGCCATCACCGCCGCACCGGTGCTGTTGGTCCCCGCCGCCATCGGCTGGGCTCTGCTCGGCCAGCGTCTGCGCTGGGCCCTGGGCGCTGCGGTGCTCGTGGTTGGCTTCGGGGTGGGTCTCGAGTTTCACTTCAACGACAGTCCCGCGCCACGTTCGGTTGCGCCGACCCGTCCGGGTACCGACAAGCTCGCGAAGATCGTGCGCTGGGGCCTCGCGGACTCGGTGGATCAGCGTGGCTGGGTTCGTCGCGGGACTCAGGCCCACGACCGGGCGGAGGTCCGCGAGGCCTTGTGGAGCAAGCTCAAAGAGTGTCATGTGCAGCACCTCCGACTGTCGGCCGACGATCCAATCGTCGGAGATTCGGGCGATGTGTACTGGATGCGTTACCGGACCATGTACGCTCACCTGCAGGAAGACGAGGAGAGACGTACGGTGCCTCCCATTTGCAATCACCCGCCGCCCGGCGACACCGAGATGGCAATGTCCGGCGTGCAGCGCGGCACCTTGCCGGTGCGCCCCCGCTGTATCACTGCAGATCGGTGGGACCTGGAGCGGGTGATCGAAGTTCCCGGCGGCCGCCGAGACCTGGCGATCTGGTCACCGAAGGGAACTCGGGCCTGTCCGACGCTGGGCCGCACCCTGGGCGAGCTGTGGGCCGACACCGAGTCCGATGACGACTCGGCCGAGACTGCCCCGCCAGATACAGGGGTTGCTGGCCCCCAGGAGCCGAAGCCGTGAAGGGCCGCGCGCCAGGGCTCCTGCGCAGCGCGGTGTTCGCGCTGATCGTCACGGTCATCGTGCTGTTCGTGCTCAACGCAATCGTCGAGAGCCTCGAAGACGAGGGAGTCGTCGATACCCACCGCATTGAGGACCGGATGCTGCACGTCGAGGAGCCGCTGTTCGCGCTCGAGGGCGAGCAGTACGTGACGACCGAGTACGGCCGTCAGCACATGGTGAAGAGCAGCTTTGCGGCAAGTAAGGGGCCGCGCTGGAGGATGTTTCTGCTCGGTGCCTCCTTTGCCCAGGGCACGCCTTATGACTGTTGCAACCCCGATGGCAGTGAGTCGTTTGGCGGCATTTCCACCTGGCTGACCGCGCAGTTGGGGCACTTGTATCCAGAGCGCGCGGCCGAGGTGATCAACGCCGCTGCCGGTGGTACGAGCTCCCACCGGGTGGTCAGCGTCGCCCAGTCCGTCTTGCGCCTGGAACCCGATGCCCTGGTGGTTGCCAGCTGCAACAACGAGGGAGTGCTGGCTCCCGGTACGGTGAGCGAAAAGCTGCACCAGTTCGGTGGCTACCGCATGCTTACCAAGTTGCTGGCGCCCACACCGGACCCGGAAAAGCGCACCTATTTCACCCCGCAGCATCCCGATGTCGACATGGTTCGCGACCAGTTCCGAAGCAACCTCGAAACGGTGGTGCAGATGACCGCCGAGCAGGAAGTGCCGCTGTTGCTGGCGACCTTGCCGGTCAACCTGCGCTACCGGGGTTTCGAGAGCGGGCCGGTAATCGATGACCAGCGCTACGCTTCGGCCACGAGTCCTTGTTGGTCGGCGGTGGAGGCGTTCCACGAGGGCAGGCTCGAGCAGGGGCTACAGCACCTGCAATCCTGCGAAGGTCTGCCCGACATCCAGAGTTGGACCGGCTTTGCCTACCTGCGGATGAAACGCTTCGAGGAGGGCCGGGCGGCGCTGGAAAAGTTGTGGGGCCCCTGTCTGGCCAGCGGCGTTCATGACTATTTCAAGGGGGACTACAAGGCTGCGATCGTGGGCTTGGAAACCTGTGAGAACGCTGCCGAAGCGCTGCGTTGGATCGGCCTGTCCTACTTCGAGTTGGATGAAGCCCAGGCCGCTCACTCCGCCCTGGAACAGGCCACCGAGCTGATGCCTCGGAATCGTTGCCGGCCGTCGTTTAACGCCATCATTCGTGAAGTCGCTGCCAGCGCCGAGCACGTGCAGCTGCTCGACCTGGAGAGGGCAGCCGAGCGGGCCAGCCCGCTGGGCATCCCGGGCCAGGAATTGTTCGTGGACTACTGCCACATGAACTGGCGCGGTTACGGTCTGATGGCCGACGAGTTGCGCAGGACCCTCGAGGAAAGCGAGATCGGCCCCCGCTGGGCGAGCGACAAGACGCCGCTTCCGGTCGAGGAGTTGGCGGTTGGTCGCGGACTATCGCCGCTCTGAGTTGTCCGCCGGTTCCTGCTTGCGGCGCCAGGGCCACAGGCACAGCAGCGCGATCACCCCGAGGAGCGATCCGATCAGTCCCAGGGTAAAGCGCGGCGGTTGCCAGGTGCAGGTGGTGCTCTGGTTGTTGCCGGCCGGGGCGTTGAAGGCGAGAACACCGAGGTCTTTGATGCTCTGCTCGTGCAGGGGCCGGTCGCCGCAGGTCCAGCCGGGCCAGTGGTTCTGGTTGACGATCACTACTCCGGGCTCGGCCATGCTGTGAGCCAGTTCGATGACCTGGCCGCGGTAGTCAATGATCTGGGCGCTGCCGTGCTCTGCTGGCTGGACCGAGTCGCCCTGGCCCTCGCCGCGTAGCCAGGCTTCGCCGTGGTAATCGGGTTCTTCCTCGAAGTCGCCGCGAGCTCCCAGCCAACGGGCTGGCAGAGCTGAGCTCCGGATCGGAATGTCTTCTGGCGAGTAAATGGTCGGCACCCCCCGCAGGACGTTCCTGTAGACCCGTAGGTTGAGCAGATCATCCCCGGAAAACTCGGGCCGCAGTCCTTCGCTCTGCACGGTGTCCGGTTTCGGTAGCGGGTCTGCTGGATAGAGGAACGAGGTGTCGTACAGGCCCCGCACCTGCAGTGCGGCGGGCAGGCAGAGGAGAGCGGTTACCAGGAGTAGGGCGAGCCCTACCGCCGGGCGCAAGCCGGCACGCGATCCGCGCAGGTAGCCCTCGAGGTAGGTCCGCAGCACCTCGAAGCCCACGGCCGCGACCACGCACATGCCGAGCAGGAGCGGGAAGTTGAAGTAGCGCAGGGGCCCGCGCATCGACGAAAACAGGGGCAGTTGCCGCAGCAGGCGGAAGCCGTCGACAGGTGCATTGGGGCCGAAGCTGAGCCAGCCGAACACCACTCCCACGAGCAGCCACGGCCAGGCGGTGCTGGTGCGTCGCAAGGCGGCGGGCAGGCCGACGGCGCACAGCAACAGCAGCCCCATTCCCGGCATCAGGGTCATGTATTCCTGCACCCGTGGGTTGCCGTCCGCATCCACGACGCGCAGTTCGGGGACGTGGTGAAACAGGGCGTACCAGAGTTGCTCCAGGCTGAAGTACCAGGCGTCGGGATGTCGGGGGTAGTCGGCCGTCTGCCGAAAGTCCGTGGCTCCCAGCAGGTGCAGCATCGGTAGGAACTTGACCGCGCCCAGTAACGCGGCGATGGCCAGCATCACCAGGGCTCCCAGGGCTGCCTCTCGGTCGCTTTCCTCGCCGCTCAGGCGAGCTCGGACAGCCATCGCCGCCCACAACAGCGCCATCAGCATCACCAGTACCGGCAGGGCCAGCTGCAGTTGTACGGCTAGTGCCCACAGGACCAGGGCTCCGAGGGTCCATCGCCGCCGTCGGGCGCGGCGCTCGCCGGGCATCAACCACAGGCACAGCAGCCCGGGCCAGGCCACGACCAGGCAGGACTCGTAGAAGCCGACAGCGACACGGGCTGGCAGCCAGC
>CAZBDA010000043.1:21567-38462 GCA_964490445.1 uncultured Rickettsiales bacterium | reverse complement strand
GTCGTCAGCGGTGTCGTCATCATCAGCACTATCGTCGTCATCATCGCCACCACAACCGATAACCGTCACAGGCACCGCAAGCAGCATGACCAAACACAGGTAAGTCCAGAAATTCAGTTTCATAGCTCTCTTTCACTCCTCCAAGTGCCCGTGCCGGTAAGGCAATCCATGGGCAGAAATTCCGCAGCCGCGACCAGTTCGCGCTCCAATTGCGAAGAATTACCAGCGCTGATCGTCATACGCAAGCCAAGTGGGTCAAATAAATATCGAAACGATGTCACGAATACGACAAGCCACTGATCGTAGAGCAGCCTGCCGATCGCAAGAAACAGCCCGCGAACCCTGTTCGCCAAGCACGCTCGCGGGGGCCTCCCTATGCCGGTGGCAGGCTGCCGCGCCGCGCAGATCAGACCCGGCTCAAGGGCACTCGATACCGATGCGGTACGCGCCGCCTGGCGGCCCCCAGAGGGTGTCGGCGACGACGTAGTAGGTCGTCCCAGCAGCGGCGGTGAAGTAGATCACAGTGCCCTCATCGATGCAGTCCACCTCGGTACAGCCACTACCAAAGTCCTCGATCAGTGCGAGGCGAAACTGGCTGGAACCCATCGTCAGGATCCGCAGCTCGACAGCGACCTGAGTGCTCGACACGAAACTGTATGCCTCTTCGGGCCCCGACATGTTCCAGGACTGCGAAGCACAGCCGTAGCTGCCAATGTTGCTGACGCCGGCGCTGGTGTCTCCGTAGACAAAGTCCTCACCACTCACCGGACAGCTGAGCGAAACCGTTGGGTAACAGCTGAATCCGTCTCCGACAGGCCCGCAGGCCGGATCGCCCGTACAGTCAATGTCGTTGCAATCGACATCACCGTCGGCATCGTTGTCGACTCCATCACTGCAGTTGCCCTCGCCGAAGCAGGCGGGATCGGTCGAGCAGTCGGGATCGAAGCAATCAATGAGAAAGTCGCCGTCGTCGTCGAGTCCATTGGCGCAGTTGGCCTCCCAACCACCCGGCGAGGAATCATCGTCGCCACTACACGCCGGGTCCGCAGCGCAGTCGGAATCGGCACAGTCGGCGTACCCGTCACTGTCGTCATCGAGGCCGTTACCGCAGTCCCACTCCTGCCCCGGAGAACTGTCGTCGTCGTCGCCGGTGCAGGCCGGATCGCCCGCACAGTCGGCGTCCATACAGTCAACCCAGCCGTCCCCATCGTCGTCGAAACCGTTGGCACAGTCGAACTCCTGGCTGTTGTCGGTGTCGTCGTCGCCCGTGGTGTCGTCGTCGCCCGTGGTGTCGTCGTCGCCCGTGGTGTCGTCGTCGCCCGAGGTGTCGTCGTCGCCCGTGGTGTCGTCGTCGCCCGAACAGTCGGGGGAGTTCTCACAGTCTGGATCGAGGCAGTCGTACAGCCCGTCGCGGTCGTTGTCGGCGCCGTCGGAACACTCGCCAGCATCGTCCCCTTCGAGATCATCACCGCTGCCACCACGACCACGCGAAGCGCAAGACAGCAAAGCCAATGCCAACAGGAGGAGAAGTACGTTTCGATACAGGTACGAGTGCCGATGCATCGAGTGGGAAAATGCCATCAGAGCCTCCCAGGGCGCTGAGCCGTTTCGTCGTTCCAGCAAGTCACGACCTGTGCTTCTCCCTGAAACCCCAGGCCACAAGGAGCTTAGCCCTGTGTACCCGGCAAGTCCTGCCCGAACCATGTGCAGGGGTTGCGGGGGACGCCGCATTCACCTCAACTATACTCGCAGCCAGTGGTCCACGGGCGGGTGGATCCCGACCCTGGAGACCGCGGCCAGATGACCACCATGCTGCTGAGCACAGCACTTGTCCTGCTGCTGAGCGCGGCACTCCACCTGAGTGCCGCAACCGGGGGCTCGGACCCTGCCGACGACGAGGCCCTGTTCGCGCGCTACATCAAGGGGGACTACAGCGCTTTCGAGCAGTTGTTCGCCCGCTACTCGGCGCCTCTGACTCGCATGATGCGTCGGCAGATCCGCTCCGCCGAAGATGCCGACGATCTGGTCCAGCAGACCTTCCTGCAGCTCCATCGGGCCCGCAACGACTTCCGCAGCGGTGCGCCACTGCGCCCCTGGCTCTACACAATCGCCATGAACCTGCGCTGCGAAGCCGTCAGGAAAGCTGTACGCCGCAGCAGTACAGTCACCCAGGAGCCAGCGCGGCTCGAGCAGCACGGTGCCAGCGCTCCCCATGACCTCACCGGAGACGAGACGCGCAGGCAGGTACGTCAGGCCCTGGCGCAGTTGCCCGAGGGGCAACGCACCGTGATTGCCCTGCACTGGTTCGACGGGCTGTCTTTCGCACAGGTAGCCGAGGTGGTCGGAGCCACCGTCAGCGCGGTGAAGGTGCGGGCCCACCGCGGCTACAAGCAGCTCAAAGCAAGCCTCGAGGCTACCGACGCACCCAGCGGCATTGGGGTTACGGCCAGCACCGGCGCAGGCAGATGACTGTGCCTGAGCATGACGCACAGGTGCCGGGTGTAGTCGGCGAGGCGCTGCAGCGCGAAGCCGAGTTGCAGCAGGGCGAGTCCCTCGCCGCGGGCGCGTCCTTCTCGGCCCTGAGCGCTGCCCTGAACCGGGAATCGGGCCTGAGAGCCTGGTTGCGCAGCCGATCGACACGCACCCGACACGTGCTGATGGGCGTCACGACCCTCGGGACGATCCTGGCGGTGCTCAAGTTCTCGGTGCGTCCCGATCTCTCGGAAGCCGCCGGCCGAGTCACGGCCGCACTGCTCATCTACGGCTGCGCGGCAGGCGGTGCGATCACACTGGCACTACGCCCACTGCACCGATCGGGTTGGCCACGCAACATCGCCGGAATCGTGCTGGCAGCAGGAATCGGCGGCGCGCTGGGCCTTGCGCTCCTACCCATTGTCAGCGGCCAACCCCTGCCCGGTCCGACCGGAGCGGTCGCCGGCAGCGCAATGAATTGCTTCGTCTGGGGCACGATCCTGTCGGCACCGCTGCTGGCCCTCGGCTGGCTCCTGGAGCGGGGTGGTGACAACCTGGTCGGCCGACTGCTCCTTACCGGTGGGGCGGCCGGCCTGGTCGGCAACCTCTATCTCGAATGCCACTGCCCGGCACAGTCGCCGAACCACATGATGCTCGGGCACGTGACGGTGATCTTCGGCATGCTGGCACTTGGCCTTCTACTGGCATTCATCCCTCCGAGGGCGGGCCGCCAGTCGGTCGATTGAGCGCGGTGGAGAGCAAGCTGCTGATACAGGTTCTGCCGGATAAATGTAACCAGGACGAAGCCCGCCCGTACTGAGAGTACAAAACCAACCTCTCGGAGGTCATTCCATGTCCACGTTTCGCCCGCTACTCGCCTTGCTCGCCCTGCTCGTTGCAGCCTGCGCTGGCACCACCACCAGCGCCGCGCCTGGCGCCGAGCCCGGGGAAAGCGTCGCTCCAGCCCAGGGGTTTCCAGCAGCAGCCAGTGACGGTGACCGAGGCGTCGCTGTGTTTGCCGGCGGCTGTTTCTGGTGCGTCGAGTCCGCCTATGACGACCTGCCGGGCGTGGATTCCGCAGTCTCCGGCTACACCGGGGGCAAGAAGCAGTACCCCGGCTACTACGAAGTGGCCAGCGGCAAGACCGACCACGCCGAGGCCGTGCGCGTCGTGTTCGACCCGAAAGTCGTGACCTACGCGCAACTGCTCGAGGTCTTCTGGAACAACATCGACCCCTTCCAGGCTGGCGGACAGTTCTGCGACATGGGCAAGCAATATCGATCCGAGTTGTTCGTCGCCGACGAGGCACAGCGCAAGCTCGCCGAATCCACCCGCGCGAAAGTCGAAGGCAGCTTCGGCCGCAAGGTGGTCACGCAGGTAACCGACGCCGCCACCTTCTGGCCTGCCGAGGAGTACCACCAGGACTTCCACGTCAAGAATCCACTACGCTACGGCAGCTACCGGCTCGGCTGCGGACGCGACCGTCGCCTGCGTGAGCTGCGAGAATCGAAGGGAAACTGAGGACCGCCATGCCCAAGCAAAACCAGACCTCTGCGAACCCGTTCCGCAAGCCCTGCAGCGCGCTGCTCGTCCTCTCGCTTATCGCCCTCGCGGGCTGCGACCAGGCCGCGCCGCTGGCGCCAGCCATCACCGATTGCGGCAGTGACCACCCCGCGGTCGGTGCAGTCGCGATCCTGGAGACTCACTTTCACGATGTGGCGGGAACAGCCACCATCGTCGATAACTGCACGATCGAGATCACCGACTTCGTCTTCGACGGTGCCGGCATCGACGTCCGTGCCGTGCTGTCAGATGGCCCCGAGTTCTCCAGCTTCGACATCATCAGCGAAGACCTGCGGGACGACGGTCCCTACGACGAAACGACGCTGACTCTGTCCCTTCGCGAGGGGATGACCCTCGACGGAATATTGCACGAGTCCATGTGGTACCTGTCCATCTGGTGTGTGCCAGCAGGCGTCAGCTTCGGCGACGGCCCGTTTCTCATGCAACCAGAACTACGCTGACCTTGTCCCTTCGCCAGGGGATGACCCTCGACGCGGTGGAGCAGTCGCCCACCTGGTGTGCACCTGCCGGCACCAGCTTCAACGACCGCAGCTTCGTGCTGCCCTGAGAGCTCAGGCCAAGCCCGACGGCAATTCGAAGCGACCATCGTCGCCCGGCGGGAAGTCGACCACGGCGACTACCGCATCCAGCCTGATCGGTCCGTAGACATGCGGGAAGGCCATGCCACTGTCGTAACAGTCTTCGTAGCGAAGATCACAGTCCAGGCGCTCCTCCTCGATGCACAGCAGCACCAGGTCTTGCTGGCCCCGGAAACGCTCATTCGCCGGCAGCAGCACCTGCTCGAGGGTGGAACAGTGCACAAAACCCTCGTCGTCGAGAGAGGCGCAGCGATAGCTTCCCTCCCCCGCTGCGCGGAGCCAGTGGGCGCGCTGCGCGATGTGCAGGATGATCGTGCTCACTGCTACTCATCCCCCAGGTAGCGGGAAAGCATGCGATGGAAGTGATGAACACCCCGCTCGTGCTCGGGTGAGTACTCGGCGCGGCGCGCCGTAGCTGCGCGCACACCGCGTTGCACCGACTCGACCACAGCCTCATCCTCGCGTTCGACGACATCCAGCCCACTGCCCGCCCCCTGATCACGCAGATCCGGACGCCACACCCAGGCCTGGAACTCGACGCGGGTGCGTTGAGGGCCCATGGGTAGAACCCGATTGAGAGACACACCCCAGGGGTAGACATTGAGCATCGTCGTCGGGAACAGACACAGGTACCAGGCCGCCACACGCTCCTCGCCCGCAAATGCCAGGTCGTCGGCGCCTGCAATGCCGACCTGCAGGGTGCCGCCTTCGAACTGCTCGTAGCGATAGTTCTTCCAATCGATCGCCTGTGCAAGGCCGCGGTGCACGAAGGGAATGTGCAGACCCTCGAGATAGTTCTCCACGTACAGCGCCCAGTGAGCAGCGACCTGCCAGTGGGTCGAGGCGTCGGAGTCGAGTCGCAACTCGTCCCATGGCAGCGCAGCGAGGCGTGGAGCAAGGGCCGGAAAGGGTTCCAGCGGGTCGAGCGAAGCGAACAGGAAGGGGCCTATGCGGCCCAGCGCCAGCTCCACGAGATCTCCACTCGGTGCATCAAAACCAGGCGCGTTCAGGACCCTGCCATCGAGGCCGAAGCAACGACCGTGATAGGGACAGCGCAACTGCTTGAGAACGCCCGGCTCAGTCACGACCTGTGCTGCACGATGACTGCAAACATTGCTGAAGCAATGTGCGGCGCCATCTTCCCCACGCAGGAGGACGACCGGCTCGTCGAGGACGCCGGGCAGGAGCCTGGTCGGAAGCACGGAACCCGGCTCGGTTGCGAGCACGCCGGCATCAGCCAGGAAGTGCCAGCTTCGGGACAACAGGCATCGCCGCTGCCGCTCGAACTGCTCGGTAGACGAGTAAAAGTCGAGGGGAAGGCCGCGAGCGACGTGAATATCGGGGTCGATTCGCATGGGGATGGGACTTTACAAGCGGCGCAACCGTGACATTATGCGCCCGCCTCGCGGCGTATTCCCGAGGCCGAGGGTGGAACCGATGCAGAGCAACGAGCACTTCGATGTCGTCATCATGGGCGGAGGCTACGCTGGGAATGTCCAGGCGCGCCACCTGCTGCGTACGATCCCCGGAATTCGCATCGCGATCGTCGATCCTCGCTCAGACGAGAAGGTCGCCTCCATCCACAAGATCGGAGAGTCGACGGTCGAAATCGGCGCCATCTTCCTGAGCAAGGAGTTGGGCCTGGTCGACTACATGATCGAAAACCACCTGCCCAAGTGCGGGCTGGCCTTCCACTGGCCGCGCGAGCCCTCCAAGACTGACTCGATCGACGACTATTTCAGTATCTGGCCACCTCGCTTCCCCAAGGTGGGCACCTTCCAGGTGCACCGAGGCAAGCTCGAACACGACCTGCAGCAGATGAACCGCGACGGGGGCGTCACCTTCTTGCAGGGCAAGGTCAAGGACTTCGAGTTGACCGCCGGTGACGAGAAGCACAACGTCGAGGTCAAGCTGAACGGCGAGGGCCGGGTCACACTCAGCGCCGACCACCTGGTCGATGCGGCCAGTCGCGCCTTCCTGACAGGGAAAAAGACCGACAACATCCTCAACGACCCGGCCGACATGTATGGCCTGGACACCGGTGCCGTGTGGGTCCGCGTCAAGGGTATCGACCGCACCCTGTTCAGCGACGGTGCCGACCCCCTCAAGACCGCCACTTCGCAGTACTACTCGACCAACCACTGGTTCGGCCACGGCCACTGGTTCTGGATGATCCCCATCTGCGACGACTCCATGACGATCTCCATCGGCGCGATGTTCCACCACAGCGAGGTCAACGGCGACGATCTGAACCGCAAGGAGAAGTTCCTCGACTTCGTCCGGGCCAACCACAAGGCCCTGTACGACATCATTGATAGCGGCGAGATCGAGGACTTCGTCTACTGGAAGAAGCCCAGCCACCTGTGCCGGGAGATGTTCAGCAAGGACAACTGGTACGCCATCGGTGACGCGGCCTACTTTGGCGACGCCTTCTACTCGCTGGGAACCTCGACCATCGCCTTTGCAGTAGAGAGCGTCACCGAGCTCATCCGCTCCAAGCACGCCGGCGAGTGTCCCATTGCCACCGAGGACAAACGCGAGGCCTACAACGACTTCAACGTCTACTACGGCAAGACGGTCATGCACCTGTACCGCGACCACGATAAGCACCTGGGCAATGCCAGTGCCATGAGCTGGCGCATCTACCTGGAGTACATGTGGTGGTTCGGAGTCTGGGTGCCAGTGTTCATCGGCAAGTGGCACCTCGATCCCTGGTTCGCACGGGCCACTATCGCCAACTGCGAGAAGGGCTTCTTCAAGACCATGTACGACGACTTCACGCGGATGATCGAACAAGGCCGCAGCGCAGGCTTCATCGACTGTTACCGCGCTGACCAGTTGGCACTCAGCTACAGCCCCACGGACGAGCACATCGACTACATGGAGGACGCGATCTTCGAGCCGCAGCGCCTCGACATCTTCTCCTCGCTGGGAAGAACCTACTTCCTGACGGTGCTGTTCCTGTTCAAGTTCCAGTGGAAGGCATTCGGCCTCATGGGTGTGTTGAGTCCGCGCACCCTGTATCGCGCCGCGCGTCTGCTGGCGAAGTCCGTGTACATGCACACGGGTAGCCTGCAGCACCGCTTCCGCATGCGCGGACGGCCCGCATCAGCGCCCAACGCAGAGTTGGCCGCCGATTTCCAGGACTACGTGCATCGCCCCATCCTGCAGCCGTGGCTGACGCAATCGGCACCCGCCGAAGAAGACGATGAGGCCACCCTTCCGCAGGACTCGATGGGCGCCGCGGCACGGCGGGTCCCAAGGGCCCCCGCGGGCTTGTAAGTCACCTGGCGCGCCAGCGCCGAGCCTCGTTCGGATCTATCTGCGACCGTACTTGACCGAGCAGCCGTAGGGCTTGCTGCGGGGACGCTTCGGCGGCTGGCCGGCCTTGAGGTCGGCCAGGGCCGCATCGACAAAGTTGCTCTTGTTGCCTCGACCCAGCGGCGCACTGTCGAGTCCACCCGCGAAGACCAGGGTGCCCGCGGCATCGATGACGAACATGTGCGGAGTGGTAATCGCCCCGTACAGGCGGCCAACATCACCGGCGGGGTCGAGCAGCACCGGGTAGGTCATGCCGTACTGGCTGCGCGCCGCGATGTTGCGCTTCAGCCCTGCACCCTGCTTGCCGGGTGCCCCGGAGTTGATAGCCAGCCAGACCACACCGTCCGCGAGGGCTCTCGGCACCTGCTCGGTGAGGGGCCCGTTCTTGCCGTGAGCATGCACTACGAAAGGACAGTCGGGATTGAACCACTCGAGCACCACCACCTTGCCTTTGTGCTCGGTGTGTTGACCGGTGTTGCCCTGGGGGTGGGTCAATTTGATGGGGGGGGCAGGCGCGCGGACCTCCGGGCCCTTCGGAGCCGCCGTCGCCGTAGAGAGGACAGTCAGCCCCCCGATCAAGGCGCAAACACAAAGGGCCGGTAGCAGCAAAGTTCGAATCACTCGGAGTGGTTTCATGGCGCGAGGATAGGCGAGCGGGCGGCGCCTGTCGCGAACTCTGGTCCTCCTCGGGGTGCTGGGCTACTGTCCCGCCGTGAACATCAACCCCATCGGCATCGCGGTCCCGTTCTTCTTTGCCCTGCTGGGCATCGAGATCCTGCTGGCGCGCCGCAGCAAGCGTCCGCTGCACCGCCTGAACGACTCGATGGCAGACCTGACCTGCGGCATGGGCGACCAGTTGATCGGTGTCTTCAGCAAGGCGATTCCGCTCGCGGTCTATGCGCTGGTCGAGGCGCAGTTCGGGCTGTTGGAACTGGGCACTTCTTCGCCGTGGGTCTGGCTCGCCGCGATGCTGCTGGTCGACCACCAGTACTACTGGTATCACCGCTTCAGCCACCGGGTGAACTTCGGCTGGGCGACGCACGTCGTGCATCACCAGAGCGAGGAGTACAACCTGGCAGTGGCCCTGCGGCAGCCCTGGTTCTCGCAGGTCTACAGTTGGCTGTTCTACCTGCCACTGGCATGGCTGGGCTTCCCAGCGCTGGTCTGGGCAACCTGCTTTGCCCTCAACCTGCTCTACCAGTTCTGGATCCACACCCGCCTGATTCACCGGATGGGGCCGCTGGAGTGGCTCTTCAACACGCCCTCGCACCACCGGGTCCACCACGGCATCAACGACCAGTACCTGGATCGTAACTACGCGGGGATCCTGATCCTCTGGGACCGGCTCTACGGCAGCTTCGAGCCCGAGAGCGACGAGGTTCTATACGGAACCCGCAGACCCCTGCGAAGCTGGAACCCGCTGTGGGCAAACATCGAGCCCTGGGTGCACGTCGCGAAGTTGTCCTCGGCATCCCATGGACTCGCCGAGAAGCTGTACGCCTGGATCGCACCGCCGGAGTGGCTGCCCAGAGACCACTCGAAACTGGCCGACAAGGACGCGTTCATGGAACAGCGAGGCTACGACAGCAACCTCGGTCGCTCTCTGCACGGCTATGTACTGCTGCACCTGGTGCCGGTCGGGACGCTGATGGCCTGGATGCTGACCTACGACATGACCCTGCCCAGGCCGGTACTGGCGCTGGGCTCGCTGGTCATCGTCTGGACCGCCGTCGGCTGGGCCGGCATGTTCGAGGGTCGCTCCTGGGCACTTGCCACTGAGTTGGCGCGCCATGTCGGCCTGGCAGTGGCGCTGGGCTTCCTCGCCACGAGCGGGGCGCCCCTCCCGGTCACAGTGCTCGGCCTGCTCTTCCTCGCTGGCAGCGTGGCGTGGCTGCTGAACCAGCGGCAGGCTCTGCGGATCAGCTAGACCGCCTGCGCCGCCCTCTGCAGAGTCCCACCAGTAGGGCCAGGACTGCTGACCAGAGCACCGGCCTCGGCGCCGCCATGGTGGTGGTCGAACAGGCACATCCCTGGCCGGTCTCTTGCTCGTCTACGACGGGCGCGGTCCACTGCGCCGTACAGCGAAGCTCCGCCGGCCCTTCGCCCACCGATGCTATGACCAGCAGCGCCGAGCCGAGACGCGCCAGGGCCTCGTCCAGGCGGATCTCGAGGCCCTCGTCGCCAGTGGCCCGCACCGTGCGTTCCGAACCCCGGGTTGCCAGCTCGTCGAGGGCAATCAAGCGGACCAACACATCAGCATCGGCGCCGGGACCGCTGCAGGTGACCGACGGCGCGTCCTGCTCGCCGCTCGCCGCGACCTCCAGGTACGCGCTCGCGTAGCTGCCGGGGTCCAGCTCCACCAGCGCCTCCTCGTCGACCGACAGCGGCTGCACGGGAACCGAAACTTCCTCGAGCAGGCAGGCCATGGAGTCGGCTTCGTAGTGAAGCCCGTCGTCACGGGCACAGGCAAAGGCATTCCAGGTGGCGTACTCCAGGAAGACCTGCTGCAGATCCAGCTGCCACAGCCGCTGCGCCTCGGCGTCCAGGGTAAGCCGCCAGTCGGGCAGCGCGGCCAGCGCTTCCCAGACGGGCACCATCCGCTCCTCGCTCGCTGGCTGGTGCTCGTTCCAGAACTTCCACCAGGTGATGCCAGCGTACTCGTAGCGGTTGCCCACCGCGTCCAGCGATCTGCCAGCACCATTCAACCGAACGGCCCACAGGATCTGCAGGGCAGCCTCGAGCAGACCCGAGGCGTACAGGTTGTACTGCTCCCAGGTGGCGGTCGACTCGTACAGCCACGGACCAGCCGAGGTGGTGTAGCGGTACTGGATGCAGTGGTGCAGCTCGTGGGCAGCAACCGATTCCAGCAAGCCGCCGTCGGTGCCGGTGAGATCGGCGGCCAGGCGGATGTAGCACGACCAGTCCTGTGCACCTTCTTCAGCGGGTACCGCGTTGGCGAAACCGTTGCCATCGAGATCGACGACGTACACGTCGATGGCTGAGCTGCCACCGCCGCCGCGGTCACGGACCAGGGGGCGGTATCCTCGCTCCTGGTAGGCAGCCCGGGCAACCTCGAGGCCGTCGAGGATACTGTCTAGGGAATCAGCCCGGCCGTTGCCGTCGCTGTCGGCCACCGACTGCACCCGGTCTACCCCCTGCTCGGTGTAGTGGATGCTGAACAGCCCATCCTCAGAAGAGAGCAACTGCTCGCTACCGGACAGCTCAGGGCGCCCGCCGCGCGCTGCGTGCTCCCCGGGCAACGCAATGCATGGCTGGGACTGGGCGGCGAGCAGACCCACCAGGGCGACCGTGGCAGCGACCATGCTCAGTCGAGCTTCCGACGGCGGCGCGCGGCAAGACAAGCCGCTAGCAGGCCCCCAAGCAGCCACCACGGCCCCCTGCGAGTTCCCGGAGCCGCGCTGCAGGCGCAGCCCTCCTGCTGCACGGGTGCGCGGGTCGAAAACGACGCGCTCCAAGCCCCGTCCCAGGACACTCCGTCGTAGTTAAGCAGGGGTCCGTCGATGCTGAGCTGGTAGTCCGTGTCCGGTTGCCAGTCCGCCTCGGGATCGACGTGCACGGCGTGGCTGTAGTTGCCGTAGTGGTGGTGCACCGAGACCGGCACCTCGCCACCCTGCTCATCCACGACACGCACCGAGGCTAAGCCCGCCGCGTCGACGCCACGCGAGAAGCTTAGTTGCAGCCTGGACTCAACCTCTTCTGCGGCGAGCGGATGCGCCGTTGTCCCATCTCCAGGTACGAAGTCGAGCACCGGATCGCTCCACAGCTCTGGGCTGTGCAGGCGCTGCCACAGGTCCTGCCAATAGCCTGCGACCACCTCGGCCTCGCGCGGTGGACTGCCGGGCACAGCAGCATCGACGAGGTGGGCTTCGGACCAGGGGAAGTCGGCAGCAAAGGCGGCCAACCGTTCCTCGTCCGTGCGGGCCCACTCGACGAAACTCAGGGCAACGAACAGGCGGTCATGCCCCTGCTCGATGGTCTCGGCCGCCACCTCGTAGCCGAGTTCGGTAGCAAACAACTCGACCAACTGCGCAGTCGGAAGCCAGGGGTTCGGCGCCACAATGCCCCCGACCCGGGCCGCAAACAGCACGTCCGACGCGGTGTCGAGATCGCTGTTCTCGGTCTGCCAGCCGGGGTCGTGCCGGCGCGAGCGTTCCATGAACAGGGAGTCGAAGTTCTCATCTGCCATCCCGTGAGATGCCATTCCCATCAAAAACGCCACGTGCGCGGCAGCCTCCCCCTGGTCATAGGGCGGGCTGAACTGCCCTCGGATCCAAGCCAGGTAGGCCTGCTGGAAGGGCTCCCAGTGGGCCAGTTCGCCGTAGTCGTCGCCGGTGGCGTAGCCGCCGTCGGGGAACATGGCACCGTTGATCAGCGGGTCTCGAAGTTCCGGGCTGGCGAGCAGATCCCCCAGCTCGCCGGCAGGCAGTAATCGCAGTGCCTCTTCGGTGATCCAGACATGGGTGGTCTGGCCGTTGGCAACAGCTACCAACGGCTGGCTCGCCACCAGCGCGGCCAGGACGACAGCGACGAGCAGCAGAGTGCGAAGAGGACGAACGGGAAGCATGGGGCCAGGAGCTACTGCGCCAGGCCCTTGACCTGGGTGAGGTTGAAGCCGCCCAACCAGGTGACACTGCCGCCAGCAAGCAAGCGAACCGCATAGCCGGCAGCGCCTCCGGGGCCGGGGACCTCGCTGCAGCTGGTACCGTGCGCAGAACTGCCGCCGCCGCCGCCGCCGCCCCAACCACCGCCGGCTCCCCCCATTCCCCGGTGATACTGTGCCGAGATGGGCTGCGCCGCACCGCCGCTTCCGCCGCCACCCGCCGTACCGGGATTGCCCACCGAGCCCCCCGTTCCCGGCGTGCCGTCATAGTTCACGGCAAGACCTCCGGGGACAGCGCCGAAACGATCCGGCCCATTCCCGCCGTTGCCACCGGACGGGTGCGGACCATCGCAATAGTTGTCATTGCCGGTGTCGCAATCACAGCCCAGGCCTCCGCCAGCACCACCACCACCACCGGTAGGATCATCACCGGCGCCGCCACCGCCGCCGCCGCCGAAGATGCTGCCAGAGCTGTTGTCGATGGTCACCGCCACGGTGGCCTGGATCGCATCGCCGCCAGCCTGACCTGCACCCTGCTGGGCGCATGCCCCGTTGCCGCCCTTGCCGTGAATTGTTCCCTGGTTGACGATCTGCACGCTCGAGCCGGCCGGCAGGCCCGCGGTGGTCAGCGCAGGAACCCCGACATCACCGCTGCTCACCGTCACGCCGGGGGCAATGGTCACCTGGACCGTCACCGCAACGCTGGGGCTGCCCACCAGGGAGGCCACGTTGACCACACTGGTCGAACTGGTGAGGTGAAGACCATGAGTGGGACAGCTGCTCTGCTGCCCATCGACCAGGCCGTCGCAGTCGTTGTCGAGGCCGTCAGCGCAGTCTTCACTGGCCGCCGGGTTCACCGCAAACGCCGCGTCGTCACAGTCGACGTCGCAGGCAAAGCTGTCACCATCCGCATCGATGATGTCGGACGTCGCTGCATCACAGTCGTTGTCGAGGCCGTCGCAACCGGTCTCGGCGAACAGCGACGAGATGGCACCATTGCTGTCATCGCAGTCGCCCTCGCACAGCGCCTCGCCGTCACCGTCGAAGTCGAGTTCTGTAGCGGGGATAAAGCCGTCGCAGTTGTTGTCCTGGCCGTCGCAGGCCTCGGGGTTTCCGGGGAAGTTGTCGCCGCCGGTCGCGGCGCTGTCATCGCAGTCGTTGTCAGCGACGGTCAGGGGATCACCATCCACACCGCAGGTAGTGACCCCGTCACCGTCGAGATCGAAGCCCTCGTCGACGCTGCTGTCGCAGTTGTTGTCCTGGCCGTCGCAGACCTCGGGGTTTGCGGGGAAGTTGTCGGCGCCGGTCGCCGCGCTCTCGTCGCAGTCGTTGTCGGCCAGGGTTGCCGGGTCGCCGTCAGGGCCACAGGTAGTGACCCCATCGCCATCCAGGTCAAAGGCCTCGTCAATGCCATCGGCGCAGTTGTTGTCGACTCCGTCGCACAGCTCGACCTGGCCGGGGAACACCGCCGGGCCGCTGAACAGGCTGTCATCGCAGTCGCTGTTGTTGTTGACGTAGCCGAACAGGACAATGCACGAGGGGATCGGAATCCCCTGGGCGCCACCGAAGCCATCACCATCGAGATCCAGGAACCAGTTCTGGAAGGCGATGTTGTTGTCGACCACCGTGTCGCAGTCATTGTCCGCCCCATCACACGACTCGGGGTTGCCCGGGAAGTTGTTGGCACCCGTGGCAGGGTCATCGTCGCAGTCCCCAGCACAGGTGGATGAGCCGTCGCCGTCCTGGTCGTCCGGGTTCAGATCGGCGTCGCTGTCATCACAGTCGCCGGTGCAGGTCGATGAGCCATCGCCGTCCAGGTCGCTGAGGTTGAGGCTGGCGTCGAGGTCGTCGCAGTCACCCTCACACGGCGTATCGGAATCAAAATCCTGGTCTGCTTCGTTGGTATCGATTACGCCATCGCAGTTATTGTCCAGGATGGGCAGCCCAGTCTCGCAGGCAAAAGGAGCACCTGGATACACCGTATCGACGCTGTCATCACAGTCGCCAGCACAGGTCGATGAGCCGTCGTTGTCTACGTCGTCGAGATTAAGGCTGGCGTCGAAGTCGTCACAATCCACGGACGAATCCGCGCCGTCGCCATCTACATCCACTGGCGCCGACGTGCTGTCGTCATCGCCTGTGCTGTCGTCATCTCCGAGCGTGTCGTCATCTCCGAGCGTGTCGTCATCACCGACCGTGTCGTCATCACCGGCCGTGTCGTCGTCGTCCAGTAGCCCACTGTCATCGTCGTCCAGTAGCCCGCTGTCATCGTCGTCCAATAGCCCGCTGTCATCGTCGTCCGATCCAAACGTGATGGAACCAGTCGGCCCCGAGTAGCAGGAGCCACAGAGGAGAACAAGAACAGGCACGCACAGCCATAGTGGGCGGACCCGTGCATCGGCTGGTCGGAGTGACACGGGCCAAGAGTAGCGCCAATAGGGACCACTGGCGACGGTCCCATGCGGAGCTTTCTCGTCACTCGCTTCCGTGAAGCTCAGTTGCAGCGCCAGCAGGCATCAACTGGCTGAGAACCAAACAGGTTCGAATCGACGTTCTCCTGGTTCCAACCGCTGGGGCAGGTCTGGTCGCCACGAACATAAAAGGACAGGCAATTCACGTCCGTTCGATAGCAGGAGTCGATGGGCTGAGAACCAAACAGGTTGGAATCGATGTTCGCCTGGCTCCAGCCGTTCGGGCAGGTCTGGTCGCCACGAATGTAGAACGAGCCACCCATCGCTCCACCGGCGACCGCCGAGGTCTGCGTCGTTCCATCGGGGAACTTCACGCCACCACTGGTGGACTCGATGGTCCCGTTCACAGTCAGCGCCTCGCCCGGGTTGGCGGTGCCGACGCCGACCTTGCCGCTCGTATCCACGGTGACTGCAACGGTGTTGTTGGTGACCAGCGACAGATCCGTGGAGTTGCTCGTGCCCACCACCATCTTGTTGGTGAAGTCCGGATTGCTGCTGTGGCCGCTGCTGTGGGCAACCATGAAGCCCTGGGCTCCGTTGGCATAGACCTCGACGCCCGCACCCGAGAAGGCTGCGGACGTGTCGTTGCGCGCACTGAGGTAGGTGATGCCGTTCTTGTCTCGCTGGACAGCGAGCTCATAGGGCGGGTTCGTGTCACCAATGCCCACACGACCCAGGTCGTCGACAAACAGGGGCGTCGTCGTCGTGCCGCCGCCACGGCCGAAGCCGCTGTGATGCGCAAGGGCAAAGCCGCCGCCGGCATCCCGCTCCAGAGTCCAACTGTCGGTGTTGTCGCCGGAATTGGTCAGCTCCAGGTAGCCGCCACCACCGGAGTTGGAGTTGTTGATGCGCACGCCGTCGCTGCTGATGACCTCCAGGCTGCGCGACGGATTCGACGTACCGACTCCGACCCGGCCGGCGGAAGCATCGACGTACAGCGTCGACGAGGCGAAGCTGAGAGAGCCCGCAGGACCGACGTCCCCGCTGCTACTGACGCTGAGCAGTGCAGCGCCGCCCACGGTACTACCGGCCGCAAGGCCAATGGCCGCATTGCTGATGTAGCTCTCCACCTGGCCCTCGGAGAGCACGGCGTCCGCGTCACAGAGCCACTGAGAGACGCTGGCATCGAAGCGGGCAACTTCGCCGCCGAGGCAACTGAGACCGCCCAGGGTGTCACTGTCTCCATCAGCGATGTCGCCGGGAATGGCCGAGATGCTGTTCCAGGGCAGAGACGTCGTGTGTGCACCGCCTGCCAGGGCGAGGCCACCGACCGTGGTGCCTGCAGCAAGGCCGATGGGGCCATTGCCGACGTAGTTCTCGACCTGCGTCTCGGTCAACTGGGTGTTGGTGTCGGTGTCGGTGTCGGTGTCGATGTCCACCGCGCACTCCCAGGCCCCCGCTGCTGCGCTCCACTTCGCCACATCTCCGCTCAAACACGAGAGCCCGGACAGCGTATCGCTGTCCCCATCGGCAAGGTCACCGGGCACACCGGTGATGTTGCTCCACGGCAACTGCGTGGTGTGCGCACCGGTAGAGATGATGTTGCCGGCCACCGTCGTGCCCGCTGACAGGCCGATGGGAGCGTTGGTGATGTAGGCCTCCACCTGCCCCTCGCTGAGCTGGGTGTCGGTGTTGATGGTGTGAAGGCCGGTTGAGATGGGCACACCCGCAACCGAGCTGCCCAGGGACAGGGACAGCGGACCGTTACTGATGTACGCCTCGACCTGCGCCTCACTGAGGTTCGTGTTCGTGAGGTGCGCACCGGTAGAGAGAGCCAGGCCGCCCACCGAGCTGCCCACCGCCAGGTCGATGGGTGCGTTGGTGACGAAGCCTTCCACCTGCCCCTCA